>NZ_LT629786.1:3420958-3731954 GCF_900105675.1 Pseudomonas synxantha | reverse complement strand
GGTGGGCGCCGTTTACGGTCGCACGAGACGGTTATTTACCTCAGGCCAGAGGCCAAGCGCAAACACCGTCCAGCACCATCATGCCGCAGAACTTACTCAATCAGCTTCCAGTTTTTGTAGAAAACCCGACGCAGGGTAAAGACCAGGCCGGCAAAGCCCGCGATCACGGCGTTGAGCACCGAGGGCAGCGGGGTCGGCCGCACGATGTCGATGAACAGGCAGTAGCGTTTGGCGTCGTTCTTGTTGAAGGATGCGTGCATCAAGGTGTCATCGAAGATAAACAAAGGGTCGTCGTGCCAGTAGTGCTTGTGCTTGCCCACCTGGATATACACCCCCTCGTGATGCAGCGCCGGCGCCATGTTGTAGAGCACGCGGAACATCATGCGCAGGGGGCCGAAGTGGAAGGAGGTGGACCGGTTTTCGTTGAACACCGAGACACCGATGGTCTTCACGAAGGGCAATTTCTTGCGCAACTGCGGAATATCCAGGGTGGTCTCGATCGGGCGGCCGTACCACTGGAAAAACAACATGCCGCGTTTCTTCTCGGCCATGCGCTCGTCCAGGTAGCCGATGATTTCATCCTTGTGAGCCATGGCATCGTCGATCACGTGTTGCAGGTCTTCGCGCCAGGCGGGTGGCAGGTCGTGCATCGTGTAGACATGGCGGTTGCGGCTGCTCAGCAGGTCGAGCAGGGTGTTGAAGGGGGCGAGCACCCAGGTATTGCGGCCGTTGCCGATGAAGTATTTCTTGAGGGTGGCGCGGTCATAGAGGCCGTTGCGCAGGAAATCATAAATACCGCACAGCACCACCAGCAGCAGGAATACCAGGCAGGTACGCGGGAAACAGTCGATCAACAGCAGAACGCCGAGTACCCAGGCCAGGGACACCAGCTTTTTGCCGACAGCACTTTTGCTCATGGAACACGGCTCCAACCTTGAAACATAATGAAACAATATCGTCATCATAAGGGTTTATAGAGCCGCGAGGGGTTATTAAATAGGGCGAAATTGTGAAGCCCTTGCACAATTTGTAACCGTTGCCGCGCACCCTCCTAAGGTTTGTGGATTGAATTTTGAGAACAGAAGATTTGCGACTATCGTGACGCTTCGGTTTTTTGGACGTCATAGACCGGTACGATTGAAGTTGAATGGCCACCATTGGCCTTCGGCACCTTGGAAGAGGCAGAAATTTTTATGATCATCAAACCGCGGGTTCGTGGCTTTATCTGTGTGACCGCCCACCCTGTTGGCTGTGAAGCGAACGTCAAAGAGCAGATCGACTACGTAACCAAGAATGGCGTAATCGAAGGCGGCCCCAAGAAAGTGCTGGTGCTCGGCGCTTCCACCGGTTACGGCCTGGCCGCGCGCATCAGTGCCGCGTTTGGCTGCGGCGCCGATACCCTGGGCGTGTTTTTTGAAAAAGAAGGCGAAGAAGGCAAGCTGAGCTCCGCCGGCTGGTACAACAGCGCGGCGTTCGAGAAGTTTGCCGTGGAAAAAGGCCTGTACGCCAAGAGCATCAACGGCGACGCGTTCTCGGACGAGATCAAGCGCCTGACCATCGACACCATCAAGAAAGACCTGGGCAAGATCGACCTGGTGGTCTACAGCCTGGCCGCGCCACGCCGTACCGACCCGCAAGGCGTGGTGCACAACTCCACCCTCAAGCCAATCGGCAAGGCCGTGACCCTGCGCGGTATCAACACCGACAAGGGCGTAGTGGTAGACACCACTCTTGAGCCTGCAACCCAGGAAGAAATCGACGGCACCGTGAAGGTCATGGGCGGCGAAGACTGGCAGCTGTGGATTGACGCCCTGCGTGACGCCGACGTACTGGCCGAAGGCGCCAAGACCACTGCGTTCACCTACCTCGGTGAGAAGCTGACCCAGGATATCTACTGGAACGGTTCCATCGGCGAAGCCAAGAAAGACCTGGACAAGAAAGTCCTGACCCTGCGCGAAAACCTTGCTGCGCTCAAGGGCGATGCCCGCGTCTCGGTGCTCAAGGCCGTGGTCACCCAGGCCAGCTCGGCGATCCCGATCATGCCGCTGTACCTGTCGCTGCTGTTCAAGGTGATGAAAGAGCAGGGCACCCACGAAGGCTGCATCGAGCAGGTCTACGGCCTGTTCAAGGACAGCCTGTACGGTAAAGAGCCTAAGCTCGACGCCGATGGCCGCCTGCGCGCCGACCTCGCTGAGCTGGAACCGAAGGTGCAGGACGCCGTGGCTGCGCTGTGGAACCAGGTTACCGACGACAACGTCAACGAGATCAGCGATTTTGCTGGGTACAAGGCTGAGTTCCTGCGCTTGTTCGGCTTTGAAGTCGATGGTGTGGATTACGATGCGGACGTGAACCCGACCGTCAAGATCAACGGCCTGATCCAAGCTTAAGGTCTGATCCAGACCAAAATGTGGGAGGGGGCTTGCTCCCGATGGCGGTGCATCAGTCACTATCTTCAGTGGCTGACACCCTGCTATCGGGAGCAAGCCCCCTCCCACATTTGATCCGAATCTTTTCAGACACTTCTTACGCCCCGACGCGCGCCTCTCTCTTCCAGATCTGCCAGACTCCAGCTGCTATCAAGTCACACTAACGGAGGATCTGATGACGATTCGTGCAGTAGTTTTTGATTTCGGCGGTGTCCTGTTCGACTGGAGCCCGCAGCACCTGTACCGCAAGCTGATTGCCGACGATGCAGAACGGCAGTGGTTCCTCGACAACATCTGCACCCAGGCCTGGAACACCGAGCAAGATGCTGGTCGTACCCTGGCTGAAGCCACCCGCATCCTGATTGACCAACACCCCGATCACCACACCTTGATCCAGGCTTATTACGAGCGCTGGCACGAGATGCTGCGCGGTGAGTTGCCCGAAGGCGTGGCGATGCTCGAGGCGTTGCACCAAGCCAATGTGCCGTTGTTCGGCCTCACCAACTGGTCGGCTGAAACTTTCCCTTATGCCCGGGCCAATTACCCGTTCCTGCAGCGTTTTCGCAACATCGTCGTGTCCGGCGAATTGAAGTTGATCAAGCCTGACCCGGCGATCTACCACGCCAGCCTTGAGCAGGTTCGTGCCCATCTGCCGGATATCCAGCCGAGTGAAGTGGTGTTTATCGACGATGTCGAAGGCAATATCGACGCGGCTGTCGCCTTGGGCTGGCAGGGTATCCACCATGTGTCGGCCGATCGTACCGCTGCGCGTTTGCGGGAGTTGGGCGTGGCCTTCTAGGGCGCCCATTTCTCCATGGCGAAGTCGACGAACGCCCGCAGCTTGGGCAGGCGATAGCGGTCCTGGCGATACAGCAGGTGCATGGGGCGGCTGGGTAGTTTATAGGTGGTTAGCAAGGCCACCAGCTTGCCGTTCTCCAGGTCCGGTTGCACCAGGGCATCGGCCAGCATGATGATGCCCATGCCGTTGATGGCCGCCTGGCGCAAGCCTTGCGAGCTGTTGATGGTCAATGAGCCGCCAACCGGGACTTCCACCTGGCCTTCATCCCCGGTCATGCGCCAGAGTTTATCGGTGTCGCGCCAGTTGTCATTCGCGGGGTAGGCGAACGCGAGGCAATCGTGCTGCTGCAGGTCATCTGGCGTCTGCGGCGTACCCCGTCGCGCCAGGTACGCAGGTGACGCGCACAGCGTGAGGGTGTAGGGCTGCATGGGCCTGGCGATCACGCTGGATGTTGCCAGTTCGCCCAGGCGGATCGCCACGTCGAAGCCGCTGTCTACGAGGTCCATCCGCTCATTGCTCAGCACCACGTACAGGTCGATAAGCGGGTAGCGCTGGGAAAACTCGCTTAGGGCCGGCACCAGGCGTTCGGTGCCGAACACGGGCGGCGCAGTGATACGCAGGCTGCCTTTGGGGGTGTCGCTGTGGATCTGTTCGGCCATTAGCTCGGAATCGGCCACCAGCCCCAATACCTCCAGGCAGCGCTGATAATACTGCGCGCCAAATTCCGTAAGGTTCTGTTTACGCGTAGTGCGTTTGAGCAGGCTGACGCCCAGCCGTTGCTCCAGGGCACGCAAATGGTTGCCCACCATGGTGGTCGACATCCCGCATTCGTGGGCGGCGGCGGTCATGCTGCCAGTCTCGACGACTTTCACGTACACCGACATTGCCTGGAACAAGTCCATTATCAACCCCTGGTTTAAAGTCATTGCAGGAATTCAGAGTTTATCCAGCAAGGGTGGTTAACGATACTGAAACCATCCCAACGATGCACTGGAGCCACCCCCATGACCGCCGCCTGCCTGATGAGCACCTATCAACCCTTGGCCCTGAGCTTCAGTCGTGGCCTGGGCACGCGCTTGTGGGACCAGCAAGGCCGTGAATACCTGGATGCAGTTGCCGGCGTGGCAGTGACCAATGTCGGTCATTCCCATCCCAGGCTGGTAGCGGCCATCAGTGAACAGGCCGGCCTGCTGCTGCACACGTCCAACCTCTACAGCATCGACTGGCAACAACGGCTTGCCCTGCGCCTGGCCCAACTGTCCGGGCTGGACCGTGCGTTTTTCAACAACTCCGGCGCCGAGGCCAACGAGACGGCGCTGAAGCTGGCGCGCTTGCATGGCTGGAAAAAAGGCATTGAACAGCCGCTGGTGGTGGTGATGGAGAACGCCTTTCACGGCCGCACGCTTGGCACCATGGCCGCCAGCGACGGGCCGTCGGTGCGCCTGGGGTTTCAGCGCCTGCCCGGAGACTTCATTAAGGTTGGCTTTGGCGATATGGCCGCCTTGGAGGCGGTTACCCGGCAATACGGCACGCGCATCGCGGCGGTGCTGCTCGAGCCGATCCAGGGTGAAAGTGGTGTGCTGGTGGCCCCACCGGGTTACCTCAAAGCCCTGCGCGACCACTGCACGCGCAACGGCTGGTTGATGATGCTCGACGAAATCCAGACCGGCATCGGGCGCACCGGCGCCTGGTTTGCCTTCCAGCACGAAGGCATCGTGCCGGATGTGATGACCCTGGCCAAAGGCCTCGGCAATGGCGTGCCCATCGGCGCCTGCCTGGCTCGGGCCGCCGTTGCCGAGCTGTTCACGCCAGGCAGCCATGGCAGTACCTTTGGCGGCAACCCACTGGCCTGTCGCGTGGGCTGTACCGTGCTGGAGATTATTGAACAGCAAGGTTTGCTACAGAACGCGGCACACCAGGGTGAATACCTGCTGGCGCGGTTGCACATGGAATTGGACGAGCACCCGCAGGTACGGGCGATTCGCGGCAAGGGCTTGATGATCGGGATCGAACTGGCCGGCCCTTACCGCGACCTGGCGCAACGTGCCGCCCAGGAGCATGGGTTGTTGATTAACGTCACGCGGGGCAAGATTATTCGCCTGTTGCCGCCGCTGACTTTGCAGCGCCAGGAAGTAGAAATGATTGTGCGGGCCATCACCCGCTTATTGGGTTGAAATACGATCAAAGTGTGGGAGGGGGCTTGCTCCCGATAGCAGTGGTTCAGCCACTGAAGATATCGACTACACCGCTATCGGGAGCAAGCCCCCTCCCACAGTGGTTCTGTGTAGGGTTCAGAGGGTGGGCCATTCAGCCATTCCTGATTCATGGTCTGTGTATCCCCCAGATACTCCAGCAACCACGCCATGGCCGGCGAAAGCTTGCTCTGCGCCCAGGCGACACATGATGGGCTGGCCGGGAACGGTCGACTTAATTGCAGCGCCACCAACTCGCCCTTTTCGATCCACGGCAACACCTGATGGGCCGGGGCCATGCCCACACACAGGCCATCGCGCAGGCAATCCAGCGCCGAAGCCCAATTGGGCACCACCAGGCGGCGCTGGTTATCCAGGGTCCAGGTGTCGCGCTTGGGCAGGTTGCGCGAGGTGTCGGTCATGCACAGTGAGGCGAAGGGGCGCAGTTGGTCATCACTGAGCAAACCTTCCACCGCCGCCAACGGGTGCCGCGTACTGACCACGCACAACCAGTTCAACAGGCCCATGTCGCGGAAGCTAAAGTGGCTGGACACCGGTACCGCGCTGGTGGCGCCGATCACGATGTCGGTGCGCTCGTCGGCTAGTGCATCCCACACGCCGTTGTACACCTCGTATTCAAGCAGCAGTTCCACTTCGGGAAACTGCCGATAGAAGTCCAGCACCAGTTGTCGGCAACGCTGGGGTTTGACGATGGAGTCCACGGCCACCTTCAACTGGCCACTCCAGCCATTGGCCACCTGTTGGCACAAGCGGCGGGTGCCAAGCATTTTTTTCATCACGCCGCGGGCCTCGTCGATAAACAGACGGCCGGCGGGAGTCAGCTCTACGTCACGATGCCTGCGCACAAACAAGGGCACGGCCAGCCATTCCTCAAGCTGACGTACCGTGTAGCTGATGGCCGACGGCACGCGGTGCAGTTCCTGGGCAGCGGCACTGAAGCTGCCGTGGCGGGCCACCGCATCGACCACATCCAGAGAATATTCGGACCACATGGCGATTGCCTTCAAAATTATTGATAAGAGTATCCAATTATTATCGCTTCACACACACATTGTCAGCTTCATAATAGGCGCCAGTCAGCAAATAGTTTGATGGCAGTATCTACAAGGCTTCGATGAAAAATTCTTTTGGTTTTACCTGGTATCTGGCGGGGCTGAGCATGCTCGGCTATCTCGCCATGGACATGTACTTGCCGGCGTTTGGCGCCATGGGCGAGCAGTTACAGATTGGCGCCGGCGCGGTGGGTGCCAGCTTGAGCATTTTCCTCGCCGGCTTTGCGGTGGGGCAGTTGGTGTGGGGGCCGTTGTCGGACCGCCTTGGGCGCAAGCCGATCCTGCTCACTGGCCTGAGCCTGTTTGTGCTCGGGTGCCTGGGTATGTTCTGGGTCGAGACCGCGCCGCAACTGCTGGCCCTGCGCTTTATCCAGGCGATTGGCGTATGTGCTGCCGCCGTAAGCTGGCAGGCCTTGGTGATCGATCGCTACCCGGCCGACAAGGCCCACCGCGTATTCGCCAGCATCATGCCATTGATGTCGCTGTCACCGGCCCTGGCGCCCCTGTTAGGCGCCTTGGTGTTGAATCACTTTGGCTGGCAGGCGATCTTCGGCGTGTTGCTGGTGGTGTCGCTGTTGCTGCTGTTGCCGACGCTGTTCCTGCGCAGCCTGCCCAAGCGTCTTGAGCAGGAGGGTGCCCCCACGCGCCTCGGTTATGGGCAGTTGCTCACCTCTAAAGTGTTTACCGGCAATGTGATGATCTTCGCTGCCTGCTCAGCCAGCTTCTTCGCCTGGCTTACGGCCTCGCCGTTCATCCTGGGGGGCATGGGCTACAGCCCGAATGACATCGGCCTCAGCTACGTGTTGCCGACCCTGGCGTTTCTCGTTGGTGGCTATAGTTGCCGTAGCGCCCTGCAACACCTGTCGGGCAAAGCCCTGTTGCCGTGGCTGCTGGCTGCGTATTGCTTGAGCATGGTGGCGTTGTACCTGGTCGCCACCCTGAGCGTGCCGACCTTGACCACCTTGCTGATCCCGTTCTGCCTGATGGCGCTGTGCAACGGCGCCAGCTACCCGATTGTGGTGGCGAATGCGCTGATGCCGTTTGCAGAAAACTCCGGCAAGGCAGCGGCACTGCAAAACACCCTGCAACTGGGACTGTGCTTCCTGGCCAGCTTGTTGGTGTCGTCGATGATCGAGCAACCGCTGATGATTACGGTGATTGTTATGTTGGCGACGGCGCCGTTGGCGGTGTTGGGGTATTGGCTGGCGCGGCCGAAAGCAGATTGCTCCGAGCTGGCAACTGATCTGAAGTGACAATGTGGTCAAAATGTGGGAGGGAACAAGCCCCCTCCCACATTGGTGCTGAATTTACTCAGTTAGAACGTCACTTCCATGTTCAGGGTGGGTGTTGAGGTGCGGGTTCCCCGCCCCCCGTCCACACCGAATTTGTTATGCCAGTATTCATAGCCCACCCCCAGGTACAGGTTCGGCTTGACGCTTTTCCCCGGCCGTACCGCCATCATCAGAGCCGTACGCATCAGCGCTTCTGGCGCGGTATCGCGGCCATGGTAGTCCTCGCCTTTCTCCCCGACATAATTGATAAACCCCTGGAGCTTCGCCGCATGGTTGCCGACCTCGAAAGAGCGCATCCAGGTCAGGTTGAGCATGTAGCTGTCGTCGAACGTATGGTTTGACTCTCGCGCGCCGGGGATGCCGGTGTGGTTCCTTTCCTTGTAGTACATCAGGCTCAGGTCCAGTACGCCGACGGTGTTGAACTTCAAGGTCGGGCCGATCACCAGGGCGCGCTTTTTGGCTGAGGCGAAGTTGTTGTTGCGGTTGGCGTCAAAACCCAGGGTCAGCGCGTAATCCTTGACCAGGCCAGTGCCCGGCGGCAGATCGAACACCCGCGAGGCATACAACTGGTGCCGGTACACGGCGTACACCTCGCTGCCGCCGTGGTCGGTGCCCTTGCGTGGGTCGCGGCTGTCGGACAGGAACACATCCAGGTTGAGGAAGTTACTGCCATAGCGGTAGCCGCTGGCGTGGGTAAAGCTGTAGATGCGCTTGCTGAAATCGTCGGGGTTGTTTGGGTTGGTGAAGTGCTGGCCGTAGCGAAAACCTACGCTGTTGTTCATCCATTCCACCGCGACAGCCTCGCCGCCGCCGAGAAGGGTCAATGCAACGGTGGCGCCCTGTAGTGCCTTTTTCATTATTGTTGGTCCTTTGGCGTTCTGGCTCATGACGGCCGGATTATTTTTGTAACGCCGCGGGAGGGTATCTTGTTCGATTGATTGTATACAACTCTATGGACATACAGTCTTAATATTGCATACAGTGAGCGCACAACAAAAACAGAGAACCTCTCACCATGACTATCCCGAAGGCGTCACCGCAGCGGCCCGAAGACGAGAATCTGGGCGTCGCCGCCAACATGGCTTACGGCCTGCAGCATGTGCTCACCATGTATGGCGGCATCGTCGCCGTACCGTTGATCGTCGGCCAGGCCGCCGGGTTGTCGCCAGCGGATATCGGCCTGTTGATCGCGGCATCGCTGTTTGCCGGTGGCCTGGCCACCTTGTTGCAAACCCTTGGCCTGCCGTTCTTCGGCTGTCAGTTGCCGCTGGTGCAGGGCGTGTCGTTCGCGGGCGTGGCCACCATGGTGGCGATTGTCGGCAGTGACGGTGCGGGAGGGATCCCGGCGATTCTTGGCGCAGTCATGGCCGCTTCGTTGATCGGCCTGTTGATCACCCCGGTGTTCTCGCGAATTACCAAGTTTTTCCCGCCGCTGGTGACCGGCATTGTGATCACCACCATCGGCCTGACCCTGATGCCCGTGGCGGCGCGTTGGGCCATGGGTGGCAATAGCCGTGCGGCGGATTTCGGCAGCATGTCGAATATCGGCCTGGCCGCATTGACCCTGGTGTTGGTGCTGTTGTTGAGCAAAATCGGCAGCGCAACCATCTCGCGCTTGTCGATCCTGCTGGCGATGGTGATTGGCACGGTGATCGCGGTGCTGCTCGGCATGGCTGACTTCTCCGGCGTGACCCAGGGGCCGATGTTCGGCTTCCCCACACCTTTCCATTTCGGCATGCCGACCTTTCATGTGGCAGCGATCATTTCCATGTGCATCGTGGTGATGGTGACCCTGGTGGAAACCTCGGCGGATATCCTGGCGGTGGGTGAGATTATCGACACCAAGGTGGATTCCAAGCGCCTGGGCAATGGCCTGCGTGCGGATATGTTGTCGAGTATGTTTGCACCGATCTTCGGTTCCTTCACCCAAAGCGCGTTCGCCCAGAACGTTGGCCTGGTGGCGGTGACTGGAGTGAAGAGCCGATTTGTGGTGGCTACCGGCGGGGTATTCCTGGTGGTGCTCGGCCTGTTGCCGTTCATGGGCCGGGTGATCGCCGCAGTGCCAACCTCGGTGCTTGGCGGTGCAGGCATTGTGTTGTTTGGCACGGTGGCGGCCAGTGGTATCCGCACGCTGTCCAAGGTGGATTACCGCAACAACATGAACCTGATCATCGTGGCCACGTCCATTGGCTTCGGCATGATCCCAATTGCCGCGCCGAGCTTCTATGATCACTTTCCAAGCTGGTTCGCGACCATCTTCCATTCGGGCATCAGTTCGTCGGCGATCATGGCGATCCTGCTGAACCTGGCCTTCAACCACTTCACCGCGGGTAACTCGGACCAGCAGTCAGTGTTTGTGGCGGGGACTGAGCGCAGTTTGTGCTTCCGCGATGTGGCCGCGTTGCGTGACGGGGATTACTACAGGGGCGGGAAGTTGTTTGATGCAGAGGGCAAGGAGATTCCCCTGGTAGCGGATACCTCAAAGAAAACCGCAAAACCCGAAACTACAGAGGTCTAAAAATGTGGGAGGGGGCTTGCTCCCGATAGCAGTGTGTCAGCCACTGAAGATATTGACTGATACACCGTCATCGGGAGCAAGCCCCTTCCCACATTGGAATCTAGCCGGCCTTGCGGGCTGTGTGCGGGACTGAACACACCTCATCCAGAAACTTCACCACCGTCCCCATGCACGCCTGGCGTTCTTCCACATGGGGCATGTGGCTGGAGTCTTCAAACAATGCCCAGCGCACGTCTGCGATTTCATCCAGGAACGGTTTGACCACCAGCGGCGTGGCCTCGTCATGTCGGCCGGAAATCACCAGGGTCGGCACCTTGATTGCCGCGAGGCGACCGTTCACGTTCCAGTCCTTCAAGCTACCGATCACGTGGAATTCGGTCGGACCGCTCATGGCGTGGTACACCGTCGGGTCTGCATCGACCTGGGCGAAGGTGCGCGCCACTTCTTCCGGCCAGGGTTTGACGCGGCACACGTGCTGATCATAGAAAACCCGCGAGGCGGCCAGGTATTCCGGATCTTGATAGGTGCCGGCCTGTTCGTGCTTGAGCAGGGTTTCATGCACGCCCTCAGGCAACAACTTGCGCAGGCGGTTGGCTTCGCTGACCCAGGTGCGCATGCAGGTCGGTGAGTTGGCGGGAATAAACGCGCGCAGGCCCTTGGGCTGCAGGATCGCGTGTTCGCTGCCCAGCATGCCGCCCCAGGATTGGCCGAGGATCGCGTAGTTATCGCTGATCTGCAGGTGGTCCAGCAGGTTATTCAACTCGTCGAGGAACAGGCTGATGGTCCAGAACGATGGGTCTTTATCCGGCAAGTGCGTGGAGCGGCCATTGCCCAACTGATCGTAGTGAATCACCGCGTGGCCGCTGGCGGCGACGTCCTTGAAGGCATCGACGTAATCGTGGGTGCAGCCCGGGCCGCCATGGATGATCACCAACGGCGTACGGCCTGTGGTCAGGTCGCCCGTGACGCGATACCAGGTCTGATAGGCGCCAAAGGGCGCGTAGCCTTCGCGAACTTTTTCGATGAATTCCATTTCGTGCCCCGCTCTGAAAAAAGGATCAGGGCTACGATAGTCTGAACAAAAAGTTTAGGTAACTAGCAAAACAGCTAGGTTTTTCCGGTGGGTCAACCTTCCAGCAGACGGTAATGGGTGGCTCGCACCACCGCCTGTACGCGGTTCTTGGCCCCCAGTTTGTGCATGGCCGAGGCCAGGTGCAGGGTGACCACCGCCAGGGAACGACTCAATTGCGTGGCAATTTCGGCAGCGGTCAGGCCGTCGGCGGCCCATTTGAGGCATTCGCGTTCGCGCTTGGTCAGGTGGATATGCGGGTAGGCCCTTAGCTCCTTGCTGAACAACGGGTAGGCCGCTTCCTGCAAGGCATGGGTAATCAGGCTGAAATCGGCCAACGTATGTTGTGCGTCCTTCAATACCGTGCGCGCCTTGCCGGTGCGCAACCCGGTCAGCGACGCGAAGCCGCCCCGGGGCAGGTGAATAGGGACGCTGACGCCACAGGTCAACTCACGTTCGTGCAAGTAAGAGGATACGGGCGCGTGGCACGGGTCGATGATCTTCTGCAGCGCCGTCTCTGTCTTCTCCTCATAGGACCAGACAAACGGCGATACCGTGCTCAACGCCAGGTGCTGCACCGGGTCGATCTGGTAGAACCCTTCGCTGCACCACAAGGCATGCCAGTCCGGCGGTGTGTTGCGCAGCTGCAACACCGAGGGCGTGATCAGCGTGCCATTGAGGTCGATGGGCACCGGCGTGTAGTCATACACCAATGCATCGAAGCCCAGTTGTTGGGCCAGGATAAACGTATTGTCCATTTGTTCATCCAGGCTCCTGCCTGGCATGAGGCGATTATTGAAGGCGGTCAGCTTGGCCAGCATCCGTTCTGCTCCCGAATTCATTTGAATCTCGACTTGCGGCAAGTAGAATGCCACGCCCCGGCGAAGGACTGCCAGGCCAAACCTATAAGAAATACTAGGTTATGGACGCACGGCATCCTCGGTAGTGTTTACCTGATAAACGGCCGCTACCCGCCAGGCCGATACAACACAAGGAATGTATGCATGTGGCGTGAAATTGCCCCCGACCAGCAGTACAACGTGCAAGTCGACGGCCACAACCTCGTGGTCTACAGCTTCGGCGAAGGCGATGAGGTGCTGCTGTGTCTCAACGGCGGGCCGGGCCTGCCGTGTGACTATCTGCGCGACGCCCATGGCTGGCTCAAAGTGCATAACCTGCGAGTGGTTGCATTCGACCAGCTTGGCACAGGCGCATCAGCCAGACCGACCGATGCCGCCCTGTGGGAAATCCGCCGTTATGTCGAAGAAGTCGAGACCGTGCGCCAAGCGCTGGGTCTGGGCCGCGTGCATTTGCTCGGGCACTCCTGGGGCGGTTGGCTGGGTATCGAATATGCCATCCATTACCCCGATGCCCTGAAAAGCCTGATCCTGGAAAACACTGTCGGCGACATCCCGCATTTGTCCCAGGAACTTGAACGCCTGCGCGGCGCCCTGGGCAGCGAAACCGTGGCCATGATGCAACGCCACGAAGCCATGGGCACCCTCGATCACCCGCAATACCAGGCTGCCATCACCTTGCTCAACTATCGTCACGTGTGCCGCCTCGACCAATGGCCGGAGCCGCTCAAGCGCTCCCTGGACGACTGGAACATGGGCCCCTACGAAACCATGCAAGGCCCCAACGAGTTCCTCTATATCGGCAACCTCAAGGACTGGAACCGCCTCGAGGAAATGGCCGGGTTCAAGATGCCGATCCTGATCACCACCGGCCAGCACGACGAACTCACTCCCGCCTGTGCCATGCGCATGAAGCTGGCGGCCCGGCATGCCCAATTGCATGTATTCCCCAACAGCAGCCATATGCCGTTTTACGAGGAGCCCCAGGCGTACTTTCCGGTGCTGCTGGACTTTCTCGCTCGCCACCGAGGCTGAAGAATGAACCTGGCGCGTTACCGTTTTGTCCTGTCCCGGCCGCTGCAACTGCTGCCGGTGCTGTTTGGCATCAGCCTGATTACCTTTGTGCTGGTGCGCTCGATTCCTGGCGACCCGGCGCGGGCGCTGCTGGGCTCACGCAGCACGCCGGATGCCCTGCTGAAAATCCGCGCCCAGTTCGGCCTCGACCAGCCCTTGTGGCTGCAATATTTCTACTTCCTGAAAAACTTGCTCAAGGGCGATCTCGGTCAATCGCTGCTGTACAAGGTCGATGCCTTGAAACTGATTGTGACCCGCATCGAGCCGACGCTGGTGCTGGTGCTGGGCAGCGTGGTCCTGGCGTTGCTGATCGCGGTACCGTTGGCGACAGTGGCGGCACGCAACAAAGGCGGTTGGGCGGATAACCTGATCCGCGTCTTTACCACGGTCGGCCTGGGCATGCCGGCGTTCTGGCTGGGGCTGATGCTGATCCTGCTGCTCAGCGTGCAATGGGGTTTGTTCCCGGTGTCCGGCTACGGTCGCACCTGGCTGGACAAGGCGCACCATATGGTTTTGCCCTGCCTGACCATCGCCCTGGCGCTGGCGGCGGTGCTGGTGCGCAACCTGCGCGCGAGCATGCTGATGGAGTTGCAGGCCGATCCTGTTACCGCCGCCCGAGCGCGGGGCCTGTCGGAGGCTGCGGTGTTTCGTCGACATGTGCTGCCCAATTCCCTGGTGCCGGCGGTCAACCTGCTGGCGGTCAACATTGGCTGGCTGATCAGCGGCACGGTGGTCATCGAAAGTCTGTTCGCTATCCCGGGCATCGGCCAGTTGCTGGTGCGCGGCATCTTCACCCGTGACTACATGGTGGTGCAGGGCGTGGCGATGGTGCTGGCGTGTGCCACGGTGGTGGTCAATTTCATCGCCGACGTGGTGACGGTGGCCCTCGACCCGCGGGTGAAGATGCAATGAGCAGCCGCCCTCTGATTGCCCCATGGCGCTTGCGCCTGCGCTTTGGCTTTCGCAACGGGCGACTGACCGCCGCGTGGGGCCTATTGATCCTGTTCGCATGGCTGGCCCTGGCGCTGTTTGCGCCGTGGATCGCACCTTTTGATCCTATCGCGCAGAACACCGACATGAGTTTGCTGGCCCCCAGCCTTGCACATCCGTTTGGCACCGATAACTACGGCAGGGATATCCTTTCGAGGGTGATCTGGGGCGCACGCATCGATCTGCAACTGGCGGTTGTCGGGGTGATCTTCCCGTTCATCATTGGCACCTTCATCGGTGCGGTGTCCGGTTATGTCGGCGGGCGTTTCGACAGCATCTGCATGCGTGTGATCGATGTGGTCCTGGCGTTTCCGTTCCTGGTGCTGATGCTGGCGATCATGGCCATCCTCGGGCCGGGCTTGAAGAGTTTCTATATCGCCATGGCGTTGGTGGGCTGGGTGTCGTATGCACGGCTGATTCGCTCGCAGATCCTGGTGCTCAAGGAAAGCGAGTTTGCCTTGGCCGCCAAGAGCCTGGGCTTTGGCCATGGGCGCATTCTGTTCCGGCATTTGCTGCCCAACGCGCTGTTTGGCTCCATCGTATTTTCCATGTCCGACGCAGTGTTGGTGCTGCTCAACGGTGCCGCCGTGAGTTACCTGGGCCTGGGCGTGCAACCGCCTACCGCCGAGTGGGGGACGATGGTGGCCGAGGGGCAAGCCTTTATCACCACCGCCTGGTGGATCTGTACGTTCCCGGGCCTGGCCATCGTGACCCTGGCCATGGGTTTCAGCCTGTTGGCTGATGGCGTCGCCCAAGTGTTGGGGGATCGCTCATGAGCCTGCTGCAAGTACGCGACCTCAGCGTGATCGCTAATAACGCCGGGCGCGATGTCACCCTGGTGGATCGTGTGTCCTTCGACCTGGCCGAAGGTGAAATCCTCGGCTTGGTTGGCGAGAGCGGGTCCGGCAAGACCATGGCCTGTCGTGCCCTGATACGCCTGCTGCCCTCTGCGAATCTACGCGTGCAAGGTAGCGCTGTACACCTGGCCGGCCAGGATCTGTTGCAGCTCGACGATGCCGGCATGCGCGCCGTGCGAGGCGGACAACTGGGTATGATCTTCCAGAACCCCGGCAGTCACCTGGACCCGCTGATGCGCATCGGCGAGCAGATCGCCGAGGGCATCCGCCTGCATCAAGGCGCATCGAAAAAAAACGCACGCTTGCAGGCCATTGAGGTGCTGCGCCAGGTTGGGATCCCTGACCCGCAGGCGCGGGTCGACAACTACCCCCATGAGTTTTCCGGTGGCATGCGCCAGCGCGCGATGATTGCCGTGGCCCTGGGCTGCAACCCCAAAGTGCTGATCGCCGATGAGCCGACCACGGCCCTGGATGTCACGGTGCAGGCGCAAATCCTGCGCCTGTTGCTCGACCTGCGTGACCAGCGTGGCCTGTCGATCATCATGATCACCCATGACCTTGGCGTAGTGGCGCAGACTTGCGACTCCATCGCGGTGATGTACGCCGGGCGCCTGTGCGAGCATGGCAGCAAATACGAGCTGCTGGCGCACCCGCAACATCCTTATACCGCTGGCCTGATCGATTGCCAGCCGGCCCATAGCAGCGGCCATGCCTTGTTGCGCACTATCCCCGGCCAGCCGCCGTTGCTGGATGCATTGCCCGATGGTTGCCGCTTCAACCCGCGCTGCCCCCAGGCCGGTGCCTTGTGTGCCGAGGTGTTGCCCCAGGGCGCACGCGTGGCCTGTCACTATCCGTTGGGAGGGCGACCATGAGCCTGTTGCAGATCAAGGACCTGGAGGTGCGCTTTGCCGCGTCCGGCACTGGCCTGTTCGGCCTCAACAAGCAATGGGTGAGGGCGGTGAATGGCGTCTCGCTGAATCTGGCCGCCGGTGAAACCCTGGGTTTGGTGGGCGAATCCGGCAGTGGCAAGAGCACCCTGGGCCGGGCGATTCTGCACCTCAACCCGATCAGCGCCGGGCAGGTGCTGTTTGACGGTGTCGACATGGCCCATGGCAGCGCCATCGACATCGCCCGCCTGCGCCATGAAACCGCGATGATTTTCCAGGACCCCTACGCTGCGCTGAACCCACGCCAGAGCATCGGCGAGATCATTGCCGAGGTGCTACGCGTGCAGCGCAAGGTGGCTGTGGCGCAGATCCCGGCGCGGGTCAATGAGCTACTGGAACTGGTTGGCCTGCGCCCCGAGTTGGCCACGCGCAAACCAGGCTCACTCAGTGGCGGCCAGTGCCAGCGCGTCGGCATCGCCCGGGCGCTGGCGGTGGAGCCACGCCTGATCATTGCCGACGAATGTGTGGCGGCGCTGGATGTATCGATCCAGGGCCAGATCATCAACCTGCTGCTGGAACTGCAACAGCGCATGAACCTGGCGATCCTGTTTATCGCCCATGACCTGGCCATCGTGCGGCGCCTGTGCGACCGCGTGGCGGTGATGTACCTGGGCAAGATCGTCGAAGAAGGGCCGGTGGAAGCGGTGTTTACCGCGCCGCGTCATCCGTATACAGCGGCGTTGATCGAGGCGATTCCCGAGATCGATCCGCATCGGCCGTTGCCCGCGCAGCCGTTGCCCGGCGAGCCGCCGAGCCCGCTGGATTTGCCTTCAGGCTGCGCCTTTCATCCACGTTGCCGGCATGCCCGAGCGATGTGTTCGGTGGTGTTGCCGCCGACCCATTTCCTGCACGAGCATCGGTACAGTTGCGTGCTTGAAGAACCTTTGCTTTGACCCTCTGCCATTCATTAACAAGGAGTTGTGATATGCAATCGCGCCACTTGAAATTGCTCGCCGCCGCTACGCTCACCGCTTGGTCGCTCACCGCTGGCCTGGCCCAGGCCGCCGGCGTCCTCACCATCGGCTGTCGTGAAGACAGCACCACCTTTGACCCGATCAAAAGCGCGCAAAACCGCGACACCTGGGTGTTTGCCAATGTCTACGACACCCTGGTGCGCGTGGATAACCTGGGCACCAAGATGGAACCGGGCCTGGCCGAAAGCTGGGAGATTTCCAAGGACGGCCTGACCTACACCTTCAAACTGCGCGAGGCGAAGTTCTCCGATGGATCAAAGATCACCGCCGCCGATGCGGCGTTCAGCCTGCTGCGCATCCGCGACAACAAGGCGTCGTTGTGGAGCGACCCGTTCAGCCTGATCAACACCGCCAAGGCCAGCGATCCGAAGACCCTGGTGGTGACCCTGAAAACCCCGGCGGTGGCTTTCCTCTCGCAATTGGCGTCGCCGACGGTGTCGATCCTGTCGGAAAAAGCCATGACCACCCTGGGCGAAGACGCCTACTCGGAAAACCCGGTGACTTCCGGTGCGTTTACCGTGGAAGAGTGGCGCAAGGGCGACCGGGTCATCCTCAAGAAAAACCCGAATTTCTGGCAGGCCAGCAACGTCAGCCTCGACGGCGTGGAGTGGGTGTCGGTAACCGATGACAACACGCGCATGCGCATGGTGCAGAACAACGAACTCGACACGGCGATCTTCGTGCCGTTCTCGCGGGTTGAAGAGCTGAAGAAAGATAAAAATGTGGTGATCCACTCCGACCCGTCCACACGTGAAGATCACCTGTTGATCAACCACGAGCACGGCCTGCTGGCCAAGCCGCAAGTGCGCGAAGCCCTGGACATGGCCATCGACAAGCAATCGCTGGTGAAGACCGCCACATACGGTCAAGGCACTGTGGCCTATTCCTACATTCCAAAGGGCTCGCTGTATCACTACGCCAACAACCTGCAACGCCCGTATGACCCTGCTGCGGCCAAAAAGCTGCTGGAAGAGGCCGGCGCCAAGGACTTGAAGCTCAACTACGTGGTCAACGCCGGCAACGAGGCTGACGAGCAGATTGCGGTGATCATCAAGGACCAGCTGGCCAAGGTCGGCGTGACCGCCAACCTGCAAAAGGTCGACCCGACCCAAAGTTGGCAGATGCTGGTGGACGGTGAGTACGATATTTCGGTGATGTACTGGACCAACGACATCCTCGACCCGGACCAGAAGACCACCTTCGTCCTGGGCCACGACACCAACCAGAACTACATGACCCGCTACAAGAACGACAAGGTCAAGGCGTTGGTCGCGGCTGCACGGGTGGAGGCTGACCCGGCCAAGCGCGAGCAGATGTATGTGGAGTTGCAGAAGCTGGCGAAACAGGATGTGAACTGGATTGACCTGTACTACAGCCCGTATATCAACATCTCACGCAAGAATGTGAGCAACTTTCTGCAGAATCCATTGGGCCGCTTCACCCTTGAAGAGGTCGTGAAAAACTAGGTTCCAGAGAACACCACAATACAAATGTGGGAGGGGGCTTGCTCCCGATAGCTGAGTGTCAGTCAATGCATTTATTGGCTGACCCACCGCTATCGGGAGCAAGCCCCCTCCCACATTTAATACTTATGTATGTCTATTATTGCGCGTCAAACGCCTGCCCATTGATGCCTGCGCTGTCCGGCCCCATCAGGTACAGGTACACCGGCATGATCTCTTCCGGCGCCGGCCGTTCCATCGGGTTCTCCCCCGGATACGCCTGGGCCCGCATGCTGGTGCGTGTGCCGCCGGGGTTGATGCTGTTCGAGCGTACTGCCGCCACATCCTCAAGCTCATCGGCCAGGGTCTGCATCAGCCCTTCGGTGGCGAATTTCGACACACCATAGGCGCCCCAATAGGCGCGGCCCTTGCGCCCGACGCTGCTGGATGTGAACACCACCGATGCATCCTGGGACAGCTTGAGCAACGGCAGCAAGGTGGCGGTCAGCATGAACATCGCGTTGACGTTCACATGCATCACCCGCATGAAATTCTCGCCGGACAACTGCTCGATGGGCGTGCGCGGGCCAATGATCGAGGCGTTGTGCAGCAGGCCGTCGAGGTGGCCGAATTCCTTTTCGATCATCGCCGCCAACTCATCGTACTGATGGGGCAGGGCGGTCTCCAGGTTGAACGGGATCACCACCGGTTGCGGGTGACCGGCGGCTTCGATCTCGTCATAGACCTGGGCCAGGTTGGCTTCGGTCTTGCCCAGCAACAGCACGGTAGCGCCATGGGCGGCATAGGTCTTGGCGGCTGCCGCGCCGATCCCGCGACCGGCGCCGGTGACCAGGATGACTCGGCCGTTGAGCAGTTCTGGAGGTGCGGAGTAATCAAACATAAATAGCCTCGACAAAATTCAGTAGGTCACAAACACCAATCTTGAACCCAGTGAAGATCCAATGTGGGAGGGGGCTTGCCCCCGATGGCTGTGGATCAGTCAGTAAATGCAGTGACTGACACACTGCTATCGGGGGCAAGCCCCCTCCCACATTTGGATCGTCATCGGTCAGTAAGAACGGCAAGCCATCAGCAACTGCACAGCGCGTTATCCAGCACTTTACGCAGTTCCAGCGGGTGGTCCACCACCACATCCGCACCCCAGTGACGTGGGTTGTCATCCGGGTGGATATAGCCGTAGGTCACCGCCGCCGTGCGGGTACCGGCGCCGCGACCAGACTCGATATCGCGCAGGTCATCACCTACGAACAACACACTGGCCGGGTCCAGGCCGAGCCTTTCGCACGCAAGGATCATCGGCTCGGGGTCCGGCTTGCTGTTTTTCACGTGGTCTGGGCAGATCAGCACAGCCGAGCGCTCGGCCAGACCCAGTCGCTGCATGATCGGTTCGGCAAAGCGCACGGGCTTGTTGGTGACCACGCCCCAGATCAGCTTGGCTTTCTCGATGTCTTCCAGCAGCTCAGCCATGCCGTCGAACAGTTTGCTGTGAACCGCACAGTCCTTGAGGTAGCGCTCGAGGAATTCCAGGCGCAGTGCTTCAAAGCCGGGTGATTCAGGGTCCATTGAAAAGGTTACGGCAACCATCGCCCGCGCACCGCCGGAGATCTCATCGCGGATGTGCTGCGGGGTGATCGGCTCCAAGCCCCGGTCGGCGCGCATGGCCTGGCAGATGGCGATAAAGTCCGGCGCGGTATCCAGCAGGGTACCGTCCATGTCGAAGAGAACCGCTCGCAACTTCACAGGCTTACTCCTCGCGCAGGGTCTGGATCATGTAGTTGACGTCAACGTCGCTGGCCAGTTTGTAGTGCTTGGTCAGCGGGTTGTAGGTCAGGCCGATGATGTCCTTGACGGTCAGCCCGGCCTGTCGGCTCCACGCGCCCAGCTCGGAGGGGCGGATGAATTTCTTGAAGTCATGGGTGCCGCGGGGCAGCAGCTTCATGATGTATTCGGCGCCGATGATCGCGAACAGGTAAGCCTTGGGGTTGCGGTTGATGGTGGAGAAAAACACCTGGCCGCCGGGCTTGACCATGCGGAAACACGCACGGATCACCGAGGATGGGTCGGGTACGTGCTCCAGCATCTCCAGGCAGGTGACCACGTCGAAGTGCTCGGGCATTTCCTCGGCCAGGGCTTCGGCGGTGATCTGGCGGTATTCCACGCTCACGCCGGATTCCAGCTGGTGCAACTGGGCCACGGCCAGGGGCGCTTCGCCCATGTCGATGCCCATCACCGTGGCGCCGCGCTGGGCCATGGCTTCGCTGAGGATGCCGCCGCCGCAACCGACGTCCAGCACCTTCTTGCCGGCCAGGTTGACGCGTTCGTCAATCCAGTTGACCCGCAGCGGGTTGATGTCGTGCAGGGGCTTGAACTCGCTTTCGCGGTCCCACCAGCGGTGGGCCAGGGCTTCGAACTTGGCGATTTCGGCGTGGTCGACGTTGCTCATGGTGAATCCTCTAGAATCTGATAAATCGGTATGTCGGTGCTGAACGCAGGGGGCCAGCACCTTCCTTATTCGCTGTGCCCGCTGATGCGTTGGCCCCAGGCAATGGCCGTGGCGGTCAACTGTTGTTCATCCATGCGGGTCAGTTGCCGATCGTCGAGCAATGGCTTGCCGGCGACCCAAAGGTGTTTCACGCAATCGCGCCCGGTGGCATATATAAGCTGTGAGACCGGATCGTAGATCGGTTGTTGCGCCAGCCCCGACAAATCAAAGGCGACCATGTCTGCTGCCTTGCCCACCTCCAGCGAGCCAATCTGGCTTTCCAGGCCCATGGCCCGCGCACCGTTGAGGGTCGCCATACGCAGGGCGCGGTGCGCATCCAGGGCGGTGGCCGAACCGGCGACGGCCTTGGCCAACATCGCGGCGGTGCGGGTTTCGCCCAGCAGGTCCAGGTCATTGTTGCTGGCGGCGCCGTCGGTGCCGATGGCCACATTGACCCCAGCCTGCCACAAGCGCTCCACCGGGCAAAAGCCGCTGGCCAGTTTCAGGTTCGATTCCGGGCAATGGATAACACTGGTGTTGCTTTCTACCAGTAAAGCCAGGTCATCCTCGCTGATTTGGGTCATATGAACGGCCTGGAAGCGCGGCCCCAGCAAGCCGAGGCGACCCAGGCGCGCCAATGGCCGCTCGCCGGTCTGCTCCACGGCTTGCTGCACTTCGAAGGCGGTTTCATGCACATGCATATGGATCGTGGCGTCCAGCTCCTCGGCAACCACGCGGATTTTCTCCAAATTGGCATCGCTCAAGGTGTAGGGCGCGTGAGGGCCAAAGGCGATCTTGATGCGCGGGTGATGCTTGAGGTCGCCGAACAGCTCGATAGCCTGGCGAAGCGCCTCGTCAGCGCTGCTGGCGCCGGGGATCGGGAAATCGAGGATCGGCATCGCGATCTGTGCACGCATGCCGCTGGTGTGCACGCAGTCGCTGGCGACCTTGGGGTAGAAGTACATGTCGCAAAAGCAGGTGATGCCGCCCTTGAGCTGCTCGGCGATGGCCAGGTTGGTACCGTCGCGCACGAAGGCTTCATCGACCCACTTGGCTTCAGCGGGCCAGATGTGTTTTTCCAGCCAGGTCATCAGCGGCAGGTCGTCGGCCAGGCCACGGAACAGGCTCATTGCTGCATGGCCGTGGGCGTTGATCAAACCGGGGCTGAGCAGCATGCCGGGCAGCTCGCGCACTTCCTTGGCCGCAAGCTTCAACGCCGCCGCCCGCGGGCCGATAAAGGCAATGCACCCATCGCGGATGCCCAGGCCATGCTCCTTGAGCACCACGCCAGCAGGTTCGACGGGTACCAGCCAGGTCGGCAGCAGCAGCAAGTCGAGCGGGGCGGCAGAGGTGGTCATCGCAGGCTTCTTCCCAGGCAGCTATAAAAGAAGGGCGAAGTATACCCGAGCGTCCTGGCTGGCGGATCGCTATAATCCGCGGCTTTTGTTCATGAGTGCGGGGTAAGGGATGCGCGACCGACTGTTGGCTGCAGAGAACGTGAAGGCCATCGATTGGCGTGATGGCGCGCTGTATCTGCTCGATCAACGTGTTTTGCCGTCCCAGGAAAACTGGGTAGCCTGCCGTACCGTAGAGGCAGTGGCCGATGCCATCCGCTCGATGCTGGTACGGGGCGCGCCGGCCATTGGCATCTGCGCCGCGTATGGCCTGGTGCTGGCTGCCCGTGAGCGCATCGCTCAAGGCGGTGACTGGCAGGCTGCCTGGGAAGAAGACTACGCACTGTTAGCCGATACCCGACCCACTGCGTCGAACCTGTTCTGGGCCTTGCAACGCATGCGCGACCGCCTGGACCGCCTCAAGAAACACGCCGATCCGCTGGCGGTGCTGGAAGCCGAAGCCATTGCGATCCATGAAAGCGACCGGGAGGCCAATTTCGTTATGGCCCAGCTAGGCGTGGAGCGGATTCGCAAGCACCAGGGCAACGCCCAGGCGATCCTGACTCATGGCAATACCGGCGCTTTGGCCACGGGCGGCGTCGGCACGGCCCTCGGGGTCATTCGCGCAGCGTTCCTTGAAGGGTTGGTCGAGCAAGTCTATGTCAACGAGACCCGGCCCTGGCTGCAAGGCTCGCGGCTGACTGCCTGGGAACTTGCGGGCGACGGCATCCCGGTGACGGTGAATGCCGACTCGGCGGGGGCGCATATCCTCAAGACCAAGGGCGTGACCTGGGTAATTGTCGGCGCCGACTGCATTGCCGCCAATGGCGATGTGGTCAGCAAGATTGGCACTTATCAGCTGGCCGTCTGCGCCATGCACCACGGCGTGCGCTTCATGGTGGTGGCTCCGAGCTCGACCCTCGACCTGATGATGGCTACTGGCGATGACGTTGCGCTGGAGGCGCGTGATCCCGGCGAGTTGCTGGAGGTGATGGGGCAGCGCTTGAAGGTAGATGCTATTAATCCGGTGTTTGATGTCACCCCGGCTGACCTGATTGACGTGATCGTGACTGAGAAGGGCGTGGTCGAGCGGCCGGATACTGCCAAGTTGGCCAGGTTGATGTGCCGTAAGCGGCTGCATTGAGGGCTGTGGTGCCTGTGAAATAGCTATCGGGGGCAAGCCCCCTCCCACACTTGGATTGTGAACACAGTCAAAATGTGGGAGGGGGCTTGCCCCCGATTGGCCCTTAAAGTCAACAAAACCTCCGATCCAGCCTCAAAAAAAAGCACCACCCCATCTCTGAGCCCCTCTCGTCGCCCTCAAGCCTGTCATCCGTCAAATTACTAGTCTCCATGCGCATCAGGGGGATAGGTGCGTGGCGGCGATTGTGATAACATCCGGCGGTTTCCAGGGCCACCTCGAGGGGTTGCCCATAACGTGCAGATCCGTGTCATAACTCGTTGATTTGTCGTAAGTCGTTGTCAGGCACTGTGCCGGCAGCGGCGAGCTTCGTTCGTCCCATATGGATGCGACGAAGTTTCACCCGAAAAAGGAATCAGGCTTCTCATGGGCGAACTGGCCAAAGAAATCCTCCCGGTCAATATCGAAGACGAGCTGAAACAGTCCTACCTCGACTACGCGATGAGCGTAATTGTCGGTCGGGCACTGCCTGATGCGCGCGATGGCTTGAAGCCCGTGCACCGGCGTGTGCTGTTCGCGATGAGCGAGCTGGGTAACGACTGGAACAAGCCGTACAAGAAATCTGCCCGTGTTGTCGGTGACGTGATCGGTAAGTATCACCCTCACGGCGACACTGCGGTGTACGACACCATCGTTCGGATGGCCCAGCCGTTTTCCCTGCGCTACCTGCTGGTAGACGGCCAAGGCAACTTCGGTTCGGTGGACGGCGACAACGCCGCGGCCATGCGATACACCGAAGTGCGCATGACCAAGCTGGCGCACGAGCTGCTGGCCGACCTGCATAAAGAAACCGTGGACTGGGTGCCGAACTACGACGGCACCGAAATGATCCCGGCGGTCATGCCCACCCGCATCCCCAACCTGCTGGTCAACGGTTCCAGCGGTATTGCTGTGGGCATGGCCACCAACATCCCGCCGCACAACCTCGGTGAAGTCATCGACGGTTGCCTGGCCCTTATCGACAATCCGGAGCTGACCGTCGATGAGCTGATGCAATACATCCCGGGCCCGGACTTCCCGACCGCCGCGATCATCAACGGTCGCGCCGGCATCATCGAAGCCTACCGCACCGGTCGCGGGCGCATTTACATGCGCGCCCGCTCGATGATCGAAGACATCGACAAGGTCGGTGGCCGCCAACAGATCGTCATCACCGAACTCCCGTACCAGCTGAACAAGGCGCGCCTGATCGAGAAGATCGCCGAGCTGGTTAAAGAGAAGAAGCTCGAAGGCATCACCGAGCTGCGCGACGAGTCCGACAAGGACGGCATGCGCGTAGTGATCGAGCTGCGTCGTGGCGAAGTGCCTGAGGTGATCCTCAACAACCTCTACGCCCAGACCCAGCTGCAAAGCGTGTTTGGTATCAACGTGGTTGCACTGATCGACGGCCGCCCACGCATCCTGAACCTCAAGGACCTGCTGGAAGCCTTCGTACGTCACCGCCGCGAAGTGGTGACCCGTCGTACCGTGTTCGAACTGCGCAAGGCTCGCGAACGCGGGCACATCCTGGAAGGCCAGGCCGTTGCGCTGTCGAACATCGATCCGGTCATCGCCTTGATCAAGGCCTCGCCAACCCCGTCGGAAGCCAAGGAAGCGCTGATCAGCACGCCTTGGGAATCCAGCGCCGTGGTGGCCATGGTTGAACGTGCCGGCGCCGACTCGTGCCGTCCAGAGACCCTGGACCCACAGTACGGCCTGCGCGAAGGCAAGTACTTCCTGTCGCCGGAACAGGCCCAGGCCATCCTGGAACTGCGTCTGCACCGTCTCACGGGCCTTGAGCACGAGAAGCTGCTGGCCGAGTACCAGGAGATTCTCAACCAGATCGGCGAGCTGATCCGCATCCTCAGCAGCGCCGTGCGCCTGATGGAAGTGATCCGCGAAGAACTGGAAGTGATCCGCGCCGAATACGGCGACGTGCGCCGCACCGAAATCCTCGATGCACGCCTCGACCTGACCCTGGGTGACATGATCCCGGAAGAAGAGCGTGTGGTGACCATCTCCCACGGCGGCTATGCCAAGACTCAACCGCTGGCTGCGTACCAGGCCCAGCGCCGTGGCGGTAAAGGCAAATCGGCTACCGGCGTCAAGGATGAGGACTACATCGCTCACCTGCTGGTCGCCAACAGCCACACTACGCTGCTGCTGTTCTCCAGCAAGGGCAAGGTGTACTGGCTGAAAACCTACGAAATCCCGGAAGCCTCCCGCGCCGCCCGTGGTCGCCCACTGGTCAACCTGCTGCCGCTGGACAGTGATGAATACATCACCACCATGCTGCCGGTCGAGGAGTACACCGAAGGTCACTTCATCTTCATGGCGACCGCCAAGGGCACCGTGAAGAAGACCCCGCTGGAATCCTTCAGCCGTCAACGCAGCGTGGGCCTGATCGCCCTGGAGCTGGACGAAGGTGACGTACTGATTTCCGCCGCCATTACCGATGGCGAGCGTGAAGTCATGCTGTTCTCCGACGGCGGCAAGGTCACCCGCTTCAAGGAATCCGACGTGCGTGCCATGGGTCGTACCGCCCGCGGTGTGCGCGGCATGCGCCTGCCAGAAGGGCAGAAGCTGATTTCGATGCTGATCCCGGAAGAAGGCAGCCAGATCCTTACCGCTTCCGAGCGTGGTTATGGCAAGCGCACCGCCATCAGCGAGTTCCCGGAGTACAAGCGTGGCGGCCAAGGTGTGATCGCCATGGTCAGCAACGACCGCAACGGCCGTCTGGTCGGCGCGGTGCAAGTGCTCGATGGCGAAGAGATCATGCTGATTTCCGACCAGGGCACCCTGGTGCGTACCCGGGTGGCTGAAGTCTCGAGCCTGGGCCGTAACACCCAGGGCGTGACGCTGATCAAGCTGGCCAAGGACGAGAAGCTGGTCGGTCTTGAACGTGTGCAGGAGCCTTCGGAAGTTGAAGGTGAAGAGCTGGAAGGCGAGGAATTCGACGGCGAGGTAATCGCAGCCGGCGATGACAACGTCGACGAGCCAACCCTCGATGCTGCCGCAGACGAAGAAGAACCGCAGGAATAAGCGGACACACAGGGGGCGGATGAAGATTCGCCCCCTTGTTGTTTGTCCGGATGGAAATATCGACAGCGATGAAAATCCAACTGTGGGAGGGGGCTTGCTCCCGATTGCGGAGTGTCACCGGCGCATCAGCTGACTGACCCACCGCTTTCGCGAGCAAGCCTGCTCCCACATTGGATCGGGTGTCGCCTGATATGTTTGCGTGACTACCACCAGATCAGAGTGAGATTGGATGTGAGCAAGAGAGCCTATAACTTCTGTGCCGGTCCCGCGGCGCTTCCTGAAGCAGTCCTGCAGCGTGCGCAGGGTGAACTCCTCGACTGGCATGGAAAAGGCCTCTCCGTGATGGAAATGAGCCATCGCAGCGATGAGTTCGTGTCCATCGCCACCAAGGCCGAGCAGGACTTGCGCGACTTGCTGGACATCCCATCCGACTACAAAGTGCTGTTCCTGCAAGGCGGTGCGAGCCAGCAGTTCGCCCAGTTGCCGCTGAACCTGCTGCCGGAAGACGGCACTGCCGACTATATCGACACCGGTATCTGGGGGCAGAAGGCCATTGAAGAGGCTTCGCGCTACGGTCACGTCAATGTGGCAGGCACCGCCAAGCCCTACGACTACTTCGCCATTCCAGGTCAGAACGAGTGGAAGCTGTCCAAGGATGCGGCCTACGTCCACTACGTAGCGAACGAAACCATTGGCGGCCTGGAATTCGACTGGGTGCCGGAAGTGGGTGACGTGCCGCTGGTGTGCGACATGTCTTCGGACATCCTTTCTCGCCCGATCGACGTATCCAAATACGGCATGATCTATGCCGGCGCACAGAAGAACATCGGCCCGAGTGGCATCCTGGTCAATATCATCCGTGAAGACCTGCTCGGTCGCGCGCGCTCGCTGTGCCCGACCATGCTCAATTACAAGGTCGCGGCCGATAACGGCTCGATGTACAACACCCCACCAGCGTTCGCCTGGTACCTGTCGGGCCTGGTGTTCGAATGGCTGAAAGAGCAGGGCGGTGTGGCTGCCATGGGCAAGCGCAACGAAGAGAAGAAGCGCACCCTGTACGACTTCATCGACGCCAGCGGCCTGTACAGCAACCCGATCAACCTCACTGACCGCTCGTGGATGAACGTGCCGTTCCGCCTGGCCGATGATCGCCTGGACAAGCCGTTCCTGGCCGGTGCCGACGCGCGCGGCCTGCTGAACCTCAAGGGCCACCGTTCGGTCGGCGGTATGCGCGCCTCCATCTACAACGCTGTCGACATCCACGCGATCAACGCGTTGGTGGCCTACATGGCAGAGTTCGAAAAGGAACACGGCTAATGTCTGAGCAAGAACTCAAGGCCCTGCGTGTACGCATTGATAGCCTGGACGAGAAAGTCCTCGAGCTGATCAGTGAGCGTGCGCGCTGCGCCCAGGAAGTGGCACGGGTGAAAATGGCGTCCCTGGCGGAAGGTGAAGTGCCGGTGTTCTACCGGCCTGAGCGTGAAGCCCAGGTGCTCAAGCGCGTGATGGAGCGCAACAGGGGCCCGTTGGGCAACGAAGAGATGGCGCGGTTGTTCCGCGAAATCATGTCATCGTGCCTGGCGCTGGAGCAGCCGCTGAAAGTGGCTTACCTCGGCCCGGAAGGCACCTTCACCCAGGCCGCAGCCATGAAGCACTTCGGCCACGCGGTGATCAGCAAGCCGATGGCGGCCATCGACGAAGTGTTCCGCGAAGTGGCGGCCGGGGCGGTGAATTTTGGCGTGGTGCCGGTGGAAAACTCCACCGAAGGCGCGGTCAATCACACCCTGGACAGCTTCCTCGAGCACGATATGGTGATCTGCGGCGAAGTCGAGCTGCGTATCCACCATCACCTGCTGGTGGGTGAGAACACCAAGACCGACAGCATCAGCCGCATCTACTCCCACGCCCAGTCCCTGGCCCAGTGCCGCAAGTGGCTGGATGCACATTACCCGAATGTGGAGCGTGTGGCGGTGTCCAGCAACGCCGAAGCGGCCAAGCGGGTCAAGGGTGAGTGGAATTCGGCGGCGATTGCCGGCGATATGGCTGCGGGCCTGTACGGCCTGACGCGCCTGGCCGAGAAGATCGAGGACCGCCCGGACAACTCCACGCGCTTCTTGATGATCGGTAGCCAGGAAGTGCCGCCAACCGGCGACGACAAAACCTCGATCATCGTCTCCATGAGCAACAAGCCCGGCGCGCTGCATGAGCTATTGGTGCCATTCCACGATAACGGGATTGACCTGACGCGCATCGAAACGCGTCCTTCGCGCAGCGGTAAATGGACTTATGTGTTCTTTATCGACTTCATCGGCCATCACCGCGACCCACTGGTCAAGGGCGTGCTGGAGAAAATCAGTCAGGAAGCTGTAGCACTCAAGGTGCTGGGCTCGTACCCGAAAGCGGTTTTGTGAGGCTTTGACATGAGTGGCAACTTCCTCGCCCTGGCTCAGCCGGGCGTGCAACAACTCTCGCCTTATGTTCCAGGCAAACCTGTGGACGAGTTGGCCCGTGAGTTGAATCTGGACCCCTCCAGAATCGTCAAGCTGGCGAGCAACGAAAACCCGCTGGGCCCGAGCCCTAAAGTGCTTGCGGCGATTCGGGAAGAGCTCGCCGAGCTGACCCGTTACCCCGATGGCAACGGCTTTGCGCTCAAATCCCTGCTGGCGGACAAGTGCCGGGTCGAGCTGAATCAGGTGACCTTGGGCAATGGCTCCAACGACATTCTTGAATTGGTCGGCCGTGCCTACCTGGCGCCGGGTTTGAATGCGGTGTTCAGCGAGCACGCGTTTGCGGTCTACCCGATTGTGACCCAGGCCGTGGGGGCTGATGCCCGCGTTATTCCTGCCAAGGACTGGGGCCACGACCTGCCGGCGATGTTGGCGGCCATCGATGCGCAAACCCGCGTGGTATTTATCGCCAACCCGAACAATCCGACCGGCACCTGGTTCGACGAGCAGGCATTGAACGAATTCCTGCAGGATGTGCCGGAGCACGTGCTGGTGGTGCTGGACGAAGCCTACATCGAGTACGCCGAAGGCAGCGACCTGCCGGACGGCCTCGACTTCCTGGCGACCTACCCGAACCTGCTGGTATCGCGCACGTTCTCCAAGGCTTATGGTCTGGCGTCGCTGCGGGTCGGCTACGGTTTGTCCACGGCGGTGGTTGCCGACGTGCTGAACCGTGTGCGCCAGCCGTTCAACGTCAACAGCCTGGCCCTGGCGGCTGCGTGTGCGGCGGTAAAGGATGCCGAGTACCTGGAAGAAGGACGTCGCATCAACGAAAGCGGCATGCTGCAGTTGCAGCAAGGCTTTCGCGAGTTGGGCCTGGGTTGGATTCCGTCCAAGGGCAACTTCATCTGCGTCGATCTCGGCCAGGTGGCTGCCCCGGTGTTCCAGGGCCTGTTGCGCGAAGGCGTGATCGTGCGTCCGGTGGCCAACTACGGCATGCCGAACCACCTGCGTATCACCATCGGTTTGCCGGCTGAGAACAGCCGCTTCCTTGAGGCGCTGGCCAAGGTTCTGGCCCGTGGTTGATGTCACTGCATTGCAACCTGCTATGCCTATGATCGGTCGCCTGGTGGTGGTCGGCCTGGGATTGATCGGTGGCTCCTTCGCCAAGGGCCTGCGCGAAAGCGGATTATGCGGCGAAGTGGTGGGCGTGGACCTGGACCCGCAGTCGCGCAAGCTAGCGGTGGAATTGGGCGTAGTGGACCGCTGTGAGGCGGACCTGGCAATTGCCTGCCAGGGCGCAGATGTGATCCAGCTCGCCGTGCCGATCCTGGCCATGGAGAAGCTGCTGGCGGTGTTGGCTGGCATGGATCTGGGGCAGGCAATCCTCACGGACGTCGGTAGCGCCAAAGGTAATGTGGTGCGTGCTGCGCAGCTGGCATTTGGCGAAATGCCGCCGCGCTTTGTGCCGGGCCATCCGATTGCCGGCTCCGAGCAGAGCGGGGTGGAAGCCTCCAATGCACAGTTGTTTCGTCGGCATAAGGTGATCCTCACGCCGCTTGCGCAAACCGATCCGGCGGCGCTGGCCGTCGTGGATCGTCTCTGGCGCGAGCTGGGGGCGGATGTGGAGCACATGCAGGTCGAACGCCACGATGAAGTGCTGGCGGCGACCAGCCATTTGCCCCATCTGTTGGCTTTTGGCCTGGTAGATTCCCTGGCCAAGCGCAATGAAAACCTGGAGATTTTCCGCTATGCCGCCGGTGGCTTCCGCGATTTTACGCGGATTGCCGGCAGCGATCCGGTGATGTGGCACGACATCTTCCTCGCCAATCGCGAAGCGGTGTTGCGTACCCTGGACACCTTCCGCAGCGACCTCGACGCCCTGCGTGACGCGGTCGACGCGGGTGACGGCCATCAACTGTTGGGCGTGTTCACCCGTGCGCGGGTGGCGCGTGAACATTTCAGCAAGATCCTGGCACGCCGGGCTTATATGGAAACCGCAGTGAGTGCCGATGAGCTGACTTTCATCGCAAGCCCAGGAGGCCGCTTGAGCGGGCGTATTCGGGTGCCGGGTGATAAGTCGATCTCTCATCGGTCGATCATGCTCGGTTCGTTGGCCGAGGGCGTGACAGAAGTCGAAGGTTTCCTTGAGGGCGAAGACGCCCTGGCGACTTTGCAGGCATTTCGCGACATGGGCGTGGTGATTGAAGGGCCGCACCATGGGCGCGTGACTATCCATGGCGTTGGCTTGCATGGGTTGAAGGCTGCGCCGGGGCCGATCTACCTGGGTAATTCCGGTACGTCCATGCGTCTGCTGGCCGGTTTACTGGCGGGGCAGAGCTTCGATAGCGTGTTGACCGGCGATGCGTCGCTGTCCAAACGCCCGATGGATCGCGTGGCCAAGCCGCTGCGGGAAATGGGTGCAGTGATCGAGACCGGGCCGGAAGGCCGCCCGCCACTGACCATACGTGGCGGTCAAGCGCTCAAAGGTCTGACTTACGCATTACCGATGGCCAGTGCGCAGGTTAAGTCCTGCCTGTTGCTGGCTGGCCTGTATGCACGGGGTAAAACCGCGGTCACCGAGCCTGCGCCGACCCGCGACCATACCGAGCGCATGTTGCGTGGTTTTGGATGCTCGGTGGCGGTGGAGGGCGCAACGGCGTCGGTGGAACCGGGCCAAAAGTTGGCCGCGACCCATATTGAAGTGCCTGGGGATATTTCGTCTGCGGCGTTTTTCCTGGTAGCGGCGTCGATTGCCGAGGGCTCCGAGTTGCTGTTGGAGCATGTTGGTGTCAACCCGACCCGCACCGGGGTGATCGATATCCTGCGGCTGATGGGCGCAGATATCACCTTGGAAAATCCGCGTGAAGTGGGTGGCGAGCCGGTTGCTGACTTGCGTGTACGTGCTGCCAAGCTCAAAGGTATCGAGATTCCAGCGGCGCTGGTGCCGTTGGCAATCGATGAGTTTCCCGTGCTGTTTGTCGCCGCTGCCTGCGCCGAAGGTCGAACCGTACTACGCGGTGCCGAGGAGCTGCGCCTCAAGGAGTCCGACCGTATCCAGGTCATGGCCGATGGTCTGTTGGTCCTGGGTGTGAAGTGTGAAGCCACGGCCGATGGGATTATCATTGACGGTGGCCCGATGGGTGGGGGTGAAGTGCAGGCCCATGGTGATCACCGGGTGGCCATGGCGTTCAGCGTGGCTTCCCTGCGGGCCGAGGCGCCGATTCGTATCCGTGACTGCGCCAACGTTGCTACATCTTTTCCGAATTTTCTTACACTGTGTGCCCAAGTCGGCATCCGTGTTGCCCAAGAGGCTCAATTGTGAATATCAAAGCACCGGTGATTACCATCGACGGGCCTAGCGGCTCGGGCAAAGGCACCATCGCCGGCATCCTGGCCAAGCGCCTGGGCTGGTGCTTGCTCGATTCCGGCGCGCTGTACCGCCTGCTGGCGTTCGCGGCGCGCAACCATGGCGTCGACCTGACCAACGAAGAATCCCTCAAGCTGCTGGCGGCGCATCTGGATGTGCAGTTCGTCGGCGCGACGGAAGGTCATCCCCAGCGCATTATCCTCGAAGGCGATGATGTGACCGATGACCTGCGTAACGAGCAAGTCGGTTCCTGGGCGTCCCAGGTTGCCGCACTGCCAGCCGTGCGCGATGCCCTGCTGCAGCGCCAGCGGGCGTTCCAGGAGCCGCCGGGCCTGGTGGCCGATGGCCGCGACATGGGAACAGTAGTGTTTCCGGACGCGCCGCTGAAGATTTTCCTGACCGCCAGCGCCGAGGAGCGGGCGCGCCGCCGCTACTTGCAGTTGAAGGGCAAAGTCGATGGTGTTAGTCTGTCGAGTCTGCTAGATGAGATCCGTGCACGCGATGAGCGTGATACCCAGCGCGCAGTAGCCCCGCTTAAGCCGGCGGCTGATGCCATACAGCTGGATTCCACGGAGTTGTCCATCGAGCAGGTGCTGGAACGCATCATGAGCGAGATCGCCATTCGCGATATCGCCGGGTGACCAAGAAGGCTGCAGGGGACCAGTCATAGTCCTGCGGTGCTTCTTCTAATTGAAACTGACCCATACCGTCTGGGGTGTGGAGATGGGCGTATTCTTCGCCCTTATCAACAGGAATTAAAATGAGCGAAAGCTTTGCGGAACTCTTTGAAGAAAGCCTAAAAACCCTGAACCTTCAGGCAGGCTCCATCATCACCGGTGTTATCGTTGATATCGATTACCAAGCTCGCTGGGTAACCGTTCACGCTGGTCTGAAGTCTGAAGCTCTGATCCCGCTGGAACAGTTCTACAACGATGCTGGTGATCTGACAATCAATGTCGGTGACGAAGTTCACGTTGCTCTGGACTCGGTTGAAGACGGTTTCGGTGAAACCAAGCTGTCCCGTGAAAAAGCCAAGCGCGCTGAATGCTGGATTGTTCTCGAAGCAGCCTTCGCAGCTGAAGAAGTGGTCAAGGGCGTTATCAACGGTAAGGTTAAGGGCGGCTTCACTGTCGACGTTAACGGCATCCGTGCGTTCCTGCCAGGTTCTTTGGTCGACGTTCGTCCAGTGCGCGACACCACGCACCTGGAAGGCAAGGAACTTGAATTCAAGGTCATCAAGCTCGATCAGAAGCGCAACAACGTTGTCGTTTCCCGTCGCAGCGTCCTGGAAGCAGAGAACTCCGCCGAGCGTGAAGCTCTGCTGGAATCCCTGCAGGAAGGCCAACAAGTCAAAGGTATCGTCAAGAACCTCACCGATTACGGCGCATTCGTCGATCTGGGTGGCGTCGATGGCCTGCTGCACATTACCGACATGGCTTGGAAGCGTATCAAGCATCCTTCCGAAATCGTCAATGTTGGCGACGAGATCGATGTCAAGGTTCTGAAGTACGATCGTGAGCGTAACCGCGTTTCCCTGGGCTTGAAGCAGCTGGGCGAAGATCCATGGGTTGCTATCAAGGCTCGTTACCCAGAAAGCACTCGCGTAACCGCGCGTGTTACCAACCTGACCGACTACGGCTGCTTCGCAGAGCTGGAAGAAGGCGTGGAAGGCCTGGTACACGTTTCCGAAATGGACTGGACCAACAAGAACATCCACCCTTCGAAAGTCGTACAAGTCGGCGACGAAGTGGAAGTTATGGTTCTGGACATCGACGAAGAGCGTCGTCGTATCTCCCTGGGCATCAAGCAGTGCAAATCTAACCCATGGGAAGATTTCTCTGGCCAGTTCAACAAGGGCGATAAAATCTCCGGCACCATCAAGTCGATCACCGATTTCGGTATCTTCATTGGTCTGGACGGCGGCATCGACGGCCTGGTTCACCTGTCCGACATCTCCTGGAACGAAGTTGGCGAAGAAGCTGTTCGTCGTTTCAAGAAGGGCGACGAGCTGGACACCGTTATCCTGTCGGTTGACCCAGAGCGTGAGCGTATCTCCCTGGGTATCAAGCAACTGGAAAGCGATCCGTTCTCCGAGTACGTTCAAGAGAACGACAAAGGCGCAATCGTTAAGGGCACTGTGAAAGAAGTTGACGCTAAAGGCGCCATCATCACTCTGGCCGACGATATCGAAGCGACTCTGAAAGCCTCCGAAATCAGCCGTGACCGCGTTGAAGACGCGCGCAACGTTCTGAAAGAAGGCCAGGAAGTAGAAGCCAAGATCATCAGCGTTGACCGCAAGAGCCGCGTAATCCAACTCTCCATCAAGTCGAAAGACGAAGTTGAAGAGAAAGAAGCCATCCAGAGCCTGAAAGCCGCTCCGGAAGCTGAAAAAGGCGAGACCACCATGGCCTCCCTGCTGCGCGAAGCAATGGCTAAGCAGAACTAAGTTCTGTAAAGCTGTAGAAAAAGGGCGACTTCGGTCGCCCTTTTTTTGTGCCTGAAATTTGATGAATCAACAACATAGAACCAAGGCGTTCAGCTCAATGTCAGAACTGACTATAGTCTTCACGAAGGCTATTCGTATTGCTGACCTATAAGGGCTTGAATGAACAGGATTATTGTAATACTTGCGTTGATGGTGCTTGCAGGGTGTTCCTCCACCAGTGCCAAGACCTACGCCAAGCGCGGCGCCAGCGGTATCGAGATTGACTGCTCTGGCCTGGGTAATAAGTGGGAGAAGTGCGAGAAGCGTGCTGCGCGTGAGTGCAAGATGCAGGGTTACAAGGTTGTCACACGCTCCAGTGATGCCAAGGACGAAGAGGGTGACTACTTGTTCGGTTGGAACCCCGCAGGCGCCGTGACTCGGAAGATGTTGGTGATCTGCAAATGAGGGTGCCCGCGCTCGTAGCAGGTGTTTATTTTGCCCGCAGATTAGTTGACGCATGGGCTGTTCAAATTCATCAAGTCATGCTAAAACCTTCGAAGCGCTTTTCCTAGCTGCTTGAAAAAGAAGGGAAAAATATGACGAAGTCGGAGTTGATCGAACGAATTGTCACCCATCAAGGGCTGCTCTCATCCAAGGATGTGGAGCTGGCTATCAAGACCATGCTTGAGCAAATGTCCCAGTGCCTGGCCACCGGAGATCGTATCGAGATCCGCGGCTTCGGCAGCTTCTCCCTGCACTACCGTGCACCGCGCGTAGGCCGCAACCCAAAAACCGGCCAATCCGTCAGCCTCGACGGCAAATTCGTACCCCACTTCAAACCGGGCAAGGAATTGCGCGATCGGGTGAACGAAGAAGAGGAAGAAGGCGTCTGAGTGTTTTTGGGGTAGGAGAAGGTTATGCGTGGGGTTAAGCGCGTTGTTGCGGTATTGATTGCAGTGCTGGCGGCTTTGGTGGTTTTGGCGTTTGTGCTGGAGAACCAACAGGGTGTTGCGTTGACGTTCCTGGGGTGGAGTACTGCGCAGATGCCGGTGGCGGTGTTTGTGGTGGTGGCTTTGATTGTGGGGATGTTGATTGGGCCGGTGTTGGGGGTGGTTATTCGGAGGCGTCGGGGTAAAGCGGTTGCTTAAGGTTGCCCCCTAGTGATTTTGGTGGGTTGGTTAGCCGGGGCGGATGACCGTTTGTCAGAAAAAATATCGCGCCGGGAGCCAGTAATTTTTGGTGGTGGCCTATCAAGTTAGCCCCCCATTGGTCGCGACGGTTCCCTTGGAAAACTCAGAATCATCTGACATACATGTCAAGACTTGTAATATGCCAAAGAGATGGCAGAATGGAATCTGTTCTCGATAACAGGCGTTTTGTGCGCTCAAAATTTGGCAGAGACGCTGGGTTTTGGCGGTCAACCAATTAGAATAAAAAATACGCAATTTTGCCTGCATAACGAGCCCGCAGTTTCTCTTTGAAGGCAGGTTTTTGTTGTGAGTAGTAGCTTCCGCATTCCTTCTGTACCACCCTCCGGCGAAGTTGATATTGCCGCAGTTTTTCATGCTGTTTGGCAGCAGAAAGTCCTTGTTTTATTTGTGACCGTCGGGATAACACTGGCTGCGGTAGCCTATGCTTTCACTGCGACACCTGAGTACCAAGTAAGTAGTGTTTTGCGTCCTGCGGCCATTAATGAACTGGATGCCTTGAATCGGTCGGAAGTCTACCAATTGCCGCCAGGTGATGCGCTCATCAAAGTAGGTGCATCGTTAGAGTCGTATGAGACCCGACTCAATTTCTTCAGAGCTAACCAGGCATTGTTCAAGCCTTTCGAGCGACCAGGGCGCACGCTTGAGCAGAGCTTTGATGCCTTTAATCGCGATTCCCTCAAGTTGGTTCTGCCTGACCCGAAAAAATCTGATTCATTAAGTGCGTACATTGGGCTTGGACTCAACTACCCGAAAGGTATCGATGGCGTAAGCGTGCTTAACAAATTCGTTGATTATGCTATCGATGCCGAGCGCGAACAGATCGCCGCTGATTTGAGGGTGATTGTAAAAAATCGCCTGACCGAGCTGGAAGGAAAGATCGAAGCTGCCCGGTCCAGCTACAAGACAGGCAAGGATGCGCGAATTGCGACCCTCCAGGAGGCTGATAATCTTAAGCGAGCACAGTTGCAGGACGAGTTGAAAGCCCTGCGCCAGCAGATCAAGACTGCGCGGCAAGACCGCGTTGCGCAATTGGGTGAGGCAATCGCGATCGCCAAATCTCTTGGCATCGAGAAACCGACGACACCGTCCGCGCTGGGTGAAAAAACGACTGGTTCCCGCGAGAGCAGCAGTGTGATGCGAACAGAGATTAATAACCAGCAGATACCGCTGTACTTCATGGGTGTCGAAGCGCTGTCGGCTGAGCGCACGGCGTTGTTGCAACGCAAGTCTGATGATTTTACTGAGGGCCGAATCGCCCAAATTGCTCGTGAATTGCAATTGCTGCAGAGCAATCGGGAAGTTGAGGTGTTGAAGCAGCGTCAAAACGAAGACCTGTTTCTTTCGGGGGTTGAGCCCCTGAGGGCCGAAGTCGTACGCCTGAAAAATTTGGGCAATCTCGATATCAGCAATATGAAGTTGGTCACAATAGATCGCAAAGCGCTTGAGCCACTCAGGCCTGTGAGGCCCAATAAAATATTGATACTGGCCATTGGGGTATTGGTGGGGGGAATCTTGGGTGTTCTAGCCGCCCTGATCAGGCATTTTATCATCAGTGGTCGTCGCGCCAAACAGCAAGAGGTCACGCCTGTGCTTGCCGGCGCTGCGGGTAAGCCATTGCAAGGAGGGTGATATCTTAATTGTTTCCCTCGTACACCTTGCAAGCCATGATCGTTTAGAGGTCATGGCTCACTATTGACCTCGGTTTAGCTTTTACTGGGTACCTTCATTTACGAGTCAATAACAGCTTATCTCCCTGTATTTAGCCCTTGGTGTCCTCCAAAGCGTTTTTGGTCTGGCATAGACGGGCTGTATCCCGTCTGGAGGTGGCGTATTGATATTAAGCCGATCGGTCTCTGCACCATAGAAGACTTTCACTGTTCGTTTTGTCGATGGAATGGAGCGCTGTATCATCGCGTTCCTGTAGCGCGCGTGAATGCTGTGTCGGCACAGGAAGGACTGGCTCTGACACGGTGTCAGCTGGGTCATGGGATGAGCCGTATTTTGTCGGTAATAATCGAGTAAACCTCTGCCCGAATGGAGGGGATCTGAACGTTAAGGATGTGTTTTAGATATGACAATGTTGAAGCGTAAGGGGATCATTCTTGCCGGAGGCGCGGGTACCCGTCTCTACCCATTGACGCTGGGAGTGTCTAAGCAAATGCTCCCCATTTATGACAAGCCGATGATATTTTACCCACTGTCGGTGCTGATGCTGGCAGGCATCCGTGAAATTTTGATTATCTCGACGCCCGATGATCTGCCAGGATTCAGGAAATTGTTGGGTGATGGCAGTCAGTACGGTGTGCAACTGAGTTATGCAGAGCAACCTAATCCCGATGGCTTGGCACAGGCATTCATCATCGGCGAGGAGTTTATCGGCACAGATCCCGTATGCCTGATCCTTGGCGACAATATTTTCTACGGCCAGCATTTTTCCGAAAATTTACGATCTGCCATGTCGCAGGCATACGGCGCCACGGTGTTTGGTTATCACGTATCAGATCCAGAGCGCTTTGGCGTGGTTGAGTTTGACCACACCGGGCGTGTACTCAGTATCGAAGAGAAGCCCGCAAAACCCAAGTCGAACTATGCGGTCACGGGCCTGTATTTTTACGATAACCAAGTGGTCGAGATCGCTAAAAGCATTCGCCCCTCTTCACGTGGTGAGCTTGAAATCACCGATGTGAACCGTGTTTATCTTGAACAACAAAGTTTGACTGTCGAAATGTTGGGCCGAGGCTTTGCCTGGCTGGACACAGGGACACATGAGTCACTGCTGGAGGCGAGTCAGTTTGTGCACACCATTGAGCACCGGCAGGGCTTGAAGGTGGCTTGCCTTGAAGAAATCGCTTTCCATGCCGGCTGGATCTCGCCAGAACAATTGGCGACCCAAGTGCAGCACTTGAGTAAGACGGGATACGGCCAATATCTGCGGAACCTTCTGACTGAGCATAAGAGCTGATGAAGTTTATAGAAACCAAGCTGGCCGGTGTTGTCATCATTGAGCCTAAAGTATTCGCGGATGAACGTGGATGGTTTATGGAAAGCTTCAATGAGCCTTTGTTTCATGAACATCTCGCCGAGTTTGGTCACCCTATTCCGCGCCCATTTGTGCAAGACAATCACTCCTGCTCAAAAAAGCACGTCTTGAGAGGGCTTCACTTTCAGCGTGATCCTCATGCCCAGGGGAAACTGGTACGAGTTACCGCAGGCAGAGCCTATGATGTGGCGGTGGATATCAGAAAGGGCTCGGAAACATTCGGTCAGTGGTTGGGGGTGGAGCTTTCTGCAAGCAACGGCCGGATGCTTTGGATTCCAGAGGGGTTTGCACACGGCTTTTTGGCGCTGGAGGACGATACTGAGTTTCTCTACAAGACCACAGATACTTATTCCAAGGCTTGCGAGCAATCGATCAACTGGAGTGATCCTGCCATTGGTATCCAATGGCCAGTGACTGAAGGTTTGATCATCAGTCAGAAGGATGAAGAGGCACCCTTGCTGTCGGAGGTAGCGTCCTCTGTTTCGGCACTGACAGGAAATGTGACGTCGAGTGAGCTGCAAGTAATTGGAGATGATCGTGGCAGCCTGATTGCCCTGGAGCAAGGACGTGATATCCCGTTCGACGTCAGGCGAGCCTATTATATTTTCAATACCAAGGCGGGTATCAGCAGAGGCTCGCATGCGCATTTCAGGTTGGAGCAGTACATTATCTGCTTGTCGGGCAAATGCAGAATCCTGATCGATGACGGCGTGACGCAGGAGTCGATATGGCTGGATGCCCCGAATAAGGCCATTCACATCAAGAAACTGATTTGGCGCGAGATGCACGATTTCAGTGAAGATTGCGTTTTGCTGGTATTCGCAAGCAATCATTACGATGAAGGCGACTATTTGCGAAATTACGATGATTTCATGCGTGCGGTGAAACGATACGCTTGATTGAGCAAGACGCTTGATGCGATCCGGGGTTGGAAAGCCAGTCTTAAAAAGGCGGGCCCATCAAGCGGCTACAGATTGCGGGGCGCAGCTACGGCTGCGCCTTCATGCACCTAATAACGAAGCACCGACGTCAGGTATTTTTGATGATTCCATTTCTCGATTTAAAATCATTGAACGCAGCTCATCGTGAAGAGCTCATTGAAGCTGCGACACGTGTCATTGATTCGGGTTGGTATATTCAAGGCGAATGCCTCAAGCGCTTCGAGGAAGAGTTCTCGGCGTACACAGGTGCACATCACACGGTGGGTGTGGCGAACGGTCTGGATGCATTGATCTTGACCATCCGTGCGTGGAAAGAGCTGGGGAAGCTCAAAGATCACGACGAAGTGATAGTGCCAGCCAATACTTACATTGCCACATTGCTGGCCATCACCGAGAACAAGCTGACGCCTGTTTTGGTTGAGCCTGACGCAGACACCTATAACTTGTGCCCCAAGAATATAGAACGAGCATTAACTGACAAAACTCGATTGATCATGCCTGTGCACCTCTATGGGCAGTTGGCTGACATGCCCGCGATAGATGCAATTGCCAAGCGGGAGAACCTTCTGGTACTGGAAGACTCTGCTCAAGCTCACGGGGCGCAAGTGGCAGGCAAGAGTGCGGGCAACTGGGGTGATGCGTCCGGATTCAGTTTTTACCCGGGCAAGAACCTCGGGGCATTGGGAGATGCAGGGGCCATTACCTCCAGTGATGCCGAACTGGTCAATATGATTCAGGCACTTCGAAACTATGGTTCTCATGAGAAATACAAGAATCTGGTGCAGGGGGTAAACAGCCGGCTGGACGAGATTCAGGCTGCGATGTTGAGCGTGAAGCTCAAATATTTGCAGGGTCAGATCGAGGCGCGTCGGCGCGTGGCCGCTATCTACATGGCGGGAATAAAGAATCCTTTGATCAAACTGCCATTGGATTCAAGTGTTGACGTGATGAATCATATTTCCCACGTGTGGCATCTTTTTGTAGTGCGATCCGCGGTGCGAGAGGCGCTGCAGCGTCACTTGGCGGAGTCGGGTGTTCAAACGTTAATTCATTACCCTATACCACCTCATCAGCAACAGGCTTATGCGAAGTCGGATTTTTTCAATAAATCGTTTCCTATCACAGAACGCATTCACCGGGAAGTATTAAGCTTGCCGATCAGTCCGGTGATGACCGACGCTGAGGCTCAGCGTGTCGTTGAGGCCTGCAATAGCTTTTCTGTAGACGCCTGATATGACGCTGCTTCGAACTAGCTTCCTCAATGGTATCGCTGTCATTATCAAAATGCTCACGTTGCTGGGCATTAACAAAATGCTCGCCATTTATGTGGGGCCTTCCGGGTATGCTGCGTTAGGCCAGTTTCAAAATGCTGTGCAAATGGTGACGACGTTTTCTACGGGCGCTATCAGTAATGGGGTGACCAAATACACTGCTGAATATAAAGACGACGAGGACGCACAGCGTCGGGTGTGGCGCACTGCAGGAACGATTGCATTAATCGGCTCGGTTGTAACATCCATACTGATTGTCTGTTTCAGCAAGCCGCTGGCGGTGTGGTGTTTTAATGATGAGTCTTTGTACAGCGTCTTTATCTGGTGCGCTGCTACAGTCGTATTTTTCTCCTTCAATACTTTGCTGCTCGCCATTCTCAATGGCAAGAAGGAAATCAGCCGATATATCTTGGCCAATATCGGGGGGAGTCTTCTTTCCTTACTGGTCACTATCATCATGGTCGTGCAATACGGGCTCTATGGTGCATTGATTTCTCTAGTGCTCTATCAATCCATTGCCTTTTTTGTGACGTGTTTACTGTGCTATAGAACACCGTGGTTTCGGTTTTCGAATCTGCTCGGCCGGTTGGACAAGCAAATTGCCATAAACTTGACAAAGTTTACCGCCATGGCGCTCACCACGGCGGCATGTGTGCCTGTTAGTCATATTTTGGTACGGAACTATCTGGGATCGGAATTTGGGTGGGAGACCGCTGGATATTGGGAGGCCATGTGGCGTCTCAGTACCGCCTATTTGCTGTTGGTGACGACAACGTTGGGCTTGTATTTTCTGCCTAAGTTGTCAGAACTGGTCAATCCAGAGGATATCAGGAAAGAGATCGTGCAAGGCTATAAGCTGATTTTGCCAGTTGCGATGATCTGTGGTTTGGTGATTTACCTCATGAGAGACTTCATTATCGGGCTACTGTTTACCGATGCGTTCAGCCCGATGAGAGATTTCTTCGCCTGGCAGATGCTGGGCGACACGCTGAAAATCGCTAGTTGGATACTTGCCTACCTGATGCTGGGTAAAGCGATGGTTAAGATGTACATCGTTACAGAGGTGGTTTTTGCGTTCGGGTTTTATTTGCTGACGGTCGTGTTGACAAAGGTGGGTGGGCCGATCGGTGTAACGTGGGCTCACGCAGTTAACTACGGTGTTTACTTGGTAGTCATGTACTTTCTTATTTATAGAAAGCTAAATCAAAATAATGCTGTATGAGGTCTTTTTGCCCATGAGTCGCTTGCTATCCTCACTTCGCGATTTAACTTTAACGCAAAAAGATATTAATAAGAGTATTGAGTTGGCCGAGGCCTATGGGGCAATACTTTGGGCGGTTGATAAAGGGGTTTACGATGATCCAGAACTGGAGATCTTGTTAACCAACCGGTGCATGGCCTTGGTTCATGAAAATGACGTTGTCGCACCTTCGAAAGATTGTATTCATCTGATATCCGAGCCTTATTTGATCGGAGGGCATACCCGGCTGATGGAGCAGCTTGCTACGATGCACTCGGAAAAGCCTGACCTGTTGATAACCCGCCAAAGTGATGACGCTGCGATTGAGCGTACTCGTGTCTTTTTTAATGAGTGCACTGTCTTACAGTTCCGTACGCCGTTGCAGAAAGTCACTGAAATTATAGAGTGTCTGAAGGCCTATGAGAGGGTGGTTTTGCATATCCATCCGGACGACATGACTACGGTGATTGCCTGCAATATTCTAAAAGGCATGACGAATGCAAAAATCTTTTTTGTGAACCATGCCGATCATGTCTTCACTTACGGCAGTTCTGTTGCGGACGTCTATTTCGAAATCAGCACGTTTGGTCAGCAGCGGGATAAAAAGAAAAATATTTCAGGGGTAAAGTCCTTTTTGGGCATCCCGTTGAGCACTCGCTTAGTCAAGAAAGCACATCGCCTGCCTGCGAAAGGTGATGCATTGTACTTTTTTAGCGCGGCGTCACCCTTCAAATTCAAACCGGTCAAAAACTATGATTCAAGGCCTACGATTCACCGGGTTTTGTCAGAGTTTAAAAACGCCACTTTCTGGATAGTTGGAGCCAATCCCTACACCAATATCTGGTGGTGGCCGTTAAAGCTTAGATATCGGCGGCGCTTTCAAATTTTATCGTCGGTGCCGTATGAGAGCTACCTGAAACTCTTGGATGGCGCTGATTTTTACGTTGATAGTTATCCAACGCCCGGTGGTACCGCATTTGCAGAGCAGCTCGTGAGCGGTCGTCGTTGTGTGGGGCTTCGCGCGCCGATACAAGGTTATTCACCTGCGGACAATCTTAAAAGTAAAAACATAGATGATTTAATGATGAGCATTCTCCAGTGTGACAATGACCCAGCAGTAATTGAGTCAGTTTACGCCGTGAATGGCTATGAGGCGGTTAAGTCTCGCTATTTAGCATGTCTCTATGACGACGTGTTATGCCCTAACGAGATGGAGCGTTATGTGGCATGGACGGGGGATGTTGCTGCATATGAGCAGACAGGGAAAATTACCTCGGCTATTCCCCCAGAGGTAATTGCGAAGTTGATAAGTTTTGATAAGGGTTTTTTGTTGTCTGTATTGCATGAGTTGAGTACAGTGCAGCAAGTTAAGATGGTGTTTAAGTTAGCGCTTTTGAGGATTAAAAGTTTAACCGGGAAGGACGTAGGATCGGACAAGGCATGAGGGCACTAGCGCTGCGTTTTTTTATAATATTGCTCTTGTTTTCGGATTACCTTATCTTGACCTTTCATGCGCCTGCTGTTTTTGCGGCTTGGCGCGAGGGTGCGGTACTGTTCTATATCTTGCTGACCGTGCTGATCGTGTTTTTTCAGGCTGGTACTCAGCATTCAATACCGCGCAAGTATAAAGAACAGTTGCTGATATTTGCTTTTTTCCTTATGTTTTATGTGCTGTGCGGTGAGCTTACCGATGGATCATTTCGCATGTTTCGCTCCTTTGCCATGCCTATTATTTTTGCGTTGATGGTGAATGCGATATGTCGGGATTTAGAGCTTGAAGTAAAGCTGAGATTGATATTTTCCACGCTGGTGGCCGTGACTCTTATTTGTGGTGGTTATGCCGTATATCAATATCTCACTATCACTGGTGCTGAGCAGTTCTGGTATTGGCCCCTGCTAACCGAAAAAGGCTTTGAGTTAGAAGCGTACAACTCTATGAGGGAGGGAAGTGCCAGGATGTCCGGGTTCTTTACCGGTACCCTTGAATTCAATGCCTTTGTTTTGAATACGGCGCTATTTGCCAGTTGTCTGCTCGTGCAGGCGATCAGGAAAGGAAAGTACACCTTAAGTTTTATCGGGTATGTGCTGGTCGTTATTTTTTCAACGCTGGTGATTTGTTATGGCTCAGTCAGAACTGCCGTTATCGGAATGGTGTCTGCGGTATTCTTCTTGATAGTACTGCAGATGTTCAAGCGGAAAATGCTTATTAATGCGTTGGGTTACAGCTATTTCGTAATGTTTACAAGTTCCATATTTCTCTACCTGGCCTTGGGGTACACCGACGATTTGTCCGCCTTGGACCGCGTAAGGCAGTGGTATGTGGTTCTCGAATCGTTGGGCTCCATGCCGTTGGGCCTGGGCTTCGGTGCCATAGGACCTGGTCAGGCACACTGGTACGATTCGTTGTGGTTGAATCTCCTGGCTTCCGCCGGTTATCTCGGGTTAGCCATTATGATCGGGCTGATCCTTTTTTACGCCAAGATCGTCGCGGTGACACAGCAGTTACGTGCAGGAGGAAGTGCGTTTATGGCTGGCGTCGCTGACTATTTAGTGATTAGCTACCCATTTTTCCTTAGCAGTTTCTTCTTCCAGTCCTACACCAATAGTGTCGTATTGTATCTATTTGTGCTGGTTATAGTGGTGGTAATGTATGACTCAAAATATCGTAAAATCTAAGCTTTCGATATTGATTGTTCTTTATAAACGGCATTATAAGGATTCGTCTGCTATAACAACATTGCTGGAGTGTGCTAGCTACTTTTGCGAAAAAGGCATTGAAGTCGATTTTTTTGTGTGGAATAACACGCCGCAGTGTTCGCCCCGTTTGGTCAGGGAAGGGCTGACTTGGCTGGAAGGTAATAATGAAGGGTTGTCTCATATCTATAATCGTGTCGCCGCTCAGGCGTTTGCGGCCGGTGCGACACATTTCATGATTTCAGATGATGATACTGATTATTCCTCGCAGAGTTATGTTGGCGAGATCGCCAGTGCAATTGAGTTTGAAGCGAAGTCGTCGCCTGGTGCATTTGGTGTAATTCTGCCAAAGATTTACTCAGGGGCAAACCTGGTGAGCCCAGGTGAGCGTTTCTGGTTTTTCGGTCGCTTGTCACCAAGCGTAGAGAGTGGCATAAACTCTTCTGCTAATAAGCTTGCGATCAACAGTGGAGTAATATTCACAAAAGCTTGTTATGTGCGAATGATGCCACTCTTTGATGAGCGCCTTAAGTTTTATGCTACGGATACCGAGTTCTTCGTGAGGTATGAGACGTATTACCCGCAATTTTACGTGTTGGGTACAGCGCTACAGCATGATCTTTCTGAGCATACGTCCGATAACGCCGAGCGTGCTGTTTTTCGATTCCAGGAAATGATTCGTGGTTTTCGGGTGATCTTTGAGCGTAAAAATTACTTTTTTCGTCTAATCATGGAGGCTTATTTGTTGATTTCTTCCTTGAGGAAAAGTGTCTCGTATAAAGAGGCTGAGTTTTTTCGTTCATATATTTCATCTTTTAAAGAGAGAAGATAATGTTGATAGAATTGGTTGAGTTTCTTTCTTTGAAAATCAGGAAGCGAGGCATCAAGCTCGATAGGCGAATTCCAGATAGTTATCTCTTTGACTTCGTTCTTTCTAAAGCGTTTATGGTCATAAATGGCTTCATGAAATTCAGGCGTCTTTCGGTCATCCTTGTAGGCAAGCGCGTTACCGTAAAGGCACGCTCACTGATCTTCGGAGGGGAAGGCCTCGTGATTGATGAGGGTTGCTTTATCGACGCGTTGGCAGTCAAGGGTATTACCTTCGGTCGCGGGGTTTCCTTGAAGAAAAATGTTATTATCGAATGCACGGGGAGTCTGACCAAATTAGGTGAGGGGCTTTCGATCGGTAACAATGTTGGCATCGGCAGCGGCAGCTTCTTGGGCTGCGCAGGTGGTATCACTATTGGCGATGACACGATCATTGGTAACTATGTGTCCTTCCATTCGGAAAATCATAATTTTGCTGAGCCTGCAACGCCTATCCGTCTTCAAGGGGTGAACAACACAGGCATCCATATTGGAAGTAACTGCTGGATTGGCGCCAAAGTGACCGTGCTGGATGGTGTCTTCCTCGAGGATGGTTGTGTGATCGCGGCTGGAGCCGTTTTAAAGGCTGGACGATACGCCTCAAATTCAATTTATGCGGGCGTCCCTGCGAAGCGAATAAAAGAACGTAGCGAAAAGGATGTGTAGTGAAAAAAATTATATTTTTTCATTTGCTCAATGACTATAGCGGGAGTCCAAAAGTTCTCTCGCAGGTGATTGAAGCTGTATCGAAGAAAGGTATCCAAGCCGAGTTGTTTTTGGGCGGGAAAGGGAGCGCGGGCTTTCTTTCTTCGGCACCTTGCGTCCAACGTCGCTACTTTTACAAGCGATTTGATAATAAGTTTTTAACACTGATTAGTTATAGCTTGTCGCAACTGGTGTTGTTTTTTAAATTGTTGAAGTACAGGCAGTCCGAGGTGGTTTTCTACGTTAATACATTACTGCCTTTTGGTGCGGCATTAGCAGGAAGGCTATTAGGAATCAAGGTTGTTTATCATATTCACGAAACATCGATACGGCCATTGCCTTTAAAAGTGTTTTTGCGTTTGATAGTTGAGAAGTGCTCAAGCGTTAATATATTTGTATCGCACTTTCTTGCGAGCACTGAAGGCTTTTCCAGGATTGCAAGCAGTGTTGTTTATAATGCGATCCCCTCGGAAATGAGCCGCATCGCCGAGCGTCATGTTTATCAATCCACGCCAGATGGAAGGTTTGGTGTGCTGATGATTTGCTCTTTGAAAGCTTACAAGGGTGTTAATGAATTTGTAAAGATTGCTCGTTTGTTAAGCGCCCATCCGGTCCTTAAATTTACTCTGATTCTCGGGGCCACTGAAAATGAGGTGTCCGAGTTTTTTTCGAGTACAGTCATTCCCGACAATCTAACTATTGTCCCCGGTTGCGCAGACGTCGTGCCTTATTACCAAAAGGCAAGTGTTTTACTCAGCCTTTCGAAGCCGACTGAATGGGTTGAAACCTTCGGCCTGACGATTCTTGAGGGGCTTTCATTTGGCATTCCATGCATCGTTCCCCCGGTTGGAGGGCCCGTTGAACTGGTGTCCGAAGACTCTGAGGGGTACTTGATGGCTTCTGATCGGATCGAAGATATTTCTGCCAAACTGGTATTTCTCCAAGAAAACCCGGATGTTTGTTACCGCCTATCTGAAGCGGCGAGGGTGAAGTCACTTAGTTTCTCAAGTGAACAATTTGAAAGTGGTGTGCTCGGGGTGTTTGATGGGATTTAAATTTGCAGTCATTGGCACGGTTGGCCTTCCCGCACAATACGGTGGGTGGGAAACGCTGTCAGAGCAACTGGTGACCTACCTGGATCGTGAGTACGAGATTTCGGTGTATTGCAGCTCGAAATCCTATGTGTCTCAACCTAAGAAGTACGGCAATGCTGATTTGATTTATGTACCGTTGAAGGCCAATGGTGTGCAAAGCATTCCCTATGACATTGTCAGCATGTTGCATGCCTATCGAAAAAATGATGTGCTGGTAATTCTGGGGGTTTCCGGTTGTATTGCACTTCCATTCATCAAAATGCTGACGAATAAAAAGATCGTCGTTAATATCGATGGCTATGAATGGAAGCGGGCAAAATGGTCACCCCTGGCCAAGAGGTTTTTGAAGTTTTCGGAGGCTGTGGCAGTCAAGTATTCTGACGCCGTGGTCACTGATAACCAGGTTCTTCAGGATTATGTGCGTAGCGAATACGGTCGAGAAAGTACTCTTATTGCCTATGGTGGTGATCAGGCCAAAACACGTGCATTGACCGATGAAGATCGGGCGCGCTATCCGTTTCTACACAATCCCTATGCGTTTTCTGTCTGCAGGATTGAACCTGAAAATAATATTCATATTGTTGTCGAAGCCTTTCACTCGAGCGGACTTCCATTGGTCATCGTCGGCAATTGGAAGCAGAGTGAATATGGCAAGGCGCTCCAGGATAAATACGCAGGCGCAGAGAACCTCCACCTACTGGACCCGATCTACAACGGTGATGAGTTGAGCCCGTTGCGCAGCAATGCCACTATTTATATTCACGGTCACAGCGCAGGTGGAACCAATCCGTCCCTGGTGGAGGCAATGTGGTTGAGCCTGCCGATCATCGCATTCGATGTGTCGTTCAATCGTGCATCTACCGAGGACGGTGCCAAGTTTTTCGCTTCCAGCGAGTCGCTTATAGATCACGCGTCCATGCTATTCGCTGACGAAGCGGCGCGGGCAGAGCTGAGTAAAAAAATGCATGAAATTGCAGTTCGTCGTTATCGTTGGGAAGGGGTATCTTCTCAATACGATAGATTATTCAAACAACTGCTGTCATCCGATAGGGCTTGATCATGTCAGATGGTTTGGGTGGTAGCCCCATTTCTCAAATGCCGAAGATTCTTCTAACCGGCGGTACAGGTTTTGTGGGGCGCCCCCTGCTTGACGCCTTGGCCAATGCCAACTACCCGGTTGTCAACGTGACGCGAAAACATGCGGCTACTGTGCTGCCCGGTGTTCAGCATTGCATTATCCCGTCGCTGTCAGAGGATAACGACTGGAGTGTCGCATTGCAGGGAGTTGAGGTTGTAATCCACTCCGCGGGGCGTGCCCACATCATGAACGAAACGCATAGCAACCCGTTGCAGGCCTTTCGACAGGTGAACGTTGATGCCACGCTCAATCTTGCCCGGCAGGCTGCGCAGGCTGGCGTTAAGCGGTTTATCTATATCAGCTCTGTCAAGGTCAACGGTGAGGAGACCGACGGCCGCCGTGCTTTCAAGCCATCGGATGCCCCCGCACCGCTTGACGACTATGGAGTGTCCAAGCTTGAGGCCGAGCAGGCATTGATGGGGCTGGCGAGGAAAACCTCAATGGACGTAGTAATCATCAGGCCTGTGTTGGTGTACGGCCCGGGTGTAAAAGCTAATTTCGAAAAGATGTTAGCTACCGTTAACAAAGGCCTTCCTTTGCCACTACGTACAATTAATAATCGTCGGAGTCTGGTGTTCATCGATAATCTGATCGATTTGATTTGCTTGTGCATTCATCACCCAAAGGCAGTTAATCGCGTATTTTTGGTCAGTGATGGCGAAGACTTATCCATAGGCCAGATTCTGGAAAAGCTTGCTGTGGCGATGAACAAAAAATCCCGTATATTTGCGTTCCCGCAGTCTCTCTTGGGGCTGGCCGCATCGGTGGTGGGTAAGAAAGAATTTTTTCAACGCCTGTGTGGGTCGCTTCAAGTAGATATTACGGATACGCAAGAACTTCTGGGCTGGTTGCCACCTGTCAGCGTTGATGACGCTTTTGCTATTACGGCTCGTTATTATCAAGATGAGCAAAATGGAATTTCCCATGGCTAATCTAGAAGAGAGTCTCAACGACCGGCAGAATAACTTCAATTTTATCCGCATGGTTGCGGCTTTTTTTGTTTTGGTTTCTCACGCCTATCCGCTTTCACGTGGGGCCGGCGAGGTCGAGCCGCTGGTAGCTCAACTTGGTATCTCGCTCGGAGGATTAGGCGTATTTACCTTTTTTTGCATTTCTGGATTTTTTATATCGCTGAGTTATCAGCGATCAAAGAACGCGCTTGATTTTGTCGTTGCTAGATTTTTACGGCTGTATCCAGCGCTTCTGGTGGTGCTGGTTTTAACTGCCTGTGTCATAGGTCCGTTTTTTTCAAATCTAAACGCGCATGATTATTTCTCCTCACCTGAGGTTTATAGCTATGTGACGACCAACTTGAAATTGAAGAGTATTCAGTTTCAGTTGCCAGGCTTGTTCCAGGACAATCCATACCCGGGGATAAATGGGTCGTTGTGGACGCTGTATTATGAAGTATTGCTGTACGCCTTGGTTTTGGTGCTGGGGATCTTGGGCGTTTTGAAAAGGCTACACCGAATTACAGTGTTTTTTGTGGTGTACTTTTCATTTTATTTTGCATTTAAATTCTTGCTGCAGGGGGAACTTATCAGTCCCGGTTTTCAGACCCGTACATGGGTGCAGTGGAGTTTCGCATTCGTAGTAGGTATGCTGCTTTATGCATACAGGTTCAATATTCGTCTAGATTATCGTATAGTCGGCACCTGTTGGTTAGTGACGCTTTTTTTATACCCATCGCCTGTTTTCGTTGAGGCTTTTGTGGCAGCCTGGAGTTACTCAGTATTCTGGTTCGCCTTCAATACGCAATGGTTTGCTCGTCAGTTTAATCGGTTGGGAGACTATTCTTATGGTCTGTATATCTACGCCTTTCCAACACAAGAGATTTTAGCGCACGTCTGGAAGGGTATATCGCCAGTGGCGATGATCCTGGTGGCTTTGCCACTAGCGCTTATTCCCGCAGTACTTTCCTGGCACTTTATTGAGCATCCTTGTATTTTGCGTAAAAAGGCAATCGCCGAGCGATTGTCTCAATCACTCGCCAAAGTGGCGAGAATGGTTACTCAATACTCAACTCGATAGCTCTGAATTTAAAGGTTGGTGTTCAACATGAAGCGTTTCTTTGATCTTTTGCTGAGCCTTTTTGCATTGCTCATACTCCTCATCCCGATTGTACTTGTTACCGTCGCGGTAAAATTGACGTCAAAAGGACCTGCTCTGTATTGGTCCGATCGGGTGGGGATGAATAATGCTGTCTTCAAGATGCCAAAGTTCCGCTCAATGCGCATGGGAACCCCAGCGGTCGCCACGCATTTGCTGCAGGACCCGGCCCAGTATCTTACACCGATTGGAAATTTCCTAAGAAAGTCCAGCCTGGATGAGTTGCCTCAGTTGTGGAGCATCATTGCGGGCGACATGAGTTTTGTGGGGCCAAGGCCGGCACTTTTTAACCAGGCAGATCTTATTGCCTTGCGCACCGAGCAAGGCGTACATCTCATTCGGCCGGGTCTCACAGGCTGGGCGCAGGTGAACGGACGGGACGAGTTGCCGATACCGGTTAAGGTTGGCTATGATGCCTATTACGCGAAAAATATGGGTTTGTTTTTCGATCTGAAAATCTTGTTTTTGACAGCTTTGAAGGTGCTCAAGCGCGATGGCGTTTCCCATTGAAGCTGTAGGACGTATATGACTGGCTTGTTCAGGCAGGCACCGTACAGTGTGTTTTTTGTTCTGCGTTTATTGCGCGGTCGACAAGAATTTTGATCTAACGCAAGGACCGTAGGTGAATCATGATTAACCGGTTGCGCACTTGGCTATTGAAACTGCCTCGTCACAAGAAACGACTGATACAGGTAGTTGCGGACGTTGTTCTGGTTTTCCTGGCGCTGTGGATGGCGTTTGTTGTTCGCCTCGGCATTGATGAGATGATCAACCCGCTCAAAATGCACCTTTGGCTGTTCTTGGCTGCACCGGTGGTGGCTATTCCGCTTTTTATTCGCTTTGGTATGTATCGTGCTGTCATGCGTTATTTTGGCAATGATGCACTGGTAGCGATTATCAAGGCTGTCAGTCTTTCATCATTGATTCTAGGTGTCGTGGTCTATTGGTATAGCAACCATCAAAATGTCGTGCCCCGTTCAATCATCTTCAACTATTGGTGGTTAAGCTTGATTATGGTCGGCGGTCTGCGCTTGACCATGCGCCAATACTTTTTGGGCGATTGGTTTGCGGCGGCACAACATGTGCCTTTTACCAGCCGTGAAGACGGTCTTCCGCGTGTCGCGATCTATGGTGCAGGTGCGGCGGGCAATCAACTGGTCGCAGCACTGCGCATGGGGCGCGTTATGCGGCCAGTGGCATTCATCGATGACGATACCACTATCTCCGATCGTGTCATTTCCGGGCTTCAAGTCTATAAGCCCAAGCATATTCAGCGCATGATCGATGTCACGGGAGCGCAGGAAGTTCTCTTGGCCATTCCATCGTCAAGCCGTGGGCGGCGCCGTGAAATTCTCGGTTTCCTGGAGGGCTTCCCCCTCCACGTTCGCAGCGTTCCCGGTTTCATGGACCTCGCCAGCGGCCGAGTCAAAGTTGACGATATTCAAGAAGTCGATATCGCTGACTTACTCGGCCGTGATTCGGTGCCTGCCCAAGATGAACTGCTCGAGCACTGCATCAAAGGGCAGAATGTGCTTGTAACTGGGGCGGGCGGGTCAATTGGTTCTGAGCTGTGCCGGCAAATTCTCGAGCTCAAGCCTATGACCCTGCTGTTGTTCGAGCACAGTGAGTTCAATCTCTACAGCATTCTTTCTGAGCTGGAACAGCGTATTACCCGGAATTCATTGCCGGTCAAGTTACTCCCGATATTGGGGTCCGTGCGTGATCAGGCAAAGTTGCTTGACGTAATGAAGACCTGGCGTGTCGACACGGTTTACCACGCGGCGGCGTATAAGCACGTACCCATTGTCGAGCACAACATTGCAGAAGGGGTGTTGAATAATGTTATTGGCACACTGAACACTGCCCAAGCGGCACTTCAGGCTGGCGCATCCAATTTTGTCCTAATCTCGACGGACAAGGCTGTGCGACCAACCAATGTCATGGGTAGCACCAAGCGTCTGGCTGAACTCACCCTTCAAGCCTTGAGCCGTGAACTTGCCCCCGTGCTGTTCGGTGACGAGTCCAATGTCTCTCGAGTGAATAAAACCCGCTTCACGATGGTGAGATTCGGCAATGTCCTGGGCTCTTCCGGCTCTGTGATCCCGTTGTTCCACAAGCAGATCAAATCTGGTGGCCCGTTAACGGTTACCCACCCCAAAATAACCCGCTACTTCATGACCATTCCCGAAGCGGCACAACTGGTCATACAAGCTGGGTCCATGGGCCTTGGTGGGGATGTGTTCGTCCTCGACATGGGCGAACCCGTGAAGATTGTCGAGTTGGCCGAAAAGATGGTTCATCTGTCCGGGTTGAGTGTACGTTCGGATAAGAACCCTCACGGTGACATCGCTATCGAGTTCTCGGGTTTGCGTCCTGGTGAAAAGCTGTACGAAGAGTTGTTGATCGGTGACAACGTGGTGGCAACGCAGCACCCAATGATCATGAGTGCCAACGAGGATCATTTGCCTTGGGAGACATTAAAGATCAAGTTGACGGAATTGCTTGCAGCGGTCGATCAAGATGACTATAGCCGAGTCCGTCAGCTGTTACGTGATACCGTCAGTGGTTACACTCCGGATGGTGAGATTGTTGATTGGATTTATCAGCAACGGCGATTGGAACCATAGTGTTTGAGCGCGCAATGCTTAAGCCAGGCGTGTGTCTACACTGGTGTTCCAGTAACATACGCCGTTCACTCGGGCATCTTGAATTACCCGGTTGTCTGGATCACATGTACAGAGCTGGCTCCAATTTTTTATTGGTCATTAAAAGAATTTATTTTTTGCGCAGTTCAAGTGCTGTGCTTCACAGATAGGAGTCTCAAATGTCTAAAATACTTATCGCAGGGGCCGGTGGCGCACCTTCTGAAGGCGTTATTAACTCCCTTATGATGGGCCGCAAAGGCGAGACTGTCATCGGTATGGGATCCGAACCTTCTGATCTTGCATTATCCAAAGCGAGCAAAAAGTTTTATATTCCGTACGCCAACTCTCCAGAGTACAAGCAGAAATTGCTGCAATTGCTTGAGGCCGAAAAGCCTGACTTAGTGCATTTCCAGAATGATTTGGAGATCTTTCACGCCTCTTTGATACGCGATGATATTTTGGCAACGGGCACCAAGCTTTTCATGCCTGACCACGACGTCATTGATACCTGCGTGCATAAGCACAAGTCGTATGAAGCATTCAAACAGGCAGGCGTGCCTGTACCTCGCAATATTATGATCAATGACGAACAGGATCTTAAAGAGGCATTTAAAGCACTGGGTAACGCCGATGGGAAAATTTGGTTGCGTGCAACTTCTATAGGTGGTGGCGGTAAGGGTGCCATACCTACCAATGATTTTACACTGGCGAAGGCCTGGATTGATCATTACAAAGGGTGGGGCGACTTCGTCGCCGCTGAGTTGCTTACGCCAGATACTATTACATGGCTTTCTATATGGCACGAAGGTAATTTGGTCGTTGCGCAGTCTCGTGAACGTCGCAGCTGGACACACGGCAACCGAAGTATCTCCGGTGTTACTGGCGTCACCAAAGTCGGCGTGACTTGCACCAACGATCAAGCTACTGAAATTGCTATTAACTGTGTCAAATCGGTTTCGAAAAAACCACATGGGATATTCGGTGTCGACATGGCTTACGGGTTTGATGGTGTTCCAAACCCTACAGAAATCAATATTTCACGATTTTTTACAACGGTTCAGTTCTTTACAGAAGCGGGTTTGAACATGCCCGAGATCTTTAAGGATATCGCTCTGTATAACGAGTTTCCGCAGCTTGAAACGAAGATTAACCCTTTACCCAATGACTTGATGTGGCTTCGAGGTATGGATACTCGCCCGATATTGACAACTGAGCAGGGCATTCGTGATGAGATCATATTCTTATGAAAGTCCTGATTACTGGAGCGTCAGGCTTTATCGGGGGACGTCTGCTGGATGCTGCGATAGCGAAATGGGGCAGTACGCACGTTGTTGCATTCAGTTCGCAGACCACCAGTAAATGTCAGAGCGTCGTCTATGACAAGCAGTTGCCTGACTTTGGTCTGAGTCAACAGGACTTCGACAAACTTCAAGAGGTCGAAATTGTCATTCATGCTGGCGCCTACACCCCCAAGAATGGGGCAGAGGCAAATGTCATCGTAGCCTGCAATGAAAATATCTCATTCACAGAAAAACTGCTGAGCCTGCCCTTTAATGCACTGCGAAAAATAGTATTTACGAGCACGCTCGATGTTTACGCTGCAGACACGGTTATCTCGGAGGCCACAGCGACTGTACCTGCTACTTTATATGGCTGGTCGAAGCTGTACTGTGAGCAAATGATCTCTGTATTTGCACGAGAGCAACATATTGATCGGCACATTTTGCGTGTTGGTCATGTGTACGGCCCGGGCGAAGAGAAATATGAAAAATTTCTCCCCAAAACTATCAAGCGTATCTTGGATGCTCAACCTGTCGAACTGTATGGTGACGGTGCTGAGTTAAGAAGCTTTATTTATATTGATGATGTTGTGCGGTCAATTCTTGCCGCTGTTGAGTTAAATGAGGATGTTGGTGTGGTGAACCTCGTCGGTGGCCACGCAGTGTCAATCAGGTCCGTATTGGATCAGTTGATCCTGCTCAGCGGCGCGCAGGTCGAGGTTGTGCAGCGTGAGTTCAACGGTACCAAAAGAGACTTCGTTTTCGATACAACGCGATTGAAGAAATATTTATTGCCCGAAGAAATTGATTTTGCATTGGGCTTGAGTACCGAAATTGCCTACTTTAAGAGTCTCATGTGAATATAATCTTCGATCTCGATGGAACGCTAATCGATTCCAAGCCGCGTCTGCATCAGCTTTTTCAACACTTGGTTCCTGAGTCCAAGCTCAGTTTTTCCGAATACTGGGAACTGAAGTTTGCGGGTCACTCCAACGAAACGATAGTGTCAGATCGGTTCGGTTTCAATGCGCGTGCCGTCACTGAATTCAGGCGTGATTGGATGGCGCTAATCGAAAGCCCTTCTTTTCTAGAAAGGGATGTTAATTTTACAGGTATGCATGAGGCGCTGGACGAGTTAAAAGAGTCAGCGCGGCTGTACGTATGTACGGCTCGTCAGTTCGTCAACCCTGTTCACGTGCAGTTGGAAGCGTTGAATTTACTCGGGTATTTTGACGAGGTGATGGTGACCGAGCAGCGAAATACCAAGGAATTTCTGATTGCTCAAAAGGTGTCCAATTTAACTTCGCATGATTGGGTGGTGGGCGATACAGGAAAAGACGTCCAGGTGGGTATGGCCCTTGGAGTTAATACCTGTGCAGTCCTTACAGGATTTATGACAGCTGACGCATTGTCGCGTTACTCTCCTAAAATAATTCTCGAGTCCGTTATCGAATTCAAGCTTTAGCGCTCCTAAATATGTTTAGCACGCAGATCGCACACAGTGGGGCGAGGCCGAGTTACACGTTGTTACCCACTCGCTTTTGACTCTCTCCCAGCATCATCTAAGTTTAAAAAGCAGCTTCGGAAAAGCTGCTTTTTCTCACATTGATGTCATGGAGCGTCACCAATGCAAAACCTCTACATTTCCTCCCTCATCTTCGCGTTCCTCACCAGTCTCTCCGTCACCACCACCGCAGCCCCTTCCATTAAGCCGGAAACCCCAACCCCAATCTCCGCCCAAGCTACCAAGCCCGAGCAATCCTCCAAGGTCAACCTCAACGCCGCCGACGCCGAAACCCTGCGCCGTGATCTGTTTGGTATAGGCGCTTCCAAGGCGAAGGCAATCGTTGCGTATCGCGAAAGCAACGGTCCGTTCACCGCGGTGGATGAGTTACTGGAAGTGAAAGGCATCGGCAAAGCATTGCTGGAGAAGAATCGCGACAGGTTGGTTATCAACTGAGGATGTGAATATCGCCCAGAAGGCCGGTCATTGACCGGCCTTTCCTTTATCGGGCTTGCGTATATTTCTTTTCAATCATGCATTGGCATGAAACGTGATTGCATCCATCTCAACGATTGTTCAACAATCTTGAGGTAACCATGACACTCAGCTTGTCGTTAGCCGACCAAATAGCCCTGGAACTACGCGCCGACATCATCGGAGGGCGTTTGCTGCCGGGTGTTTCGCTCGTCGAGGCGGAGTTAGTCAAGGCGTACAACGCCTCACGCAATACCATCCGTGAGGCGCTGCATCGCCTGGGCCAAGAAGGCCTTACCCGCTATGTCCGCAACAAGGGCGTAATGGTTCGGCGCCTGGAGCGAGCAGAGGTGCGTGATCTCTTCGTAGTCCGCCGCACCCTGGAGTTGCGGGCAATAGCCCAATGTGGCCCGCTGACGGACGCTCAATCAGGCCGTATGCAAAACGCCATCGACGCCACCACCCTGGCCCGGGAGCGCGAGGATTGGCGAGCGGTGGCCACCCACAGTCTTGTGTTCCACCAACAGATCGTCGCGTTGATGGGCAGCCCGTTGTTCGACGAGTTCTTCGCCCAGGTGATTGCCCAGTTGCGCCTCGTGTTTTGCGCAGCACCGGATGAGCAGCGTTTCCAGTCGCCCTGGCTGGAGCGCGACCTAGAGATATACACGCTGTTAACCAGCAACCAAACCCAGGCTGCCAGCGAGGCGATGGGCCTTTACCTGGACGATTCCGAACACCTTTCTCTTGCCCTGTTTGATCACCCTTGATAGAGGATTGCCCCATGTACAAAGACTATCCCGCCGCGTACCAGGTCAGCAAAGGTTCGGCGTTGCAGGTGGATACGGCGTTCTATGAGCGTATTCGTGATCAGAAAGGCCGGCGTACGTTGATCGAACAGTTCGAGGTACCGATCCGTACGGGCAGGGCATGGAAAGTACCGGCTGGGCATGTGTTCCGTGTGACCACACCATTTGGACCGCAGGTAGGCGACTTCAACGTATGGAACGCCAATGACCCGCGCGAGCGCTTGTGGGCTGCGCGTACGAGGCAATTGCAAGGCGCTCATGTCAGCACTCACGACCGTCTATGGTCGAACCTGCCCTTTCTAAGACCCTTGGTCACCATCACCGACGACAGCCTCGCCAACTACGGCATCGATGAGCACGGCGGCCGCCTGCACGATTTGCTTGGCACGCGTTGCGACCCTTATGTGAACCGTATGCTGACCGGTGAGGACTTCCATCACCACTGCCACTCGAACCTGACCCGTGCGGTATTGCCTCATGGCCTGACTGAGTTCGACGTGCATGACGTGCTGAATATTTTCCAGTGCACGGGCCTCAATCACGATGACATGTACTTTATGAAAGCCTGTCCGGCGCAGAAGGGCGATTACCTGGAGTTCTTTGCCGAGATTGATTTGCTGTGCGCGTTGTCGACCTGCCCGGGTGGGGATTTGTCGCTGCCGATGTGGGGGCCGGATGCGCAGGACCCGCTAACGGTATGTCGTCCGTTGGGGGTGGAAATCTACAGGCTGGAGAATGAGTTGCTGACCGGTTGGAGCCAACCGGAACGTGCTGCCTACAAGGGGCAGCACGGGTTGCATATTGCCAAGGCGGATTGGGAGTAACTCAAGGTTCAGCGGTCTTGCGCATCCTTGGCATCCGCCTGGGCATTACGCTCGGCCACGCGTTTGCGTTGTTCGTCGGTGAGTTCCACTTTGTTGGCGCTGTCACGCAGCATCATCAGCCCACCGACGATCGACCCGATCGCTACCACCATAATCAACCACGCATACCACGGCATAAGGGCTCTCCTTGAGGCAGATGACCGTCGAAGAATTCTCCTACGGTGATAACTGCTTTGAGTAACGGGCTTTCTGAGTAGTTCATTGTAGGCCCGTTCTGCCTCGCAGGCTCTATAGTCCGGTCAACATCGCATCCGCCGGGGCATCGGCGCGGTCTTGTGCGGTGAGTTGGAAGTAGACGAAGCCCACCAGCATGAAGCCCAGGAAGATCAACCCGATCAGCGCATTGAACCAAGCCATTGCCACCAGGCACACCACCGCCAGTACCAATGCGATACCCGGCACGATGGGGTAGCCCGGTGCGCGGAAGGTGCGTTCCAGCAGCGGCTCGGTCTTACGCAGCTTGAACAGGCTGAGCATGCTCATGATGTACATGACGATAGCGCCGAACACGGCCATGGTGATCATGGCGGCGGTCAGGGTCATGCCGCCCAAGTTGATCAGGCCATCGCTGTAGATGGCGGCGATGCCGACCACGCCACCTGCGATGATGGCGCGGTGGGGTGTCTGAAAACGCGACAGTTTGGCCAGGAAAGATGGCAGGTAGCCGGCGCGGGCGAGGGCAAAGAACTGCCGCGAGTAACCGAGGATGATCCCGTGGAAGCTCGCCACCAACCCGAACAGGCCAATCCACACCAGCATGTGCAGCCAGCCGGAGCTTTCGCCGACTACGGTTTTCATCGCCTGGGGCAGTGGGTCGTTGATGTTCGACAACGTGCGCCAGTCGCCCACGCCACCGGCGAAGAACATCACGCCCATGGCCAGGATCACCAGGGTCAGGATGCCGCTGATGTAGGCTTTTGGAATCGTGCGCTTGGGATCTTTGGCTTCTTCGGCCGCCATGGCCGCGCCTTCGATGGCGAGGAAGAACCAGATGGCGAAGGGGATCGCAGCAAACATCCCGGCAATTGCCGGCGCGCCGAAGGTGTCGGAACCGGCCCAGCCGTTGAGGGCAAAGTTGCTGAAACTGAACGCGGGGGCGACCACGCCCATGAATACCAGCAGTTCGGCGACGGCGAGTACGCAGACCACCAGCTCAAAGGTAGCGGCAAGTTTTACACCAAGGATATTCAGGCCCATGAACACAATATAGGCGCCAACGGCCGCGTGTTTCGGGTCCAGGGCCGGGAATTGCACGTTCAGATAGGCGCCAATGGCTAAGGCAATCGCCGGCGGAGCGAACACGAATTCGATCAGGGTCGCCAACCCGGCAATCAAGCCGCCTTTCTCACCAAAGGCACGACGACTGTAGGCAAACGGCCCACCGGCATGGGGAATGGCGGTAGTCAGCTCGGTGAAACTGAAGATAAAGCAGGTGTACATCGCGGCGACCATCAATGAGGTCACCAGGAAGCCCAAGGTGCCGGCCACGCCCCAGCCATAGCTCCAGCCGAAGTACTCACCGGAGATCACCAGCCCGACGGCGATACCCCATAGATGCAGGGTGCCCAAGGTGGGTTTGAGGTGTGTGGTCATGGTGGGGTGCTCCCTGAAGGGGTTGGAATGATTCAGGGTGTTGCAGTGGACATGCCACTTTCCAAAGTGCTGTCGTAAAGCGGTGCGAGTGTCGCTGGCGGGATGGTTTGGCGTTTGAAACTGTATGGCGATGCACCAGGTAAGTGCGGTGGTGGCTGGGCTGGCGTTATCGGGAGCAAGCCCCCTCCCACATTTTGATCGCGTTGCCAACGCGCGCCTGCGGGACGTCTGACCCCTGTATAAAGCCCGCATAAAGCCACTTTTTACGCCATCTTTACGCCCCGGTCCCACCCTCGCTCTCGTTCCTTTACACCACTCCTGCGGACAATTGCCCCACACGCGGCACTCGCCGTTAAACGGAGAAACTTCCATGAGCGTTCTGGACGGGGTGTCACTGCTATTGGCCGTGGCGCTGTTCATTTATCTGCTGGTTGCGCTGTTACGCGCGGATCGGAACTAGGAGCAGGGCTATGCACAGTTATGACTATTGGCTGATCATCGCCTTCTTTGCCGTGGTACTGGTGCCGGCACCGTTTCTGGGGCGGTTCTATTACAAGGTGATGGAAGGCCAGCGTACCTGGCTCAGCCCGGTACTGGGGCCGGTGGAAAACGCCTGTTATCGCCTGTCGGGTGTGGATGCACAGCAGGAACAAAGCTGGCAGAAGTACATGCTGGCCTTGCTCGCATTCAACCTCGCGGGCTTCTTGCTGTTGTTCTCGATCCTGTTGTTCCAAGGCTCCCTCCCGCTCAACCCGCAAAAACTGCCGGGCCAGGAATGGACCCTGGCGTTCAACACTGCCGTCAGTTTCATGACCAACACCAACTGGCAGAACTACAGCGGTGAGGCGTCCCTGAGCTACCTCAGCCAGATGGTCGGCCTGACTGTGCAGAACTTCGTCAGTGCGGCGACTGGCCTCGCAGTCCTGGTCGCCTTATGCCGTGGGATTGGTCGCAAATCTGCCCAGACGCTGGGCAATTTCTGGGTCGACATGACCCGCGCCACCCTCTACGGCCTGCTGCCGTTGTGCCTGGTGCTGGCGCTGTTCCTGGTGTGGCAGGGCGTGCCACAGACCTTCGCTCACTATGTTGACGCGATAACGATGCAGGGTGTGGATCAAGTGATTCCCCTGGGCCCGGCAGCCAGCCAGATTGCGATCAAGCAGTTGGGTACCAACGGCGGCGGCTTCTTCGGCGTGAACTCGGCGCATCCGTTCGAAGACCCTACGGCCTGGTCAAACTTGTTCGAAGTTGCCTCGATCATCCTGATCCCAGTGGCGTTGGTGTTCACCTTCGGCCATTACGTCAAGGACCTTCGTCAGAGCCGTGCCATCCTCGGTTGCATGCTGGCGCTGTTCCTGATCGGCGGCGCGACGTCGCTGTGGTCCGAATACCAGCCCAATCCAACCCTGAGCCACCCGGCCGTGGAGCAAACCGCGCCGCTGGAAGGCAAGGAAACACGCTTCGGCACCACCGGCACCGTGCTGTGGTCGGTGACCACCACCGCGGCGTCCAACGGTTCGGTCAACGGCATGCAGGACAGTCTCAGCCCCCTGAGTGGGATGGTGGCGCTGGTTAACATGATGGTCGGCGAAGTGATCTTCGGCGGCGTGGGTGCCGGCATGTACGGCATGTTGCTCAACGTGTTGATCGCCGTGTTCCTCGCCGGCCTGATGATTGGCCGCACCCCGGAATATCTGGGCAAGAAGCTCCAGGCCAAGGAAGTGCAATTGCTGGTGGTGACCCTGCTGGTGATGCCGGTCGGTGTGCTGGTGCTGAGTTCCATCGCCGCCAGCCTGCCAGGCCCGGCAGGGGCCATCAGTAACCCTGGCCCCCACGGGTTCAGCCAGTTGCTGTACGCCTACACCTCGGCCAGTGCCAACAACGGTTCGGCGTTTGCCGGCCTCGGCGCCAATACCGTGTTCCATAACCTGATGCTTGGCCTGGGCATGTTGATCGGCCGCTTTGGCTACATCCTCCCGGTACTGGCCCTGGCCGGCAGCCTGGCGATGAAGAAGGCCGCACCGATTGGCCAGAACAGCTTCCCTACCCATGGCCCGCTGTTCGTCACCTTGTTGACCGTGACCATCTTGCTGGTGGGCGGCCTGACTTTCCTGCCGACGCTGGCGCTTGGGCCTATCGCTGAACACTTGAGCATGGCTGTTGCTAAATGAAGAGCCTAGGGGACATGAAAATGAATATGCCTGCAAAAAACGCGGCCCCGGTCAAACCCCAGGAGCCTGCCAAAACCGCCATCTCGGCGCTCTGGCGCCCGGCGCTGGTCCAGGCGTTCGTCAAGCTCGACCCACGCCAACTGCAACGCTCGCCGGTGATGCTGGTGGTCGAGCTGACCGCCATCCTCACCACCCTGTTGTGCTTTGTGCCCGATACCACCGTGCCGACCTTTGTTGCGGTGCAAATCGCGGTGTGGCTGTGGTTCACCGTGCTGTTCGCCAACTTTGCCGAAGCCCTGGCCGAGGGCCGTGGCAAGGCCCGCGCCGACAGCCTCAAGGCCGGCAGCGAAGGTTTGAGCGCTCGGCGCCAGGAGGCCGATGGCAGCTTCAAGGTGGTGCCGGCCACCAGCCTGCGCAAAGGCGATGTGGTGCGTGTTGCCGCTGGCGAAATGATCCCCGGTGACGGCGAGGTCGTCGAAGGTATCGCCGCGGTCAATGAAGCGGCGATCACCGGCGAATCCGCCCCGGTGATTCGCGAGTCCGGAGGCGACCGCTCGGCGGTTACCGGCAACACACGACTGGTCTCGGACTGGCTGCTGATCCGCATCACCGCCAACCCGGGTGAGTCCACACTGGATCGCATGATCGCGCTGGTGGAAGGTGCCAAACGCCAGAAAACCCCCAACGAAGTTGCGCTGGATATCCTGCTGATCGGCCTGACCCTGATCTTCCTGCTGGTGGTGGTGACCCTGCAGCCGTTCGCCCACTTCGCCAATGGCAGCTTGCCCCTGGTGTTCCTGGTCGCACTGCTGGTTACGCTGATTCCGACCACCATTGGTGGCTTGCTGTCGGCCATCGGGATTGCCGGCATGGACCGCCTGGTGCGCCTCAACGTGATCGCCAAGTCCGGTCGCGCCGTGGAAGCGGCGGGGGACGTGCACGTATTGCTGCTGGACAAGACCGGCACCATCACCTTCGGTAACCGCCGCTGCTCGGCGGTGGTCGCGGCGCCTGGCGTCAGTGGCCGGGAATTGGCAGAAGGCGCGCTGCTGGCGTCACTGGCCGATGATACGGCGGAGGGCAAATCCATCGTCGAATACCTGCGTGCCTTGCACCCGCAGGCCGAGCCGAGCCTGGATGAATTGACCGCTGTACCGTTCAGTGCTGAAACCCGTTTGTCTGGCGTTGACTACCAGGGCCGCGTATTCCGCAAAGGCGCGGTGGATTCGCTGCTGGCGTTTATCGGTCAGCCACGCAGCGAGCTTTTACCGCCACTGTCGCGGGAAATCGACAAGATCGCCCAAAGCGGCGGTACGCCTTTGCTGGTGTGTGCCGATGGCAAGTTGCTCGGTGCAATCCATCTCAAGGACGTGGTCAAGCCCGGCATCCGCGAGCGGTTTGCCGAGCTGCGCAAGCTGGGGATCCGCACCGTGATGGTTACCGGCGACAACCCGCTGACCGCCGCCGCAATCGCCGCTGAAGCCGGTGTGGACGACGTGCTGGCCGAAGCCACGCCGGAGAAGAAACTCGCGCGTATTCGTCATGAACAGAACGATGGCCGCCTGGTTGCCATGTGCGGCGACGGCGCCAACGACGCTCCGGCGCTGGCCCAGGCCGACGTCGGCATGGCGATGAACGATGGCACTCAGGCGGCGCGCGAAGCCGCCAACATGGTCGACCTCGACAGCGACCCGACCAAGCTGTTGGACGTGGTGCAGATCGGTAAGGAATTGCTGGTGACCCGTGGCGCGCTGACAACATTCTCCATCGCCAACGATGTGGCCAAGTACTTCGCGATCCTGCCGGCGCTGTTCGCCTCGATCTATCCGCAATTGGGCGTGCTCAACATCATGCACTTGCAGAGCCCGCAAAGCGCGATCCTGTCGGCCATCGTGTTCAACGCGCTGATTATCGTGGTGCTGATTCCCCTGGCCCTGCGCGGCGTGCGGGTGCAGGCCGCGAGTGCGGCGGCCTTGCTGCGACGCAACCTGCTGATCTACGGCCTGGGTGGGCTGTTGGTGCCGTTCGTGGGTATCAAGGCTATCGACATGCTGCTGACCGCGCTGCACCTGGTTTGAACTCGCCCCGTTGGTTTGCCGAATTATTGAGGATTTGACGATGACTAAGATGATCCGCCCGGCCCTGAGCCTGCTGGTGCTCATGAGCCTGATCACTGGTGTTGCCTACCCGCTGGTGGTCACTGGCGTGGCGCAAGTGGCCTTCCCCGACCAGGCCAATGGCAGCCTGGTGCGCGATGCCAGTGGCAAAGTGCGCGGCTCCAGCCTGATCGCCCAGGACTTTACCGGCGACAACTGGTTTCACCCACGCCCGTCTGCCGGGGCTTTTGCGACGGTGTCCAGCAGTGCCAGTAACCTGGGGCCAAGCAACCCGGCCTTGGCGACCCGCATCTTCGAGGATGCCAGCAAGCAATCGGTGCCTGGCCTGGGCCCGGTGCCATTGGCTTCGCTGACTACCTCTGGCAGTGGTCTTGATCCACACTTGCCACCACAGGCGATTGCCTATCAACTGGCGCGGGTAGCGGCGGCGCGGAATGTGCCGGTGGCGACGTTGCAGCGGTTGTTGGATGAGCACATCGAAAGCCCGTTGGTAGGGCCGCCGGTGGTAAACGTCCTGGCCCTGAACATGGCCCTGGAAAAACTCTGAACCACTGTGGGAGGGGGCTTGCTCCCGATAGCGGTGGTTCAGTCGAAATATCTGTTGCTGATACACCGCTATCGGGAGCAAGCCCCCTCCCACAGTTGATCTTCATTGACCTGAAAATACCTGCCTGAAGGAACCCGCATGAGCGACTCCGGCCGCGCCGACGCCCTGTTAGCCGATCTGCCCCGTAACGGCCGTGGCCGGCTCAAAGTCTTCCTCGGCGCCGCGCCCGGCGTGGGCAAGACCTACGCCATGCTCCAGGCGGCCCACACCCAGATGCGCCAAGGCGTAAGCCTGATTGCCGGTGTGGTCGAAACCCACGGCCGCGCCGAGACCGAAGCCTTGCTCAGCGGCCTGCCGCAGCAACCGCTGTTACGAAGCGAGTACCGTGGCGTAATGCTTGAAGAAATGGACCTCGACGGCCTGCTCGCCGCCAAGCCCAAACTGGTGCTGGTGGACGAACTGGCCCACAGCAATGCCCCCGGCAGCCGTCATGAAAAGCGCTGGCAAGACATTCAGGAACTGCTCGCCGCCGGCATCAACGTGTTCACTACGGTCAACGTCCAGCACCTGGAAAGCCTCAATGACCAGGTGCGTGGCATCACCGGCGTGCAAGTACGTGAAACCCTGCCTGACTGGGTGCTGCAAGAGGCTGACGAACTGCTGCTGATCGACCTGCCATCCCGCGAGTTGCTGGAGCGCCTGCGTGACGGCAAGGTGTACGTACCGGAGCAGGCGCGCGCGGCCATCGATGCGTTTTTTACCCAGACCAACCTCATGGCCCTGCGCGAGCTGGCCATGCAAACCGCCGCCGCCCACGTCGATGACGACCTGGCCCAGGGCTACCGTCAACTTGGCCAGGCCGCGCCGGCAGTCCGCGGGCGTTTGCTGGTCGGTGTAGATGGCGATGCACAAGCCGAACGCCTGGTGCGTCATGCCAGCCGGGTGGCCCAGCGTCGGCATTTGCCCTGGAGTCTGGTGCATGTCGATAACGGCCGGGCGCGGGACGAGCAATCGCGCCTGCGCCTGCAGAACGCCCAGCAACTGGCGGAGCGGTTGGGCGGGGAAGTGGTATTGCTGCGTGCCGGGGAAGTGGCCAAGACGCTGATTCAGCATGCTGCCGAACGCCGCGCCAGCTTGTTGCTGGTGGGGCAGTCGCGCATGCGCTGGCGGCGGCGCTTGTTCGGTGGCGGTTTGGCGGCGCGCCTGTTGCGCAATGCCAGAGGCTTGGAAATCAACGTCCTCGACCGCGATGACATGCCTGCACCGCCGCGCCTGCCCGATGTGCGCGGGTTGGTGTGGTTCGATTACGCCTTGGCCGTGGTTGCCACGGTGGTCGCTACTGCTGTGGCCTGGGCCGTATCCAGCCTATTGCCTCTGCCGAATATCTCGCTGGTGTTTCTCGCTGCCGTGCTGCTGGTGGCGGTGCGCAGCAGCCTGGGGCCGTCCCTGATGTGCGCGGCACTGTCGTTCATGACTTACGACTTTCTGTTTATCCCGCCAAACTTTTCCTTCGCCATCCAGCGCGAAGAGGATGTGCTGACCCTGTTGTTCTTCCTGCTGATGGCGGCCTTGACCGGTAACCTTGCGGCACGTCAGCGGCGCCAGTTGCAGGCGTTGCGCGATACTCAGGAGGAAACCAGCGAGCTGCTCGACCTGTCGCGCAAGCTCACCGCCGCCACCGATCGCCAGGCGGTGATCAGTGCCGCTGCCCATCATCTGCAAGGTTGGAGCGACCTTGACCTGTGCCTGGTCAATCGCGACGGCCAAGGCGGCTGGAAGGTCGAGACCGGTGGCCCGTTGACCCTCAGCGAAGCCGAGCGCGCTGCCGCCGATTGGGCCTGGCAGCATGACCAGCCCGCGGGCATGGGCACCGGCACCTTGCCGTTTGGGCGTTGGTGGTGGTGGCCGCTGTCGGGTGAAGAGGGGCCGTTGGGCTTGCTCGGTGTCAGTGCCAAGCCGGGCCTGGAGTTGAGTGGCCAGCGCCGGCGTTTGCTTACCGCATTGAGCCAGCCGCTGGCCCAGGCGCTGGCGCGGGCGCAGTTGGGGCAGGAGTTGGAATCGGCGCGCCTGCACGGGGAAACCGAACAACTGCGCAGCGCTTTGCTTGCTTCAGTGTCCCATGATTTGCGCACGCCGTTGACCTCCATGCGCGGCAGCATCGACAGCCTGCTGGCCCTCGGTGAGGCCATTCCCCTGGAGGATCGCCGCGAGTTGCTCGAGGGTACCCGTGACGAAGCCGAGCGTCTGGATCGTTATATCCAGAACCTGCTGGACATGACGCGCCTGGGCCACGGCGCGCTGAAACTGGCGCGCGATTGGGTGTCGCCCGGCGATATCGTCGGCAGCGCCCTCGCACGCCTGCGCGCGGTGCTGGCACCCTTGCAGGTGCATACCGATGTGCCGCCGGAACTGCCGTTGTTGTATGTGCATGCAGCGTTGATCGAACAGGCATTGGTCAATGTGCTGGAGAACGCCGCACGTTTTTCGCCACCCCAGGGTCGCTTGCAGTTGAGCGCGGGCGTGGCCGACCACCAGCTGTTTTTTGCCGTGGCCGATGAGGGCCCGGGGATTCCCGAGGATGAGCGTACGAAGATCTTCGACATGTTCTACACCGCTGCCCGCGGCGACCGGGGCGGGCAGGGCACCGGCCTCGGCCTGGCGATCTGCCAGGGCATGATCGGCGCGCATGGCGGGCATATCAGCGTGGCCGATGGCATTGAAGGTCGGGGTACCTGCATCACGTTGTTTCTGCCGCTACAATCTCAACCTGGCTTGGACACTGACCTCTGAATGGCTCCGGAATGGGGTGATTTTTTAACGGATTTTGACGGACACCATGAGCCAGACCGCGACGATTCTCGTCATTGATGACGAACCGCAGATCCGCAAATTCCTGCGTATCAGCCTGGCCTCCCAGGGCTATAAGGTGATCGAGGCCGGCACCGGCAACGAAGGCCTGGCCCAGGCGGCCCTGAGCAAACCGGACTTGCTGGTGCTCGACCTGGGCTTGCCAGACATGGACGGCCAGCAAGTGCTGCGCGAGTTTCGCGAGTGGTCGACAGTGCCGGTGCTGGTGCTGTCGGTACGCGCCAGCGAAGGTCAGAAGGTCGAGGCCCTTGACGGTGGCGCCAATGACTATGTGACCAAGCCCTTCGGCATCCAGGAATTTCTCGCCCGTGTGCGTGCGTTGTTGCGCCAGGCGCCGGCGGGAGATGCCCAGGAAGCCGCCTTGAATTTTGGCCCGCTGACGGTGGACCTGGCCTATCGCCGCGTGCTGCTGGACGGTGCCGAAGTGGCGCTGACCCGCAAGGAATATGCGGTGCTCGCGCAACTGGCACGTCATCCTGGGCGAGTGATTACCCAACAGCAGTTGCTCAAGGACATCTGGGGGCCGACCCATACCGAGGACAGCCACTACCTGCGTATCGTGGTGGGGCACCTGCGCCAGAAACTCGCGGATGACCCGACCCAGCCACGGTTTATCGTGACTGAGGCGGGGGTGGGGTACCGACTGCTGGGTACTTGAGTTCACCGCTGCCTGAACAGGCCTCATCGGGGGCAAGTCGAGTCGTCGCACCGCCCCTCCCACATTTCGATCTGTGAATACATTCAAAGTGTGGGAGGGGCTTGCCCCCGATGAGGCCATCAACAACACCCAGAATTTCAGGGCTGCTCACTCTCATACCGATCCAGCGTATCCCTGGCAATCTCCCGCCCCAGGGCGATCAGCTCCGGCGCCTTGTAGAACTCGAAAAATCGACACACCCGCTTCGGCACGTTGATCAGGATATCGGGCGGATACCCGGCGATCTTGTATTGCGCCAATGACGTCTGCATCACCTCGAAACTCTGGTTGATCAGGTCCAGCAGCGACGCAGGCCCGACGTTATCGATGATGAACGAACCCGTCGCCGACTTCGGTGCGCCGGCTTTCTCCGGCGCGGCGGCGGGTTGCTGGGATTCGGGTTCGGCTGACTCCAACCATGGGTTGATCTCCGCTGCCTGGGCCTGCAAGGCCTCCTGCTCGAGCTTCATCAACTGCTCGGCTTGCTTGCGGCGAAACGGCAGGTGCGAACCCAGCGATTGCGCCAGGCTGTTGAAGCGGCTCTTGAACGCTGGCGGACGTGGGATCACCGGTAGCTGGTAATGCTTCTGGTTGGTGGCATTGAGGTTGACCGCGATGATCAAGTCGCAGTGGCTCGACACCACCGGCACGATGGGCAACGGGTTGAGCAGGCCACCGTCCACCAGCATGCGGTTGCCTTGCATCACCGGGGTGAACAGGCTGGGGATCGCTGCCGATGCGCGCATGGCCTGGTGCAGGCAGCCCTCCTGGAACCAGATTTCCTGCTGGTTGGTAAGGTCGGTGGCAACGGCGGTGTAGGGGATGCGCAGTTCTTCGATATTGATCTCGCCGACGATCTTGCGGATTTGCCCGAATACTTTCTCACCGCGTATTGCGCCCAGGCGAAAGCTCACATCCACCAGGCGCAGCACGTCGAGGTAGTCCAGGCTTTCGATCCAGTTGCGGTACTCGTCGAGCTTGCCGGCGGCGTAGATTCCACCTACCACGGCGCCCATGGAACAGCCGGCGATACAGGCGATGTCATAGCCGCGTCGTTCGATTTCTTCGATCACCCCGATATGGGCGTAGCCCCTGGCTCCCCCGGAGCCCAGCACTAAGGCAACACGTTTTTTCATGACCAGATCCTTCGAAAAACAGGTGCCCACAATGCACCCATCGGGGGGGCGCCTTCAATCTTCGGTTGGGCCTGCGATATTTTTCGAGGATAACCCTTGTGCTCGGGTATGCTCTGGCAATAGGTACTACCGATTTCAGGCTAGGGACAAGGCACTTTTTCCTGTGGGCAACGTCTACAGGCTACGAATGATTTTGCTTATTTTGAGGTGTCATCAATGAAAGCCTGGATGTGTGTGCCTGTGATCGTGCTGGCTTTGGCCGGTTGTGCCGGCAAAACTGCCTACCGCGACAGCTGCGGCTCGCAATTGGACGCCGCCTGGAAAGAACTCGACCTGGCCAAGGCTGAAGGTTTCGCCGGCACCGTCAGTTATTCCAAGGCCCTGTCGCTGTTGACCGGCGCCAAGACCCAGCAGCAATTCGAAGCGTTTGAAGGCTGCTCCAACAAAGCCGAAAAGGCGCGGTTCTATATTCGAGAGTCTCGCGCCGGGCGTTGACCTGTAGCGAGTAGGATTATTCATCGCAAAGTGAGGGCAGGATGTCAGCCTTGGTCAATCAGTTAGTCGCTCAGGTCATTGGCTTGGAAGTAGGGTTACTGAGCTGCCAGGCTCGCCTCGCCGCCGTCACCGACGATGAAGCCCTGCATGATTTGCGCACCACCGTGCGCCGCCTGCGCAGCCTGTTGCGTCCGTTGCGCGGCCTGCCAGGTGTCGAGCAACTCGAGTTGGCCGCCAAGACGGTGGGTCAACTGACCACGCCGCTACGCGACCGAGAGGTCCTGGCGGCGTATTTGCATCAGCACGGATATCACGACGCGGCTGATCGGCGCCTGCGCCTGCAACCTGAGACCTATCGCCAGGTGGCGCAGAGCCCGGAGCTGGCGCATCTGTTGCTGATTCTGGATGCCTTCCCCCGATTTATCCGCGCGGCCCAGCACCAGAAACTGCTCAAGGGCCTGCGCCCGCGCATCGAGAAGCGCCTGGCCAAGCAATGGCAGAAACTCGATGAAGCGCTGAAGGATCCCGAGCATGATCGCCACCGCCTGCGGTTGCTGATCAAGCGCGTGCGTTACGCCGCCGAGGCTTATCCCGAGCTGGACAAGTTGCCTGCCAACGCCATGTCGCGGTTGAAGAAGGCTCAGGGTGCACTGGGTGACTGGCATGACTGCTGGCAATGGCTGGCCCAGGCCGGGCACCAGTCGGATCTGCAACCCTGTGTAGCGGTGTGGCAGCGCACCATGCTCAAGGCGCAAGGTCGCGCTGATCGTGTGCTGGACAAACTCAGCGCTGATTGTTTTTGAAGTGGTCCGGTTTTTGGCCGGAATAGGCGCTGTACCTGCCGGATTCGATGGTTAAGATCCCTCCATCGATTTACTTGATGTGAGGTCGCCATGCGCTTTAGTGATTTGCTCGATGCTGCCCGTAGCAACCCGCTGGATGTCACCATCCCGGCCGAATGGGCCCAGGGCCGTGCCACCTTTGGCGGCCTGGTCGCCGCCCTGCAATATGAGGCCTTGCGCGCCCAAGTGCCGGCGGATCGCCCCCTGCGCTCCCTGGCCATCACCTTTGTCGGCCCGGTAGCGCCGGATGTGCCCGCCAGTTATCAAGTCGAAGTGTTGCGCGAAGGCAAGGCCGTCAGCCAGTTGCTCGGCCGCGTGGTGCAGAACGGCGAAGTGGCGACCCTGGTCCAGGCCAGCTTTGGCGCGTCTCGAGCGTCGGAAATTGACGTGGCGAGCGAAGCGCCGCCGGTATTCAAACATTGGGATGAGTGTCAGGAGTTGCCCTACATTAAGGGCGTCACCCCCGAATTCATGCGCCATCTGGCGATGCGCTGGAGTGTCGGCGGCCTGCCGTTCACCGGTAACAAATCCCGCGACATGGGCGGTTGGGTGCGGTTGCGCGGGGATGTGAAAGAAGAGCCACTGACCGAGGCGCACATCCTCGCCCTGGTCGACGCCTGGCCGCCGGCCCTGCTGCCACACCTGAAAAAGCCTGCGCCAGGCAGCACCCTGACCTGGACCATCGAGTTCATCCAGCCGCTGCAAGACCTGACCACCCTCGATTGGTGCCAATACCACGTCAACATCGAACATGCCCGCGACGGCTACGGCCATGCGGCCGCTGCGCTGTGGAGCCCGACCGGCGAGTTGATCGCCCTCAGTCGCCAGACCGTGGTGGTGTTCGCCTGAGCCTCAGTGCCGGTGGCGCTGCCGCCAGGCGCGCCACCAGCCACCGCTCAACACAAAGCGCGGGAAGGTCACGAACTGCTCGACCACCAGCCGTTGCACCGCGTCTTTACGGTCACTGAACGGCTCACTGGCCTGGGCCTCCAGGCTATGACCATGACGCTGCAACGCCAGGCCCGCCACGATGCCAACCACGCCGACGGCGAAGCTGGCCAGACTCAGGCTGAATACCCCCGAAACGATCAGCAGAAAGCCGACGATAAACAGCGGCACGGCAATCAGGTGCAACGCCAGGTTGGTCGGGTGTTGATGGTTTTGTGGGTAGTGACGCCATTGCCAGGCGGGGAGATTGGGGTAACGTTTGCCCATGATGGTGAATCCTCTGTCCGTTGAAACAACTTGGAAGGAGTGTAGGCTGGGCTGGATAGTGGGGCGAATTAGCCTTTGCTATCGCCCTCATAGTTGCGGTCCCGTAAATAAACTCATCATTTTTATAGGTTATCGTCTGACCAGTTGACATCTCCTGGTTCAGGGCAATTTATATAGACTGACGGTCCAGATAGGGATAGCCATTTAGCCTTGAATTCAACAAGTGCATTTTTCGATTTTGCTGTGAAAAAGAAGTGCTCGCTCGCTTTCATTATTTCTATGGTGAAAATTTCCCTGAGAGGAAGGTTTGTTATTTTTAAGTCGGTGATGTTGGAACAAGACAATCCAATTCTGCATGTGTTGTATCCTTTGTCTTTCCATTTTTCCGGCAGCCGGTCAGGAAAATCTGGTATGTCAAAGCCGATACCAAAATCATTCTGATCATTTTCTATATTTAACGAGTGGATGTAGGCTTTTCCGATTTCAATAGGCTGACTGAACACTTTGTTGAAAAAGATAGAGCCATCAAGGTCATTCCAGTTTTTCATTTTTTAAGATTTTATGTCAATAGATCTGCAGGGGAGTTTCGGTCATTGTCGGGTTAGATTCAAAGACCAGAGGTGCCGTTCTGAGTATTTCTGAAACGTGCCTACTTTTGTCATATGCGTTCAACGCTGTAACCGCTTGCAATGACTGCAAGAACAGTCTCACCATTGCCAGACTTGAAGCAGTAAGTTGTAATTGCCTCATTTGGGTCAATGCACACGTTCTCCTGCGAAAGAGTAGAGGTCTTTTCCTCATGCATATCGCATACTTTACTACCCGCTGAGCTTAATCTATGAAAGGAAATTAATTTGTGGAAGGTAATTAAGAAGGTTTGTTCTTGCTGGTCCGTAAAGACCATTAATAGCTCATCTCGTTTAGCGGTCAGTTGATCGATGACTCCATCCGAAAAAGAGAATTTTCCTGTGTTGGAATGAGTTTTTTCTGTTGAAGCTGGTTTCCAGAATTTCAAGTCTAGTAAATGTCTTTCCATGTCATCCATATCATCGTCGCCGATAGAATCGTCAAAATGATGAGAAATTATCGTGCGAACCCTTGCAAGACGCTTGGTGACCTCGCAGTTGTCGATGAAGTCAGTAGTTATTCTTCTATATTCTTCCACTGCGCCAGGTTTGTCAGCATAAAAGCTGCCCATTTTGTGAAGAGATATCAATATGAATTCAATTTCTTTCAAGGCTTCAAGCGCTTCCTCGCCTGTAAGTATTATTTCTTTGTTTTTCTCTAGCATTACTTTCTTCTCGTGAATGTAGGGTTATTTGTTTCTAAATTCCCTCTTACGGTTAGCTCCATGACGTTATACCTAGGGTTTTTCACCCATTCTAATCTTGATTCAGGTACATCCATCTCAATGTAGTCTCGACCCTTGCCTTTTGCAATTTGGTATTTATCTTGGGCGTCGACAGGACTAAGTACCTTGTTTTTCGCAGGCTCGAGATACACTCTATTGTTATCTTGAGCCAATATCACGCCATCTTTTTCAATTCCTTTCGATCCTTTCCTATTTGTGTAGTGCCTAACCCGAACCGTTTTCTCTGGCGTTGATGCTGGTGCGGGCAGCGTTGGCTCGCCATTGTTAGCTTTCGCGTGTTTTGTCGAATCATCGACACTATGAGTTGGTTTGCAGCCATCCCCGCCAGGACACGAGTTCAACCCCAACGGGTCTATCCAGCCTGTCGGATTTGGCGCGTATCGGTAAGCGTTGACCCCACCCGCCAACTTCACTGGGTCTGGTGTGAGGTAGCGACCAATATCCGGATTGTAGTAGCGATGGCGGTTGTAGTGCAGTCCGCTTTCCTGATCGAAGTACTGCCCCTGAAAACGCAGTGGATTGTCGATCTTGCCTACGTCGAGCCGGGCGATCTGGCCGTAGGCTCGATAGTGGGCGGACCAGACGATTTCGCCTTCGGGCGTGGTGAGTTCCTGCGGTGTGCCGAGGTGGTCGAGCTGGTAGTGGTAGGGCGTTGTGGCTTTTGGGCCGAAGCCTTCCAGCAGTGCCAGGGGGCGGAAGCTGCCGGGCTCGTAGATGTAGCTGCGGTGTCGGTCCGCATGATGCTCGGCAATCAGCTTGTCGCCTTGCCAGAAAAACTCGGTGGTCTTGCCGTCCACGGTCTTGCTGATGCGCCGCCCAAAGGGGTCATAGCGGTAACTGGCGGTTTCGCCGTTGGGCTTCGTCACGCTGATCAGCCGATGCTGGCAGTCGTAACCATATTCAGTGACGAGCTGCTTGCCCTTACCGCGTCGTTCGCGGATGAGGTTGCCGAAGGCGTCGTAGTCGTAGTGACGGTCACCCTGAATCACCAGGCGGTTCGCCGCGACGATGTCCGGGCCGGGGCGGTCTTGCATGAGCAGGTTGCCCGCCGGGTTGTGGGCGAAGCGTTCCTGGACGTCTTGGGAATGGTCGGCGCGGGTCAGGCGGGCGAGGGGGTCGTAGTGGTAGCGGTGTTCGCCTTTGCGCGTGTCGAGCAGGCGGATGAGGTTGCCGGATTTGTCGTAGTCGTACTGGCGCTGGTAGCGGTGGTTTTGTTGTTGGGTGATGGCGTGGGCGTGCAGACGATTCTGGTCGTCGTAGTGGTAGTGGCTGAGGAGCTGGCCTTGTTGGCGTTGGTGTTCGCGGCCGGCACGGAAGAGATGCGATGTGAGCACTTCGTCGTTGAGCTCGACGGTGGCGAGGTGGCCGCCTTTGTCGTGGTTGAAAGTGAGGCGGTTATTGTCCGGCAGGCGCAGGTTTTTCAGCTGGCCGCAGGCGTCGTAGCCGTAGCGCAAGGTGCCCCAGCCTTGGTGCTCGGCGACGAGGCGGTTTTGCTGGTCGTATTCGTAGGCCAGCGCCCAGTGGCCGTCTTCGACGCTGAGAAGGTTGCCTTGGCGGTCGTAGGTGTAATCGACCACGCTGTTATCGGGCAGGGTTTTTCGGACGAGGCGCCCGGCGTGGTCGCGCTCATAACGGGTAGTGAGCTGACTGCCGTCGTCGCCGTATTCGGTCTTTTCCTGCAGGTTGCCGTTGAGGTCGTAGGCGTAGGCGGTGCGCTGGCCGTCGAAGCCGGTTTCCTGTTGGAGCAGGCCGTTGGGGTGATAGGTGAGCTGGTAGGTTTCGCCGACTTCGTTTTCGATCTCGGTGAGCAACAGCCGGGCGTTGTCGTAGCGGTAGTGGACCTGGGTGCCGTCGGCATTGATGCGGCGACTGATCAGGTGCAGGCCGCCTTCGTATTCGTAGCGGGTGACGTGGCCGAGTTCATCGCGCTCGGCGATGATTTTGCCGTAGGGGTTGTAGCTCAATTCCCGGCAAGCGCCGCCGGGCTGGGTCAGTTTCAGCAGACGTCCTACGGCGTCCCATTCATAAAGAGTCTGCGCGCCATGCTCATCCTCACGCGCAACCTGCCGCCCTAGATCGTCATAGCGATAACGCTTGATCCCGCCAGTGGGCAATTGCTCCTCAAGCAACTGCCCACGTTCGTTCCATACCAGCCGATGACAGCTGTGATCGGGATACCAAACCCCGGTCAGTTGCCCACGTTTGTTGTAGCTGTAGTCCGTGACCTGCCCGTCAGGATCGGTCCTGCGCGTAACATCGCCCCGGTCATTACGCTCATATTTCCAGACCGCCTCGCCACGCCTGACAACCCGTACGAAACCGCTGTCATGCTCGTAGGACGTTGGCTCGTCATCCCCCGGAAACAACGCCACCAAGCGTCCGGCTTCGTCGTACTGATAGGCGGTCACCGCCCCCAGCGGATCTTGCTCGACGGTCAGTCGGCCTTTTTTATCGTAGGATTTGAAATGTTGGGCGCCATCCGGATCGATGCGTTGTACCAACCGCGCCCGTTCATCGTGGACATACACTTCCTGGCTACCATCGGCGTTGTGCACGGTGACACGGCCGTCATCCCCCCAGGCATAACGCGTGTCCATCTGCGAAAAACTCGCCCAATGCCGGACGCAACGCGCCGCCTTGCCAGAGCCTTCCCACGCCCAGAAGAAACTCGCCCCACCGGCCAACTGCCGCTCGACAATGACGTGCTGATCGTCGTACCGATAACGCTCGCTTTCCCCGACGGCATTGGTCGCGCAAACCAGTCGTCCGTCTTCGTCATAGGCGTAGGAAACGACGTTCTGCTCGGTCTCCCAGACGTAGGGCCCACGGTCTTTGGCGCGATGAACCTGGTAATCCACCGCGACGATGCGATCCAGCTCATAGCGCAGCAACAGTGAGCGACCAGCGCCGTTATCCAACCGCTCAATTCGCCCGGAATGATCACGGCAAATGCGCAGGCGGTTGTCATACGCATCACTGATCGCCGTCAGCACACCGTCGCGAAAGTGATAGAACCGTGACGCCTGAGCCAGCACCAGTTCATCAGGCGCCGAGCCCAGGTAGATCGCCGCTTCGGCCAGGCTGTTGGTGATCGCCGGTCGAGCAGCCGTGGGCAAGGGCAGGGTAGTCGAGCGATTCTCATGGTCCGTCCACACCACCGAATCGCCCGACACACAAAGCCTGTGCGCCAGCGCATGACTCCAGCCAAACCCCAAACCGCAATCCACATCCACCGCACTGGTGCGATACAGCCGCGCCCACTCAAACGGCAAGATCCCGTCCAGCGCACCATCGGTAAGGGTAAGCAATTCCTCCCCGGTGACCATCGACACCGGGCAGCCGTTGGTGACCGTCTTGTCCGCTGGCGCCGCCGCATCTCCCTTCGGATTGGAAGCCACGGCAGGCGCATCATCCACATGCTCCTGCCGGACCAATACCGTCTGCCGAGTCTTGTTGCGAACCACCGGCACCGAGTTCGAAACCAGCGTGTCGCCGGCCTTCAACGGCACCACCGGCACGGCCTTGACCGGTGTCGCCGAACTGCTAAGCAACACAGGCTTGGCGGCCTCAACATGCGTGTCCAACCGCGGCCCCGCCACCTGCTTGGCCAGCAACTCCAACAGCGCCCGCACCCGCCCGGACTTGACGCCACTCAGCACCTGCGCACCCAGCCGCAGCTGTACGCCAATACCCCGCGTCGCCCAGATCAGCAGCAAATTGATCAACACTTCGCCGGTGATTTCACCCAGCAGCTCGTACATTTCGGGCGGCGGCAGCATCCGTATCCAGGCCACCACCGCTGCCACGTAGATAAACAACAGCGGCTCATCGCTGAGCACCAGCAATCCCTTGGCCAACGTGTCTTTGCCCAGCGCGAGCAGCGCATCCAGCTCGGCCTGGGAGAGGTACTTCAGCAACTTTTCGCTGTTGGATTTGACGTTCGCGAGCAGGTCATACAGCTCGGTGATGTTGTCCCACAGGTTGTAGAGCGCCTTGCCGAGCCCGGTAGCAAAGGCCATGCCCTGCATACCACTGCGTTGATAGGCTGGCGCTTTGACAAAGTCGGCCCATTGAAGCTGGAAATGCTCGTCCCACTGTTTACGCAGATCAGCTTCCAACCCGGCAATCACTGACGTGTAGGAGGCATACAGCGCCTTGACGTGATCCTTGGAGACATTGGGGTAAAAGGTAATTTGGTATTGCTGGTCGCGGGTACAGTCGTTGACTTCGAGGATGCCGCTGGGGCCGATGGTCCGATGAAGCGGCGCGCCGACTGGGCTGCCATCTCGAGCCAGGGCTTGCAGTTCCACTTGGGTGTTGCCGATGGGTACAAACCGGGTACTTTCAAACAGATGCACCAGGGTCAACCCACCCTGGGCTTTGCATTGAGCGACGGTACGGCTGGGTTTATCGGAAGAAGCCGGCGCGACCAGTGCGACGTCTTCCCCAACCTTGAACACCTGCTCCACAGTCAGTGCCGAGCCACTCAACAGGCTGGCGGCCCACTCATCGAAGGTGTTCAGGCAGGTGCGAAAATCGGCTAAAACGCGACTGACGTCCGGGGCCTTGGGATCCATGGGCGCCAGCACAAAGCCAGCGATCACCGGAATCAAGAGCCAGTCCTGTCAACCAGGACTGTAACGAAAAAAAACATCTGCAATCCCTCGCACTGTTTGATCAGGCGAGGGACTTTGCAGGGGTTCTTAGGTAAAAGAAGTCGGCGTTATTCGCGGGGGTGGCGAGGAAGTTTCGCCTTAACTTCAGGTAAACCGAGACTTGGCGGTAGGAATCGGATTACAGGTGAAAAAGGCTTACAGCTTCAGTTGCCCAATCGCCTTGCTCAACTCCCCAGCCAATGTCGCCAGTTCGTTGCTGGTAGTCGCCGACGCCACGGTCTGCTGGACGGTGTTTTCGGTCACATCGCGAATGCTTACCACGGCGCGGTTCATCTCTTCGGCGACGTGGCTTTGCTGCTCGGCGGCCACGGCAATCTGGGTGTTGCTCTCGCGCATCTGTGCCACGGCACCGGTGATTTCAGCCAGTGCGGCGCCGGCTTCCAGGGCTTGTTGCACACAGTCGTCAGCCTTGAATGAGCTTTCCTGCATGAAGTCCACCGCATCGCGGGTGCCGGCCTGCAGCGCCGAGACCATGCGGGTGATTTCGTCGGTGGAGTTTTGCACGCGCTTGGCCAGGCTACGCACCTCGTCGGCGACCACTGCAAACCCTCGGCCCATATCTCCGGCGCGGGCGGCTTCGATGGCGGCGTTGAGGGCGAGCAGGTTGGTCTGTTCGGCGATGCTGTGGATCACCCCGACCACGCCGTTGATTTTCTGACTGTCTTCGGCGAGTTTCTGGATCATCTCGGCGGTTTGTTGCACGCCAGTGGACAGCCCGGCAATTGAACGCTGTACCCGGGTGACCACGTCCTGGCCGCTGCCGGCTAGGGTATCGGCGGTCTGGGACAAGTCGCGGGTGGCGCCAGCGTGCTGGGCGATATGGTGGACAGTGGCGGTCATCTCATTGATGGCGGTGGCGGCCTGGTCGGTTTCGCTCTGCTGGCCGAGCATGCCGTGCTGTACCTCGTTCATGCTGCTGGCCAAGCGGGCGGCGCCGTCATCCAGTTGCCGGGCGGTGCGTGCCACGGTATTGACCACGCGCTGGTAGCCGGCTTGCATGGCGTTGAACGCACTGGCCATCTGGCCGACTTCATCCTTGCAGGCCAACGGCACGCGAGCCGACAGGTCACCGGTTTTTTCAACGTGCAGCATTACGTCCTTGAGGGTGTTGAGTTGGCTGAGCAGGAAACGAATCAACAGCTGCGAGGCTCCGAGCATGGCCAGCATGAGGATGGCCACGGCGACGGCGTAGTTGGCGAAGCGTTCACTGAACACTTGGCTCAGGCTCGGCGCGTAAGCCAGCACGGCGACGTGTTGACCGTCGGCGCGGCTGATCACCTCGGCGCCTATCAGTGGGTTTTTGCCGAACAACGGCATGTGATTGAGCTCGACCCAACCGCTGGCAGTGCTCAAGTCTGACAGATCAAAGTCGGCCAATTGTGGGCTCTGCCCATGGGCATAGGTTAGCCAATGCTCGCCGGTGGGCAGGACTTTGTCGGCTGGCCACGCGCTGAGCAATCGCCCCTGGGCCTGGGCCGATGCCTGGGACGCATGGCTGCGCGCCTGTTGTTCAAGCTGCACGGCGTACAGCACCAACAGCAGAGTGGTAACGAAGGCGACCGCATTGACGGCCCAGAACTTGTACTTGAGCGAGATATTGCTAATCCAGGCACCCATGAAGGTTTTCTCTGATAGCGGAAACAGCATTGGCAAGGTGCCATTATTGTGCCGCTACTCAGGAGATGAGTTTTGACGTGGGTCAATGGGCCGCATCACTCCACGGCAGGCAAGCCGAAAAAGGCGCGGGCGCAAGCGGTGCTATGGGCTGCCAGGTCTTGCATGGTTTCGTTGCGGTGCAGGGCAACCTCGCGCAATACCTCAGGCAAGTACGCCGGTTCATTGCGGCCATTCTTTGGTTTGGGGCGCAGAGTGCGTGGTAGCAGGTACGGAGCGTCGCTTTCCAACATCAGACGGCCCCGGGGAATTTCCCTGACCAGTGGATGCAGGTGCGTCCCACGGCGCTCATCGCAGATCCAGCCGGTAATGCCAATATGCAGGTCGAGGTCCAGGTAACTGAACAGCGCCGCTTGTTCGCCGGTGAAGCAATGCACCACTGCGGCGGGCAGGTGGTCGCGGTAATCCTTGAGGATCTCCAGCAGGCGTTGGTTGGCGTCGCGTTCGTGGAGAAATACCGGTAGTTTCAGCTCGCTGGCCAGGGCCAGGTGTTCTTCTAGAACTTTTTCCTGCTGTGGGCGAGGGGAGAAATCCCGGTTGAAATCCAGCCCGCATTCACCCACCGCCCGCACCCGGCTTTCACCGAGCAAGCCACGCAGGCGTCGGGCGCTGTCGCCATTCCAATCGCTGGCGGAGTGAGGGTGGATACCGGCAGTACTGAACAGGCGTTGGCCGCTTTCATCGAGCTTTACACACAGCTCCAGCGCCTGTTCGCTGCCCTCGATGCTGGTGCCGGTCAGCACCAATTGCTGCACGTCGGCGGCGTAGGCGCGCTCGAGAACGGCCTGGTGCCTCTCGTCGAAACTGGGGTTGGTCAGGTTGACGCCAATATCAATGAGTTGCATGGTGCTATCTCCGCCTGCGGCCGGAAAGCATATCAGAGCTGTAGATTTATAAGAAAAACCAAGAACTACAACGCGTTATCGCTGTCTTTGAACGTCACAAGCGACATTGTGGTTGGGCTGTTGCCCGTCACTGTGCCGCCGTTGCGCGCCTTGCCAGCGCTTAAAGCGCTCTGTTTCTGACCTCCAGCACTTCGTTATTCGCGAAGACGCTGGCCAGTATTCTTTCCGGAGAGCGGATGATCCGACCCTCGGCGTTGCTTGTGTTGTGCCTGACGTTGCTGCTGCCCATGGCGGCGGTCGCGCGTCTGGACGGGCCGCTGGAAGTGACCAAGCCCGGCAAGGTGCGTGACCTGGCGCAAATTCGTTCCAGTCGCACCCTGCGGGTGTTGGTCAACCAGAGCCGCAACAGTTCCGGTGAAGTGCAGGGCCAGTCCATCGGTGTCGAATACCATCGATTGCGCGCCTTCGAGCAATACCTCAACGGCCATGCTCGCGATGGGCAAGAAATCAACCTCAAGATCATCCCCAAGGCCAAGGACCAATTACTCGGCGCGTTGGCCCGTGGCGAAGGCGACTTGGTGGCTCCCGGTGAGTTGCTGGATGTGAAGGCCGTACACAAGATCAGTGCCAGCGAGCCGATTGCCAGTGGCGTGCCGTTGTGGCTGGTCGGCGTCAAGGGAGAGCGACGGTTCACCCGCTTGGAGCAGTTGTCTGGTCGTACACTGACGCTGACCACTGGCAGTGCGGCGGCGGATGCCATCAGCCAGGTCAATCAGAAACTGGCCCTGCACAAGCGCCCGCCCGTGAAGGTGGAATGGGTCGATCCGAGCCTGGCGGTAGAGGATGTGCTGGAGATGGTCCAGGCCGGGATCTTTCACCTGACTATCGTTGAAAAGCCGATTGCCGAGCGCTGGTCGAAAATCCTGCCCAAGTTGCGCTTTGACAAGCAGGTCGTGATCAGCGAACCGGGCGACGAGTTCTGGTTCGTGCGCCAGGACGCGTCGATGCTGCGTGCCAGCATTGATCGGTTTCTCAAGACCTATCGAACGCCTTCCGACCAGGACGTGGCGTTCCAGCGTATCTATCGACGCCTCTATCAGGTGCGCAATCCGCTTGCGCGCGCCGACCGCCAACGCCTGGAAAAACTGCGCCCGGTCCTGCAAAAACATGCGCGTGAGCAAGGCATGGACTGGTTGAACCTGGCGGCACTGGCGTACAAGGAATCGTCCCTGGACCCGGGCGCCCGCAACAGTGGCGGCCCGACCGGCCTGATGCAGATCACACCTTCGGCGGCGCAGCGGGTAGGGGTGAACAATATCGAGAGTCTCGACAGCAACGTGCAGGCCGGGGCGCGTTACCTGGCGATGATCCGCCGCAAGTTTTTCTCCAGCCCCAAGCTCAACGAGCGCGAGCGCATGGCCTTTGTGCTGGCGGCGTACAATATGGGGCCGGAGCGCGTACAGGGCATGCGCACCGAGGCCAAGCGCCGCGGGCTCAACCCCAACCAGTGGTTCTTCCAGGTTGAACGCATTGCCATGGAGCAGGTTGGAATGGGCGGCGTCAGCTATGTTAATAGCGTCAATAAGTATTACTTGGCGTTCGATCGGGAGCGAGAGTCCCTTGAACCGCCAGCGCCGAAAATTGCCTCGCGCAAATAATCGAATTTATTGATATTGATTAGGCAATTTTTCGGCTTTTATCATTGCTTAAACTGATTAATATAGCGGCCAACCAAACCCCTACCTGGAAAAGGATTTATTACATGAGCCCTATGATTACCCGTCTTCTGTCCACCCGCGCCGGTTACGGCCTGACTATTCTGCGCATTTTCGTCGGCATCATTTTTGCCGCCCACGGTTCGCAAAAGCTGTTCGGCTGGTTTGGCGGCGGTGGCCTGGCCGGTACTGCACAGTGGATGGAAAGCATCGGTCTGGCGCCGGGCACCCTGATGGCGGTGTTGTCGGGCGGTACCGAGTTCTTCGCCGGGCTGGCGTTGATCATCGGCTTGCTTGCGCGTCCTGCGGCACTGGGCTTGACCTTCCTGACCCTGGTGGCGATTTTCTCGGTGCACATCCATAACGGTCTGTTCATGGCCAACAACGGTTATGAGTTCGCGCTGGCCCTGCTCGGCGGCTCGCTGGCTGTGTTGCTGGAAGGCGCCGGTAAGCTCTCGGTCGACCGCGCAATCGCTAACTGATCGCTTCACAAGCTACGGAAAAGGCCCGCATGTGCGGGCCTTTTCATTGCGCAGGATTCTTGACACTGCCCCACCGGCTTCTCTAGGATGCTGCTCATGCGCCGATTTAAACAGCTAATTGCGGGGCGCCACTGGGACTCAATGCAGCCCGACAGAAGTATGATCCCTCACATAGGGAACACTTCGAAATACCGCTAAAGCGCTGGTTCGGTGTTGCCTCTCACCTGCCCGCAGACTTTTGAGGCAGAGACACGACACGATGAATGCACTACGCCCTCTCATACGCCTGGCTCCGATCACCGCAGCCCTGACTCAGCGCAACCCGAAAATACTCCTGGGTGGTAAACACCAGCCAACGCTGCTGCGTTACCTGGACGGCTGGCCACGTCGTAGCGGCCGGCCTTCGGCATTCCTGATTCAGTTTGTCGAAGACGGCGATTCCTTGGCTCGTTTTGCCAATAACAGCTTCGATCTGGCGGTCATCCAGGCGCCCAACGCCGGCGAAGCCGACGAGGTGATCCGTCAGTTGACGCGCATTGCCCGGCAAGGGCTGATCGCTCGTCGCTGAGCGCTCAGCAGGCGGCCGTCATCGCGGCTGTTTGCCGTCGCCGTTGGTATAGAAAAAGCACCCAGGCAGTCAGGCACAACAAGAGTGGCATCGGGGCGACCATCAGCCATTTCAATGTGTGTTCGAATCGATGCAGCGACGCATAGGCCTGGACCTTCAGCGTATGCAACTCAATGGGCAGGCGCAGGCGTTCCTTGTTGAGAGCCTGCAACTGGGTATTGGTGTCCACCGCCTGGGTGCCAAGACTTGTTGCTGGTGGATTCAGCCGTTGCCAGGCGTGTTCGGTGTGCTCAAGTCGTCGCTCCAACTCACCTGCGCTTTGCCGATAAGCCTGTGCGGCGGCTTCGCGCATAGGCTCCAGCCTGTGCAGGGGTTGCGTCATGACGCGGGCTCGAATGCGCCGGAGCGCTTCGGGAGCCGCCAGGTTATCCAGTGTGTTCAATACAAACAGCGCGTTGTTGTTGGGGTGGGCATTGCTGACAGTGTCCGACAGCAGGTCGGTGTCGGCTACGACCACTAGTTGGATGTGTTTCGCCTTTTGCAAGCCGGGCGGCTGCCCCTTTAAACCGTCGGGAAATGCCGAATAGGCGGGCCCTTCAAGGCGAGCGGCGATCACATGGCGCTGCCCCGACGTGGAGGCTTCCTCAACGAGGGCGTCGAACGCCGTCGACGATGCAAACCGCGCCGCGTCCAATAATGAGGACTGTGGTGAACTTTGTAGCAGCGGGGTGAAGACGGTATTGCTCTTTGCGGCACGGGAGAGTGCGCCGCTGCTCGACACGGTCACGGAGTTCAATTTCCAGGTGCTGACATCGTCTGCGGCCATTGCCCGACGTGGAAGTTGGAGCCTCGCCGGGTGCAATACCGTGGGCATCCCAGGGCCAGGCTTGGCCGACGAAGCATACAGGTTGTCCACCAGCAGCTTGTCTGCGGGCATCTGTATGCCCCAAGCGGTGAGCAGTGCATTCAACCGGACATTTGCCGAGCCGGCGTTGGCCCCGATCTCGCTCACAGGGTCGATAAAAACCATCAGTTTGGTGCCCCTCAATACAGATTGTTCAATCGCATACAGAGCCTTCTCCGGTAAGGCATACGGCTGTACCACCATCAATGTGCCTAGCGACGCCGGCACTTGAGTGAGGGTCGGTGCCAGCTCTACCAGATTGAAGTGCGTGCGCATTTGCTCCAATAAGTTTGCGGCAGGTGCAGCCAAGGGCAACCCCGACAACAGGCCGACAGTGGGACGTTCGGGGTACATTAACTTATAGATCAGATGGCTGATTTCATACTCGAGCAACGACTCAGTGTCGGGGTTGAACGTTTCAATGCGTTGTGCGCCTTGGCCGGCACGTGTGCCGATGAGGCCAATGAACCCGCGGGTGTCGTCGAGGCCAAACAAGCTGGCTTTATAGGCATCTTCAGAAAACGGGGCGGGGTTAATGATGTGCAGGCTGATCTTGTTATTGGCCGCTTTTTCGAACGCCTTGAGCAGGTCTTCCACACGCTGGCTATAACGTTTCAATGCATGGCTTTTTTGAGGGACCTTCGAATTGAAATAATATAAGTCCACCGGGCTTTCAAGTGTTGTGAGCAGTTGCCTTGTCGCTGGCGATAAAGTATGGATTTTTTGTTGTGAGAAGTCCCAGCGAATATCCGGTAACTTGGGTAGCCAGACCAAATTGAAGGCCAGGAAAAGCAACAATGTGATGATCAATGTCATGCCGGCACGCAGAGCGGAACGCATCAGTGGCTTTCCTTCTCAGCTGTGTTTGTAATTGAGTGTGATGGTTGTCGCAGAAAGAAAAGCAAGGATCATGCTTATAAAATACAGGCTGTCATGCAGTGTCAGCTTACCGCTGTCCATTGTGCTGAAGCGGAAAATAGGATCAAGGGATATCAAACTGTCGACGACCCAAAGCGGTGCCTGATGTTCAAGTGCGTCCAGTATTGAGGAAAGTCCACTGACGGTCAGCAGCATGCCCAGCGTCAGTAGGAGAATGGCAAGGCGTTGGTGCGCAAGTGCACACACGAAGCAGCCAACGGAAAGATAACTGCCTGCCAATAACCAACTGGCCAGAAATTGTGACGTTATCGCTATGTTATCGGCCATGCCCAAGTAGTTGACGGCGATCACCAATGGGAAATTCAGTAGCAAGGCAATGCCGCATACGACCCAGGCAGCCATGAACTTACCGATCACCCGTTCCACCGTGGTGACGGGTAAAGTGTTCATGGTGTTGGCAAAACTGGTGTCGCGTTCATCTGCCCACAGTTGTGTCGACAAAATGGGTATCAATAGTAGATAGAGCCACGGGTGCAACTCGAAGAAAGCCTGCAAGTCGCTACTGTTACGCTCCATCCAATGGTTGGCATGCAGCCCCAGTGCGGCACACAGCACCAGGAAAACCGCCACACTCAGGTAGGTACTGGGTGAAGAGGCATAGCTGGCGAGTTGGCGTTTGAATACGATGGGCAGCTGTCTCAAGATGAAGCCTCCTGGCTCAGATGATGAACGACATCGTCTAGTCGACCTGGCTCCAGATTCAGTGACGTTATGTTCCAGCCGCGGTGAGCGATGAGCGCGTTGATCGAGGGGAAAATAGAGTGTCCAGGCATGGCCAGGACGGTCACCGTACCCGGTGTATCCCGATCCTCTTCTATTCCCGCAACGCCAGGTATTACCGCCATGGCCAGCAGGTCGAGCGGCGAATCTGCGGCCAGGGTTACGGCCCGGAAATGCCGGGAGCTACGTTGCAATTCCGATAGCGATGCGTCAGCCATCAGCCTGCCATTGGCGATGACCAATGCTCGGGTGCAGATGTCTGCGAGCTCGCCATAATGGCGAGAGGCAATGATGACCGTCATGTCTTCGGTCAGCGACTGGATCAGCCCCCTGAACTTGAGTCGTTGAGCTGGACATAGTCCCTCCGTGGGCTCGTCGAGCAGAAGCACGCTGGGGGAGTGCAGGATGGCCTGGGCAATCGCAACTCTGCGCTTGACGCCAAGAGACAGTAGGTCGACGGGACAATTGAGCACCGGCAGCAGCTCCAGCCGCGCGGCTGCCATACCCACCTGGCTGCGTTTTTCCGCCCCCCTGAAGCCTCGAATGGCAGCAATGAAATTGAGCAGGTTCTTGACGGTCATCTGAGGGTGGCTCAGGCCACCCTGAGGTTGGTAGCCGATCGCCTTTCTTGCTTGAAGTGAGTGGGTCTGGGTATTGAAACCTTGGATATTTATTTGCCCGGAGGTCGGTTTGATCGCACCGGCGATCAAACTCAAGAGTGTTGTCTTGCCCGCGCCGCTCTCGCCAAATACGCCCACACATTCCTGAACCTGGGCGCTGAATGAGAAGTTGCTGATTATTTGTTTTCTGCCCAGGTATCTTGTCAGGTTGCTTATCTCGATCATCTGTTTACCGAATAAGTTTGGCAGGGCGTATGAGGGGGCGCCGGCGGTGTGTAAGTGAGCTTTAAAAAGGGTACGTTCAATGGCTGTGCTTGGGAACGCGATAGAGTATTAATAAGAAGAATCCTACGTTCGGCCCGTTCATGCACTGAAACAATTGTTTTCGTGATGAAGACTTATTAATGCTCGGATGTTTATCTGATGTTTATATAAAGTTTTCTTTTTTGTAATGAGGCCTGATGACCATGATGCTTCTACGTACCCTTGTTCTTGAACGTAATGATGAAGACAAGCCTGTTAACGGCGCGCTGCTGTGTGCGTTTGCTGTCGCCCAAACAGAATCAAACTTTCTTGTGTATAGCCTGGATGAAGAGGCCGAGCCTGGCCACTCCAGGGTCTATATTGCGGAGTTGCGTAAAAAGCTTGAACGCTATTTTCTGGGGGGGGTTGATTCGAAAGAAGACCTGCAGGCAGCGATGCAGGTCTTCAAACAGATCCTGATGCTGGCAGCTGCGACAGGCTCGAAGACCAGCCCGATTGCAGACGCCAAGGTTCCCTTTCATTTCATCGATCTGAAAGGCTGTCGGTTGCCGCCTGCCAGGCCAGAGGATCATCACTCGGTGATCATCAAGAAGGCACTGGTGATGAAGGTGATCACTTTGGGTATGTCGGCCCCGGCGTTGCCTGCGATCGAAAGCAATACGGTGATCGTGCCGTCGATTCGCTTTTCATCGCAAATGGTTGCCCCCCCTCGGAACCCGCGCTCACCGAAGGCCGCGTCGCAGTCTGTGGATGAAGAACCCATTGAAGCGTCGGCCCAAGAGGAATTGGTCCGGGCGGAATTGGCCCAGGAGGAGTTCGCTCTAGAAGAGCCGGCCCAGTCATTGGTGGCCATATCGGAGGTACAGGAAGAGATCAGCATATCGCCTGTCCCATTTGAACAAAACGACACTTCGTTCGAGGCGTACGAACCCGAGCCACCCCAACCGCCTGCTCAACTGGAACACACCTCTTTGCTCGAGATGGACAGCGCGTTGAGCAATCTGGCCAAGGTCGCTCAGGAGCTGACGCAAAAAAAATGTGCAGTCCTCGAGAAGGAAGCGATGCTCGAACAGTGGCAGGCACGTCTTCAGCAGCAGCAAAGCCAATTGGACGAAAAGAGCCGTGAGTTGGAGCTGCGCCATACACAGCTGCAGGACCAAGGGCTTGAGGTCAGCAAGAAGGCCGAAAAACTGGCGATGATGATGTTGCAGCTTTCGGGCATGCGCCAGCGGATGCAGGGTACGCTGCTTGAACTGGACCAGGTCCTGGAGGGGCAGGGGTGAACCAATGAGCCCGTCGGCCTGGATACTTTCCAGGGTTCATTTATCATCACGCCCAGCCAGCCGGCGCCAGGTCATGAGGTCCTGGCGTGTCGGCACCAGTGGACACTGTTTGGGGATGCAAGCGTTTGAGTACCAAGCTGATTACCAAAGAAGGTCATGAAGCGCTTAAAAAAGAGTTGGATTACCTATGGCGTGAAAAGCGTCCGGACACCACTCGCAAAGTGACGTGGGCGGCTTCCCTGGGAGATCGCAGCGAAAACGCGGATTACCAGTACAACAAGAAACTGCTGCGTGAGATCGATCGACGGGTGCGCTACCTGCGTAAACGCCTGGAAGATATGCGCGTAGTGGAGTACATGCCCGAGCAGGAGGGAAAGGTGTTTTTCGGCGCCTGGGTCGAAATCGAAAACGACCAGGGTGAGACCAAGCGCTTTCGCATCGTCGGTTATGACGAAATTTACGAGCGGATGGATTACATCTCCATTGATTCACCCATGGCGCGGGCCCTGTTGCGCAAGGAAGTCGACGACGAGGCAATCGTACAGACACCCGGCGGCGAGGTGTGTTGGTGGATCACCAAGATTGAGTACGTGAAGCCAGCATGAAGGCCCGCGCTCCGGGCAGAGTACGAGCCCTCATGCCTCAACCTTCGCGCAATACCGTCAGCGGGCTGGCATTCAGGGCCCTGCGTGTCCCGAATACCCCGGCAGCGCCAATCAGCGCCGCCCCGATCACGGGGAGCAGTAACAACCACGGGTGGGGATGCCAGGCCAGGTCAAAGGCGTAGCGGTACAGCACCCAGGTCACCAGTTCCGTCCCCAGTGCTGCCAGCAGGCCGCTGACGGCGCCCAGCAGGCCGAATTCAATACGCCGGGCCTTGACCAGCAACTTACGCTCGGCACCCAGTGCTCGTAGCAGTGCGCCTTGGCGGATGCGTTCGTCCAGGGTGGCCTGCAGGCCGGAGAACAACACCGCCATGCCTGCCGCCAGCACAAACAGCAGCACGTATTCCACTGCCAGGGTCACTTGGGCCAGGATACTGCGTAACTGCTCCAGCAGGGCCTCTACCTGCAGGATGGTCACGGCCGGGAAAGCCCGTGACAGATCGACGATCTGTTGGTCATGGCCGGGCGCCAAGTAGAAGCTGGTCAGGTAGGTCGCGGGTAAATCCTTCAAGGTGCCCGGTTGGAAGATCATGAAGAAGTTAGGCTGGAAGTTATCCCAGTTGATGGTTCTCAGGCTGGTGACCCGTGCCTCGCGATTTTCCCCGCCGATGGTGAACAACAGATGGTCGTTGAGCTTGAGTTTCAGGCTCTCGGCTACCTTGGCTTCCACCGACACGCCTGGAATCTCATCGCTCGGTTGCGCCGACCACCAGGCGCCTGCCGTCAGGGCATTGCCCGGCGGTAAGTCGGCAGCCCAGGTCAGGCTCAGGTCGCGCTGAATGGCACGGTCGCCGCTGGAGTCCTTGCTGACAATCTCCTGCACAGGTTCGCCGTTGATGCTGATCAAGCGCCCTGGTACCACCGGATACAGTGGCGCCGCTTGTGCCTGTACGTCCAGCAGGCGAGCACCAAAGGCCTCCTTGTCGGCGGGCAGGATATTCAGTGCGAAGTAGTTGGGCGCATCCTTGGGCAGCTGGTTTTGCCAGGTGTCGAGCAGCTCGCCGCGCAACAGTGCGATCAACCCCATGGACAACAGGATCAGGCCAAACGCCAGGGACTGGCCTGCCGCCGCCAGCGGGTGACGCAGCAATTGGCCCAGGCCCAGGCGCCAAGGCAAGGAGGCGCGGGCCAACAACCGTCGCAGGCTTTTGAGCAGCAACAGCAGCAAGCCGCCCAGGATCAATGCAGCCACTACACCGCCGCCCAGCAGGGCGAAGGTCAATACCAGGTCCAGGCTCAGGCGCCACATGATCAGGCCCAGCGCGAACAGTGCCGCGCCGTAGACCATCCAGGTGCTCGAGGGGATCGGCAGCAGATCGCGACGCAATACCCGCAGCGGCGGTACGCGACCCAGTGCGGCCAAGGGGGGGAGGGCGAAGCCGGCGAGGGCGACCAGCCCGGTGCCGATCCCGGCGACGGCTGGCAGCAACCCACCTGGTGGCACGTCGGCTGGCAGCAGGTCATGGAGGAAATAGAACAGGCCGAATTGCGCCAGCCAGCCAAGCAGGGCGCCGACCAGGCTCGCCAGCAGGCCCAGTACGCTCAGCTGCAGGCTGAACAGCACCATGGCTTCTCGTCGCGATAACCCCAGGCAGCGCAACAACGCACTGGCATCGAAACGTCGACTGGCGAAACGGTTGGCCGACAGCGCCACGGCCACACCGGCCAGCAGCACCGCCACCAGGCTGGCCATGTTCAGGTAGCGCTCGGCCTTGCCCAAGGCGCCGCCGATCTGCTGGTTGCCGTCACGGGAGTCCTGCAGGCGCTGGTTGGCAGCGAGGCCCGGCTTGACCAGGTCGCGATAGGTTTGCAGTGCGGCGCTGCCTTGTGGGGCGCGCCACAGTTCGCGGTAGCTCACGCGGCTGCCCGGCTGGACCACGCCGGTGGCGTCCAGGTCTGCCAGGTTGATCATCACCCTGGGCGTGAGGCTGTAGAAGTTGCCGGCACGGTCGGGTTCATAGGTCAGGATGCGTGCCAGGCGTAGGGTCTTCATGCCGACATCGATGCTGTCGCCGATCTTGAGGTCCAGCGCCGTCAACAGCCTTGCCTCCACCCAGGCTTCGCCAGGCTTGGGGCCGCCGCCAGGGCTTTCAGTGCCAAAGGGCTCGGCGCTGCTTTTCAGCTCCCCGCGCAATGGGTACTGCTCGTTGACCGCCTTGATGCTGGAGAGCTGGATGCCGTTGTCCGTGGCGATAACACTGGAGAACTCGACGATGCGGGCGTGATCCAGGCCCAATTCGGTCCCGGACCTGATTTGCTCGGGGCGGGCCGGCGAGCTGCCTTCGAGTACCAGGTCGGCGCCGAGAAACTCGGTGGCGCGCAGCAGCATGGCGCCGTTGAGACGAGCGCCGAAATAGCCGATGGCGGTGCTGGCAGCCACGGCCACCAGCAGGGCAAAGAACAACACGCGCAGTTCGCCTGCGCGGGCATCGCGCAGTAATTGGCGCATGGCAAGGCTGAACAGGCGCAACAGCGGCAAGCGTGCCATCAAGGCTCCAGGGGCGCGACCATCTGGCCGGCTTCAAGACGGATCAGGCGTCGGCAACGGTGGGCCAGGCGCTCGTCATGGGTGACGAGTACCAGGGTCGTGCCGCTCTCTTTATTGAGTTCGAACAGCAGGTCGCTGATGCGCTCGCCGGTATGGCTGTCGAGGTTGCCGGTGGGTTCGTCGGCAAACAGCACGTCCGGTTCGGCGGCAAACGCGCGGGCAATGGCGACCCGTTGCTGCTCGCCACCGGACAGTTGGCGTGGCGAGTGGGTCAGGCGCTGGCCCAGGCCCACGCGCTCCAGCAGGTGCCTGGCACGCTCGCGGGCGTCCTTGCGCCCGTCGAGTTCCAGCGGCAGCATCACGTTTTCCAGCGCGTTGAGGCTGTCGAGCAATTGGAAGGATTGGAATACGAACCCCACATGCTCGGCACGGATGCGCGCACGCTGGTCTTCGTCGAGGGTGCTCAGGGCTTGCCCGGCCAGGGTGACTTCGCCGCTGCTGGGCAGGTCGAGGCCGGCCAGCAGGCCCAGCAGGGTGGATTTACCGGAACCGGAGCTGCCGACGATAGCCAGGCTATCGCCCTTGTTCAGTTCCAGGCTCAGTTCGTGCAGGATAGTCAGTTCACCTTCCGCGCTGGGAACCACTTTGCTAAGGTTCCGCGCGGTGAGAATGCTTGCGCCCATGGAGAATCCGATGCGAATGTGGTTTTTGAGTGCTGGCCTGGCCTTGATGTGCATGGCCCAGAACGCAGCGGCGGGTACAGTCCTGATCGTTGGCGATAGTATCAGTGCCGGTTTCGGCCTGGATACCCGCAAAGGGTGGGTTGCACTGCTGGAGCAACGCCTCAAGAAGGAGGGTTTCGACGATAAGGTCGTCAATGCGTCCATCAGCGGCGACACCAGTGCAGGAGGCCTGGCGCGGCTGCCCGCGGCGCTTGCAGAGCATAAGCCCGACGTGGTGGTTATCGAGCTTGGGGGGAATGACGGCTTGCGTGGGCAACCGCCAGCGCAATTGAAACAAAATCTTGCGTCGATGATTGATCAGTCCAAGGCCGGCGGCGCCAAGGTGCTGCTGTTGGGCATGCAGTTACCACCCAATTACGGGCCGCGATACACCACCGCATTTGCCGAAGTCTATGGTGCGCTGGCCAAGGAAAAAAACATTCCACTGGTACCGTTTTTCCTCGAAGGCGTGGGTGGCCATCCGGAACTGATGCAGGCGGATCAACTGCACCCGGCAGTCGCCGCCCAGGACAAGCTACTGGAAAATGTCTGGCCGACGCTAAAACCGCTGCTATGACGCTTTTCTACCGGCAGGCTTTCGGCTAAGGTGGCGCCCCCCTGATCTGGAGCCCTCGATGTCGCGCCCTGCCTGGTCCCTGTTTAACTACCAACTGATCGAGCCGGACGAGCAGCTGGATCTGTTCGCCTGCCAGGAAGTGCGGGTGCATCTGGTGGCGCGTCAATTGGAGTTGGGCGGTTCGATCGATCGCACGCTTTGCGGCACTTTACTGCCGGCGCAACCACGCTGGTCCTCGGTGAATCGCTCGATTTTCCAGGACCAACGCCTGTGCCCCTTGTGCCGGGCGATCCTCGAATCGCAAAAGCGTGGTACGCCGCCGATCTGGCCGGAGCTGCGTTTCGAGCTATAAAAACAGCTTGAAGCTTGCTGCCGCGAAGCCGTATACAATCATTTTTTACCTACCCGTCGTCTTGCGAAGGATTTTTCGGATGTTGTCGCGCCTTTCCGTCGTCACCTGCTGCCTGTCTCTCGCTGCGCTCTGTGCGGCCGGTTCGGCGGCAGCCTTGCAGTTGCCTTTGCCGCCTCCAGGCGAGGACATTGTCGGCCAGGTCCAGGTGATCAAGGCCAAGTACGAAGACACCTTCGCCGACCTGGGCACCACCTATGACCTGGGCTATTCGGAAATGGTCGCGGCCAACCCGGGCGTCGATGCCTGGTTGCCGGGCGCGGGGACCGAGATTGTGCTGCCGACACGCTTTATCCTGCCGCCCGGGCCACGGGAAGGCATCGTGATCAACCTGGCGGAATACCGACTCTACTACTACCCAAAGGGCCAGGACGTCGTCTACACCTTCCCGCTGGGCATTGGCCGGGAAGGCTGGGGCTCGCCGATCGCCCATACCAGTATCATCGCCAAGACGCCAAACCCGACCTGGACGCCACCGGCCTCGATCAAGGCCGAGCACGCGGCCAATGGTGACCCGTTGCCCAACGTGGTGCCTGCCGGCCCGGATAACCCGCTGGGGCCGTTCAAGTTCACCCTCGGCACGCCGGGTTATCTGATCCACGGCTCCAACATGAAGTTTGGCATCGGCACGCGCACCAGTCACGGTTGCTTCCGCATGTTCAATAACAATGTATTGGAGATGGCCGGCATGGTGCCGGTGGGCACGTCGGTGCGCATCATCAACGATGCCTACAAGTTCGGCAGCAGTGGCGGCAAGGTCTACCTTGAGGCCCATACACCGTTGAACGATGACGGCACCCCTTCCGTGGTCGACAAGCACACGGCAGTCATCAACGCCTTGCTCAAGCGTGAGGACCTGGCCAATAACCTGCGGGTGAACTGGGACCAGGTGCGTGACGTGGTTGCGGCGGAGGATGGTTTGCCGACTGAAATCGGCGTACCCGGCGCAGCATCGGTAGCCGCCAGCGCTCCGGTTGACCTTCAACAATAAGCCTGAGCGAACATCCCACATTTCGAGGCAATAAAAAAGCCGATCCAAACATGGATCGGCTTGATAACAATCCCGAAGGATTATTACTTGCGGCTTGCTTTTTCAAGCATGCGCAGGGCGCGCTCGTTAGCTTCGTCAGCAGTCTGTTGTGCTTTTTGGGCAGCAGCCAGAGCTTCATCAGCTTTACGGTAGGCTTCGTCTGCACGAGCCTGAGAGCGAGCTGCTGCGTCTTCCGTTGCAGTCAGACGAGCTTCGGTTTCTTTGGAGACGCTGCTGCAACCGGTAGCCAGAACTGCGGCCAGAGCCAGAGCAGAGAATTTCAGAACGTTGTTCATCGTGTTCCCCTTCAAGGACTTTCAATTAGATGGCTACTGTCTCAGGGTGAGATAATAGCCGGCGTACATACTACCCATTACTTGTAGTAAGTAAACTGACGTAGCGCAAGAAGCAAAAAAAATTCCTGCGCTGAATCTATTTTGGCTAATCTTTTGGAGGTCTGTATAAAAACTGTCCAATTTTTTCCTTCTCGACAGGCACTGAATCCAGGCTGAAAGGGCCGGCCCGCATGTGTGAAGCCTTGTAAATAGATGAAATTTTATATAACGAAGCGGGCACTTCCGTTCTGTGTGGCTTTACTGCGGCTGGCATCTTTTACCCATCTAGAGGTGACTTTAAGAGCGGCAGTTCGTCTCAAGGTTCAACTGCCGGCAATGTTCAGGCTATCGATCACCGGTTGATCGAGGCCCTTTCTATAACCATCCAGGGCAGGGAATGATGAGTGCGCCTTGAGCAATTGCGGGTTTGGTGCCTACTATTCCCTACGTGCTGGTTGTGAGCGCTCACGGTTTTCTCGTTGTCGAAACCGGCACGGGGTGGCGTAGATGTTCCTTCGCCGGAAAAACATCGGTAAGGTAGGGGTCGCAATCTTAGACCCGCGAGGAGTAGTGATGAGCGAGGCGTTGTCCATCCACCATGACCAGGCTGGTCATCAGTTCGAGACCAATGTGGACGGTCATCGTGCCTATCTGACCTATATGGACCTCGGGAAGCAGACCCTGGATATCTATCGCACCTTCGTGCCCAACGCGCTGCGAGGGCGAGGCATTGCGGCGGCGTTGACCGAGGAAGCCCTGAGGTTTGCCGAAGAGGCCGGCTACACGGTGATCCCGTCGTGCTCCTATGTCGAACGGTATATGGAGCGTCACCAGCGCCATGCCGCGAAGCTGTAGCTGATCCGTTGCCAAAAAAACGCCGGGCTTAGCCCGGCGTTTTTGTGTATGCCTGATTCAGGAAAAGTGCGTGGTTCAGCTGCGTTTGCGCTTGGGCAGTACGTCCTTGAGTTTGGCGTGCATGCTGCGCAGGGTGGTTTCTGTTGCAGCCCAGTCGATGCAGGCATCGGTGATCGACACGCCGTATTGCAAGTCGGCCAGATCCTTTGGAATTGCCTGACAACCCCAGTTCAAATGGCTCTCGACCATCAAGCCGATGATCGACTGGTTGCCTTCGAGGATCTGGTTGGCGACGTTTTCCATCACCAGCGGCTGCAACGCCGGATCTTTGTTGGAGTTGGCGTGGCTGCAGTCGACCATGATGTTCGGCTTGATCCTGGCCTTGTTCAACGCCTGCTCGCACAGGGCGACGCTGACCGAATCATAGTTGGGCTTGCCATTGCCGCCACGTAACACCACATGACCATAGGCATTACCTTTGGTGGTGACGATGGAGACGCCACCTTCCTGGTTGATACCCAGGAAGCGGTGAGGGCTGGAGACCGATTGCAGGGCATTGATCGCCACGGTCAGGCCGCCATCGGTGCCGTTCTTGAAGCCTACGGCCGAGGACAGCCCGGACGCCATTTCGCGGTGGGTCTGGGATTCGGTGGTGCGTGCGCCGATGGCCGACCAGCTGATCAGGTCCTGCAGGTACTGCGGGGAGATCGGGTCGAGGGCTTCGGTGGCAGTGGGCAGGCCCATTTCGGCCAGGTCCAGCAGCAATTTACGACCGATATGCAAACCGTCCTGGATCTTGAACGAGTCGTCCAGGTAGGGGTCGTTGATCAAGCCTTTCCAGCCGACGGTGGTACGCGGCTTTTCGAAGTAAACGCGCATCACCAGGTATAGGGTGTCGGACACTTCCGCCGCCAGCACCTTGAGGCGCTCGGCGTATTCGTGGGCGGCCTTGAGGTCGTGGATCGAGCAGGGCCCGATCACGACGAAAAGGCGGTGGTCGGTGCCGTCGAGAATGTCACGGATGACCTCGCGGCCCTTGGTGACGGTCTGCAGGGCAGCGTCGCTCAGGGGGATTTCGCGCTTGAGCTGATCAGGTGTGATCAGGGTCTCATTGGATTCGACGTTAAGGTCATTGATCGGTAAATCAGCCATCGTGTTACTCGCCAGGGTCACGGGTGCCGGCCGCCAGCCATCCCCGTGCGGCGGGCACAGCATGATTTGAATGCAGGGGGGAGGAACCTTAGCGCGTTACACGGGCCCGCGACAATGGGCAAAACCCGGTTTAATCCAGTGCTGGCTGCATAACCGTCTCATGGGAGAACTCGCTGGCGTGGCGCGACACCCAATCGCGGGCCATGGCTTCAAGTTGCTGTGGCGTGGGTTCGGCGTCTTCGTGCAGGCGGCAATGACGTTCGATCTGGCACACTTGCTCACCCATTCGCGCGCCGAATAAGGCGTGTTCATCGGCAAAGCAAATGCCGATGCGATAACCGTCTTCGACTTTGCGGCACCAGGCCACGTAGCCTGGATAACGGGCGCTGGGCCCCAGGGAGGGGATATGCAGGTCAACTGCCGTGCCCGGGCGCCAGGCCCGCGGCCAATTGCAGGCGACGCCGCCGCGGCCGATAGTGTGCAGGCGTTGGCGGGGCAGGGCAGGAGAGGGACGTTGGATCAACTCGACAGCGACATCATCAGGGTGAGGTAAAAAACGACCCATGTACACGGACTCCGAGCGCCGTCCAATTGACGGCAGTGGCAGCAGTATAGTGAAGGAACTGGAATTGACCGACCTGGATATTGACCAGCAATTGCTGGGATTGCCAGGTATTTCGCTGTTAGTGTTCACCAGTGTTGGTTGTTCCAGTTGCCGCTGGGCACGCCAGCAGTTGCCGGGCTGGCGCCTGCCGGTGGACCGTGTGTGCTGGGTCGATGCCGGGCACAACGGCGGTGCGGTCGAACGCTACCAGATCTTTCATTTGCCGGCGTTGTTCCTGGTGTGCGAGGGTCAATTCCTTGGGCAATTACAGACACGTCTTACGGCATCCGACCTCGTCGAATGCGTAACCCAAGCGCTTACCCGCCTACCAGAGGATTTGCCATGACAGCAGTTGCATCCCCGTCGCCACGTATTGGCATCATCGGCACCGGTGCCATTGGTGGTTACTACGGATTGATGCTGGCGCGCGCCGGGTTCGATGTGCATTTCCTGTTGCGCAGCGAATATGCAGCGGTCAGTGAACATGGCCTGCACCTCAACAGCACGGTACACGGCCACCTGCATCTGCACCCGGTACAAGCCTATGCCCGCGCCGCCGACATGCCACCGTGCGACTGGTTGTTGGTCGGTACCAAATCCACCGGCAACGTTGACTTGGCCCCGACCATCGTCCAGGTCGCGGCACCGGATGCCAAGGTGGTGCTGCTGCAAAACGGCCTCGATGTGGAGGACAGCCTGCGTGAGCACCTGCCTTTGTCGCTGCACTTGCTGGGCGGCCTGTGCTACATCGGTGTACACCGCTCTGCACCCGGAGTGGTCGAGCATCAGGCGCTGGGCCGGGTCAACCTGGGTTATCACAGCGGTATGGCCGCCAATGATGAGGCGCAGCAAAAGGCAATTGTCGAAGCCGGTGCCGGGCTGTTCCACCACGCCGGGATCGAGTCGCAGGCCATGGCCAATGTGCATCAGGCGCGCTGGCATAAACTGGTGTGGAACGTGCCGTATAACGGCCTCTCGGTCTTGCTGGGCACGGGCACCACGGCCATGATGGCTGACGAGTCCAGCCGTGAATTGATCCAGGCGCTGATGGCCGAAGTGGTGCAGGGCGCCCGTGCCTGCGGCCATGAGATTCCCGCTAGCTACGCGGGGCAGATGTTCGCCATGACCGAGACCATGGACGATTATCTGCCCAGCATGTACCACGACTATATGCACAAGCGCCCGTTGGAGTTGGCGGCTATCTATGCTCGCCCCTTGGCCGCTGCCAGGGCGGCCGGTTGCGAACTGCCGCGTATGCAGGCGCTGTACCAGGCCTTGAGTTTTATGGATCGGCACAACCGCTGATTGGGGAGACACCATGGCAAAGGGATTGGGTGACAAGCTGGTGCTGGCGATTTCTTCGCGGGCGCTGTTCGACCTGAGCGACAGCCACAAGGTGTACCTGGCCGAAGGGGTGGAGGCTTATCGCAAGTACCAGATCGAGCACGAGGAAGAAACCCTTGAGCCGGGTGACGCCTTCCCCTTGGTCAAGAAACTGCTGAGCCTTAATGCCAGCCTGGGGCGTGCCCGGGTCGAGGTGGTGCTGGTGTCGCGCAACAGTGCCGATACCGGTCTGCGGGTGTTCAACTCGATCCAGCATTACGACCTGGATATTTCCCGCGCCGCCTTCGTAGGAGGGCGTAGTCCCTATCCGTACCTGGCCGCCTTTGGTTGTCATCTGTTTCTTTCGACCCATGCTGAAGATGTGCGCAGCGCCCTCGACGCCGGCTTCGCGGCGGCAACGATTCTGTCGGGCGGTGCACGTCGGGCATCGAGTGAAGAACTGCGCATCGCATTCGACGGCGATGCGGTGTTGTTTTCCGACGAGTCCGAACGCGTTTATCAGGCCGGTGGGTTGGTCGCTTTTCAGGCCAGTGAGCGCGAGTCGGCGCGCCAGCCTTTGCACGGTGGCCCGTTCAAGGGCTTCCTGGCAGCGCTTAACTTGTTGCAGCGTGAGTTTGCCGATGACGCTTGTCCGATCCGCACGGCGCTGGTCACCGCCCGTTCGGCACCGTCCCATGAACGGGTGATTCGTACGTTGCGCGAATGGGATATTCGCCTGGACGAGTCGCTGTTCCTCGGTGGCCTGGAAAAATCCGCGTTCCTGGAAGCCTTCGCCGCCGATGTATTTTTCGATGACCAGGCCGGACATTGTGAGAAAGCCAGGGAGGTGGTCGCCACCGGGCATGTGCCCCATGGCATCAGTAATGAGTTGAAAATCCAGACCGAGAGCTAGCTGCTAAGCTCATTCAATCGCCGCCATCCTGGCAGTCCAGGAGGTTCTATGATTCGTTCGATGCTGTACGCCACGGACCTGGGTCTGTATGCACCGTATGTAATGCAACATGCCCTGGCGCTGGCGCGGACGTTCAAGGCCGACCTCTACGTGATCCACGTGGTCGAGCCCATCGGGCTGTTCGCCGAATCGGTGCTACAGAGCTACCTTGATGAGAAGGCCCTGAGTGAATGGCAGAACCAGGGGTTGAGCACGGTCATGGCGACGATTGAACAACGTGTGCTGGACAGCTTTCGCGAGGAGTTGGGGGAGGGCGAGCAGGACTTGCAATTGATTCGCTCGGTCAGGGTGATCCAGGGGGACCCCTGCGAGGTGATTCTCGACCAGATGCGAAAACTTTCCGTCGACTTGCTGATCGTAGGTAGTCACAGCCAGGCAACCAGGGTGACCGTGCCCCTTGGGCGCACCGCTGCACGGGTATTGCAGCTGTCCCCGGTACCGGTCTATCTGGTGCCGTCGCTGCAACATCGGCGCAGTGAGGAGCGTTGATCGGTAGAGAAGGATAAAAAGTTCTAGATTTATCCGTCTAACCTTTAATATAGTTATATACCGTCGCTGATACCCGTGGCGTCTATTTGCTTTGAGGGATTCATATGAAGCTTCAACAACTGCGCTACATCTGGGAAGTGGCGCACCACGACCTCAACGTTTCCGCTACCGCTCAAAGCCTCTACACCTCGCAACCCGGTATCAGCAAGCAGATCCGCCTGCTCGAAGACGAGCTGGGCGTCGAAGTGTTCGCCCGCAGCGGCAAGCACCTGACCCGCGTCACCCCGGCTGGCGAGCGCATCATCACTACCGCCGGCGAAATCCTGCGTAAAGTCGAGAGCATCAAGCAGATTGCCCAGGAATTCTCCAACGAGAAGAAGGGCACCCTGTCGATCGCCACCACCCACACCCAGGCGCGCTATGCATTGCCGCCGGTAATCCGTGATTTCATCAAGCAATACCCTGATGTCGCCCTGCACATGCACCAGGGGTCGCCGATGCAGATCGCCGAGATGGCCGCCGACGGCACTGTCGATTTCGCCATCGCCACCGAAGCCCTGGAACTGTTCGGCGACCTGGTAATGATGCCGTGCTACCGCTGGAATCGGTGCGTGGTCGTGCCTCAAGGTCACCCTTTGGCGAAGCTGCCGAAGCTGACCCTGGAAGCCCTGGCTGAATACCCGATCGTGACCTATGTGTTCGGCTTTACCGGCCGTTCCAAGCTTGATGAAGCCTTCAGTCACCGTGGCCTTACGCCAAAGGTTGTGTTCACTGCCGCCGATGCCGACGTGATCAAGACCTATGTACGCCTGGGCCTGGGTGTGGGCATCGTCGCCAAGATGGCGGTCGACACCAACCTCGACAAAGACCTGGTGGTGCTGGATGCCAGCGAACTGTTCGAGTCCAGCGTGACCAAGATCGGTTTCCGCCGTGGCACCTTCCTGCGCGGATTCATGTGCGATTTCATCGAGAAATTCGCACCCCACCTGACCCGCGAAGTCATGGCCAAGGCGATCCAGTGCCACAACAAGCAAGAGTTGGAAGAGCTGTTTGACGGCGTTGAATTACCCGTTCACTGAGTGGCTTACCGGGCCTCGGTAACCGTAAAAAGTTGCCGGGCGCCTGCCACCAGAATCTCTACCTCATCCCCTTCAAACTTGCCCAGCAGGCTTTTACCCAGGGGCGAGCGCGGGGTGATGACGGTCACCGGTTGCCCGACCACAGCGACTTTCAAGCCTGCGGCGTCCGGCGCCAGGAACAGCCATTGCTGGCGACCATCCTCGTCTTCCAGGCCCAGCAGTGTGCCAATCTCTATACCTCGCTGATCATCGAAAGCACGTAGCTGCAGGTTCTGGCACAGCGCCAGCGAATGCTTGATTTCCTCGACCCGCTTGGCCTGCCCGGCCGCCAGGTAAGACGCCTCCAGCCCCAGGGTGTCGTATTTGTTTTCGGCGATGTTTTCTTCGTGAGTCGCGGTTTCGTAGGCAGTCTGCGCGGCACGTCGGGCGATATCGAGGTCGACGGCGAGTTTTTCCAGGATCAGCTGGAGGACGGCGTGTTTATTCATGATCTTCAATCGCAGAATTGCAGGACATTGGCCCGAGACTTTTCATTAGGGGCGTTCTGGTCCTGTTGCAGCCAGAACTGGCATTTGGGGTTGGACAGGTTGCGTGCATTGTTCCGGGCCTGGTCCAGGGCCTGCTGCTGCTCCTGCTTTTGCAGGTTCTGCTGGTATTGCTCGAACATGCGGTTCGGCGGCTCCGGCACAGCGGCGGCCGGCTTGCCCAACTGCTCAACCGCCTGGGCCACGGGTGCCAGGCTTTGGGGGAACAGGTAGCGAGAGGCCAGCCAAGTGGACAGCGCAATGGCGATAAACCCCAGCCACAGGCCTGCAGCAATGGCGAGACAGAGCTTGAACAGCGAAAACGGACGGGCAGACATGATGGCCTCTTGGCGAGGGGTAACGGCGTGATGGCGATTGTCGCACAGGCGCTATGCAGAAAATCGCGAACAAGCCTTCTGCATCAGTGCATTTATGCGGACAATTGAGTCTTTGATCGATGGAGCCCGGAATGAAAGCCCGCTGGGATATTTTTTGCAGCGTCGTCGACAACTACGGCGACATCGGCGTGACCTGGCGCCTGGCCCGGCAGTTGGTAGTGGAACATGGCTGTGAAGTGCGCTTGTGGGTCGATGACCTGCGGGCTTTCGAGCGCATGTGTCCGCAGATTGATGTGCAGGTGAGCCAGCAGTGGCAGGAAGGTGTCGAAGTGCGCCACTGGCCGGCGCAATGGCCAGGTGCGCAATCAGCCGATGTGGTGATTGCCGCGTTCGCCTGCCAGCTGCCGGCGGAGTACATGGAGCGCATGGCCGAGCGTGAGCAACCGCCGTTGTGGATGAACCTGGATTATCTCAGCGCTGAAGACTGGGTAGTGGGCTGTCACCGTTTACCCTCGGTGAAGTTCAAGGGCGTGCAGAAGTACTTTTTCTTTCCCGGCTTTCGCCCGGGTACCGGTGGCCTGTTGCGTGAAGCCGGGTTATTGGAGCGGCGCCAGGCTTTTCAGCTAGATGACGTCGCGCAGCGACAATTCCTGCAAACCCTAGGGGTAGCTCCGGCGGTCGATGCACGACTGATGTCGCTGTTCGCTTATGAAAACCCCGGGCTGGCCGGCTGGCTGGATGTGCTGGCGGCAGACGGGCGCGCGACTCATTTGCTGGTGCCGGAAGGGCGCATCCTGGGGGATGTGCAACGCTGGCTGGGAGTGAGCAGCTTGTCGGCGGGTGACATCCAGGTGCGCGGCGCGCTGACGGTGCAGATCATTGCCTTCGTACGGCAGGAGCAATACGACCGGTTGCTCTGGTGTTGCGCGTTCAACGCGGTGCGCGGCGAGGACTCCTTTGTGCGCGCTCAGTGGGCGGGGAGGCCGTTGCTATGGCATATCTATCGCCAGGACGAAGACATCCACCTCGACAAGCTCGATGCCTTTCTGGAACTGTACACCATCGCACTGTCGCCGGCCGCCAAAGCGGCTGTCATCGCGCTTTGGCAAGCCTGGAACACCGACGGCGATATGGCGCAGGCCTGGAAAATGCTCCTGGAACACTGGACCGAGGTGAACGAGCACGCTCAGAAGTGGTGTCTGGAACAAGGCTTGCAGGCCGATCTTGCGACGGCGCTGGTACAGTTTTATGAAAGTTGGATATGATACGCCACCTTGATTTTTGTAAATCCCATCCAAATTTCGGATATATGCAATGAAAACTGGTAAAGAACTGAAACCCGGTACAGTGATCCGTCTCGAAAACGACCCTTGGCTGGTTCAGAAAGCTGAGTTCACCAAGTCTGGTCGTAACAGCGCAATCATGAAGACCAAGCTGAAGAACCTGCTGACCGGTTACAAGACCGAGATCGTCTACAGCGCCGATGACAAACTGGACGACGTGATCCTCGACCGCAAGGAAGCGACCCTGTCCTTCATCAGCGGCGACACCTACACGTTCATGGACACCACTGACTACACCATGTACGAGCTGAACGCTGAAGATATCGAAGCCGTTCTGCCGTTCATCGAAGAAGGCATGGAAGACGTCTGCGAAGCTATTTTCTTCGAAGAGCGTCTGGTTTCCGTGGAGCTGCCGACCACTATCGTGCGTAAGGTTGCCTACACTGAAGGTTCCGCTCGCGGCGACACTTCGGGCAAAGTGATGAAGCCTGCCAAGCTGAGCAACGGTACCGAACTGCAAGTAGCCGATTTCATCGAAATCGACGACCTGATCGAGATCGACACCCGTGAAGGTGGTTCGTACAAAGGTCGCGCCAAGAAGTAATCCTGGCCCCACCGATACGAAAAAAAGCCCGACCTTGAGTCGGGCTTTTTTTTGGCCGCCGGTTTATCAGACCGTTACATGCAGGCGCACATCCACATTGCCACGAGTGGCGTTGGAATACGGGCAGACTTGGTGGGCGGCGTCGACCAGGCTCTGTGCGTCATCCTGGGCCAGGCCCGGCAGGCTGACGTGCAGGTCGATGTCCAGGCCAAAACCGCCGGGGATCTGGCCGATGCCCACATGAGCGGTGATCGAGGCATCGTCGGGGATCTTACGTTTTGTCTGGCTGGCAACAAATTTCAGCGCGCCGATAAAGCAGGCGGAGTAGCCGGCCGCGAACAGTTGCTCCGGGTTGGTGGCCTGACCACCGGCACCGCCCAATTCCTTGGGGGTAGAGAGTTTGACGTCGAGGATGTTGTCGCTGGAAACAGCGCGACCATCACGGCCGCCAGTGGCGGTGGCTACTGCGGTATAGAGCGTTTGCATGGGGCGTTCCTCTTGGGTTGTCGTGCTAAATGTTTGCGCGCTAATTAGTTGGTGAAGCCAATGTATAGCGCTAATGTTTAGCGCGCAATATAAATTTATAAATGTTTTCGAGGCTGGCGAGAAACAATGTGAGAGGAGGCAAGCCGGTTAAGCGAACGAAATGCTCAAAGCGGCGAAGATCAAATGTGGGAGGGGGCTTGGCCGCGAAGACGTCGGCTCAGCAAACATTGATGTTGGCTGACCCACCGCTATCGGGGGCAAGTCGAATCGTCGCACCGCCCCTCCCACTTTAGATCGCGCTCTGCAGGTTGCCGCGCAGCGCGATCAAGTCGGCCTGCAGCTTGCGCAATTGCGCAAGCTGCATCCCGCTCGCGCCCAGGATGCATTGGGGCACATCCTTGGCCTTGCCCTGCAAGACGCGGCCGGCGTCAGTCAGCTCTACCACTACCACCCGCTCATCTTCCCGGCTGCGGGTGCGGCTGAGCAGGCCTTCGGCTTCCAGGCGCTTGAGCAGAGGCGTCAGTGAGCCAGGATCCGTCAGCAGGCGGCTGCTGATTTCGCCGACAGTCAATCCGTCCTCTTCCCACAGCACCATCATGGCCAGGTATTGCGGGTAGGTCAGGCCGAGGGCTTGGAGCAGGGGCTTGTAGACCTTGGTCATCAACAGCGAAGTGGAGTGCAGGGCGAAGCACAGCTGGTTATCCAGCAGCAGCGATTCGCAGGGGGCTGGGTTTTTGCTCATGGTGGTGCCTCGAAAAAGCATGTCTGCACTTGAATCTAGCGGGCGAATCTTTAATGCGCCAGGTAATTCTGCCCGGATGGTCAGACTAGCCCGCTTTGCAACGCCAGATCCCAGGGCGGCACCGGGCTGAAACGGGATTTGAGGTATTCGAGCAATAACCGGCTACGTGCGTTGGGCTGTTGTTCGAGGCGCAGCGCGTAAATGCCGGCGGTTTCCGGGCTGGGCAAGCCGTTTTCACAAAACAGCGGCAACAGCTCGCCACGCACCAGGTATTCACTGGCCAGCCAGGTCGGCAGGTGCGCGATGCCCAGCCCGGCCAGTGCGCCCGAAAGCAGCGCCTCGGCGTTATTGGCGCTCATGCGGATGCGCCGGGGGCGATAGGTCGTGCGGCGCCCGTCCAGTTCAAAACGCCAGGCGAACATCGGCGCCAGGCCATCCCAATCGAGGCCGTCATGCTCGTTCAGTTCCCGAGGATGGGTGGGTGTGCCGCGGTTTTTCAGGTAGGCCGGGCTGGCGCAGGCAATGCGCACGATGCTCGCCAGGGGTGTAGCGATCCGGCGAGTGTCAACGATATGCCCGGCGCGCAGCACCAGGTCGACCTTGCCAAGGTGTGCGCCTTGCATATCGACAAAACTGTCGATCAAGTGCAGGTGCACATCCAGCCCTGGATACACGTTCAAGAAGTCCGCGATCACCGGCGCCAGGTGGCGGCGACCAAACGCTGCCGGTGCATCCAGCCGGATCAAGCCTTCCGGCGCATGGCTCAGAGACACCGCTTCGGCCCGCGCCAATTGCAATTCACTGACAATCCGCCGCGCGCGTTCGGCAAAGGCCAGGCCGGCAGGTGTAGGCACCACTGCGTGGGTGCTGCGCTGGAACAGGCGGCTACCCACTGAACTTTCCAGGCTGTCGATTCGACGGGCGACTGCGGAGGGCGTCAGTGGATGACGCCGTGCGGCAGCGGAAAAGCTACCGGTTTCCATCACATCCAGAAACAGGCTCAGTTGATCGGTAAGCGTATTAGGGTTCATAGGCGAGCGCTTGTGCGGGTTCGGCATAGCCATTGTGCGTTGCTGTGCGTTTCCGCGCCAGGGCCGACTGCGTAGCATGTCAGCCTTGGGATTGCGGAGTAGCGAGCGGTGTTGGATTTAGTGATGTACCTGGTATTGGGTGCGGCTTTGGGCACCGTGGGTGGGCTGTTTGGCATTGGTGGCGGGCTGATAGCCATTCCGGTGCTCGGCGTGTTGTTCGGCCTGGACCAGCAAATAGCCCAGGGCACCGCGTTGGTCATGGTGGTACCCAATGTGATGCTCGCCCTGTGGCGTTATCACCAGCGTAATCGCATCGAGCTGCGCCACGCCTTGCCGCTTGGCGTGATGGGCTTTTGCTTTGCCTGGCTGGGATCGATCTGGGCGGTGGGGCTGGATGCCGGGGCAATGCGCATCGGCTTTATTGTTTTCCTGGTGGCGTTGTCGGCCTACAACCTGCTGCGCATGTTTACCCGCAACGCGCCGCCAACTGCGCAGATGCGATACTCCTGGCCCTGGCTGGGTGTGTTGGGTGCAGCGTCCGGGTCCATGGGCGGATTATTTGGGGTAGGGGGCGCGGTAGTCGCCACGCCAGTGCTCACCAGTGTGTTCGGCACCACTCAGGTGGTGGCCCAAGGTTTGTCGCTGGCCTTGGCGCTGCCCAGCACCGGCGTGACTCTGGTCACCTACGCCTGGCACCACGAGGTGAACTGGATGATCGGCCTGCCGCTGGCGGTGGGGGGCCTGCTCAGTATCAGCTGGGGCGTGAAAGTGGCCCATGCATTGCCGGAGCGGCTGTTGCGCGGGCTGTTTTGTGGCTTCCTGGTGGTGTGTGCGGTGATGCTGACGTTTAAAGTTTGAAGCCTTCGACGATGTACTCGGCCAGGCATTCGGTGATCGGTGACGTCATCTGTGGATTGCGCAGCAAGCGCAGGTTCATTGATGGCAACGGTGGAAAGCCTTCGTCGCTGCCCAGCACCCGCAGGTCGTCGGTGATCAGGCTTTCCATGCTGACCATCGCCGCCAGGCCAGCACTGACCACCGCCTGGATCGCCGCTCCGTTGGAGCTGTGGTAGGCCAGGCGGTAATCGCGTCCAGCTGCGTCCAGTGCGGCACGCGCCCAATGAGTGTACAGGCAGTCATCGCCGGAAATCGCCAGGGGCAGCGCGTCATGCTCATCCACGCAGAAGCAGGGTGATGCTGCCCAGACCATGCGTTCAGTGCGCAGTAACTCGCCAATATCATTACCAGGCTCGCGGCTGATCACGGTCAGCGCCAGGTCTCGCCGCTGCATCAGCACGGACGACGCTTCACAGTGCATCTCAATCTGAATCAGTGGGTAGGCTTTGGAAAACGGCTTCAGGATCCCCGGCAGGAAACGCATCACATAGTCATCTGGCGTACCGATGCGTACGAGCCCCACCATATGGGGCTCGCGCAGGGTGTTGAACACTTCGCTGTGCAGTTTCAGGATGCGCCGCGCATATCCCAGCAGCACCTGGCCTTCGGGCGTAAGCCGTACCTGCCTTCCATCGCGCTCGAACAGCTTGCGCTGCAGTACATCTTCCTCCAGGCGCTTCATCTGCATGCTCACCGCCGATTGGGTGCGATTGACCAGCTCGCCGGCGCGGGTAAAACCACCTTGGTCGGCGATGGCCACGAAGGTGCGCAGCACTTCTGTGTCGATGCTCGGGTAGCCAGCCAATTGATCAATCTCCGAGATGTATTGCATAAGAAACATTCGTTGGATTGATCATAGCGCCAGGTCCACACTTTCGTCATCCCCACTGGAGGGCGAGAAGATGAAAGGTCAAAGAGGTTTTGTGTTGTTGCAAAAAGGGCCGTTTGCCGGCCTGTTTCATACGGTCGCACGTTGGCAGCTGTTGCATCAGGAGCGCCAGATGCTGGCGACCTTGAGCGATGACGCGCTCAAGGACATTGGGCTCAACCGTGCCGACGTAGTGCAGGAAACCCATCGGCATTTCTGGGAAGACCCGCTGCGCAAATAAGCCAGGATGCAGTAGGGTAGAGGGCGAGTTTCCATGGAGAGCCCCATGCCCGCCGACCTGTCTTTTTCACTCAAGCAAGCTCGACGCATGGCGCTGGTCGCCCAGGGTTTTTCCGGGCGCCAGGCGCCTGGCCAGATAAAAGCCGCGCACCTCAATCGACTCATCGACCGTCTGGGTGTCGTGCAGATCGACTCGGTCAACGCGCTGGTGCGTTCCCATTACCTGCCATTGTTTTCCCGCCTGGGCCATTATTCCCCGTTGATCCTTGAGCAAGCGGCCTGGAGCCTGGGCAGGCGGCGTTCGCTGTTCGAGTATTGGGGGCATGAGGCCTCGCTGCTGCCCATGTCGCTCTACCCGCTGATGCGCTGGCGCATGGAGCGGGCCAGGCAGGGGCAGGGGATCTATGCGCAGATGGCGCGTTTCGGCCGTGAACAGCAGGCGACTATCCAGCGCGTGCTGAACACTGTCGAGCAGCAGGGGGCCCTGGGCGCGGGCAGTTTGTCGACCCGCGAGGAGCGCGCCGGGCCCTGGTGGGATTGGAGTGATGAAAAGCACGCGCTGGAATGGTTGTTCGCCGCCGGTTTGGTCACCGTCGCAGGGCGGCGGGGGTTTGAGCGACTGTATGACTTGCCGGAGCGTGTTATCCCCGGCGAGATTCTCCAAACCGTCATCACCGAGGCCGATGCTCAGCGCGGATTACTGTTGCATAGCGCAACGGCGTTGGGCGTCGCCACCGAGAAGGACCTGCGCGATTACTTCCGCCTCGACCCTGCCGACAGCCGCAAGCGCGTGGCCGAGTTGGTCGAGGATGGGCGGCTGCTGGCGTGCCAGGTGCAGGGCTGGAAACAACCGGCGTACTGCCTGCCGGTGCCGAAGGTGCCACGCAAAGTCGCGGCCAGCGCCTTGCTGTCACCTTTCGATTCGTTGATCTGGGAGCGCAGCCGCACGGAGCGTTTGTTCAATTTCCGCTATCGACTGGAGATCTACACCCCGCAAGACAAGCGGGTGTACGGTTACTACGTACTGCCGTTTTTGCACAATGAGCGGATCGCCGCCCGCGTTGACCTGCGGGCCGAGCGTGCCCATGGGCGCCTGGCGGTGCATGCGGTGCATGAGGAGGAGACGGGTCTGGATGACGAAGGCATGTCGGCGCTGGCCTTGAACCTGCGCCAAATGGCCAATTGGCTGGGGCTGGAGCAGGTCCGGCTCAATTGCCAGCGCCCCAGTGCCGCCCGGTTAAGGGCGGCACTAGTGTAGGAGCGAGCTGGCTCGCGAAAAACTCAAGGGCGCCTCGTTAATCCGACGTTTCGCGTCATCGTTAACGGCCTTCGCGAGCAAGCTTGCTCCTACCTTTTGACCTGCTTCAAGGTCTCGGCAATCAGGAACGCCAGCTCCAGCGACTGATCGGCGTTCATCCGCGGGTCGCAATGGGTGTGATAACGGTCCGACAGGCCGTCTTCGGTGATCGGCCGTGCGCCGCCGATGCATTCGGTGACGTTCTGTCCGGTCATCTCGATATGAATCCCGCCGGCATAGCTGCCTTCGGCCTGGTGCACCTGGAAGAACTCTTTCACCTCGCCGAGAATCTGCGCAAAGTCGCGAGTCTTGTAGCCGCTGCTGGCCTTGATGGTGTTGCCATGCATCGGGTCGGAGCTCCACAGCACCTGCTTGCCCTCGCGCTGCACGGCGCGGATCAGGTTTGGCAAGTGGTCGCCGACCTTGCCTGCGCCCATGCGGGCGATCAGGTTGAGGCGGCCAGGGTCGTTGTCCGGGTTCAGGATGTCAATCAGGCGGATCAGGTCATCCGGGTTCATGCTCGGCCCGACCTTCACGCCGATCGGGTTGTTCACACCACGCAGGAACTCGACATGGGCGCCGTCCAGTTGGCGAGTGCGGTCGCCGATCCAGAGCATATGGGCCGAGCAATCGTAGTAGTCGTTGGTCAGGCTGTCGCGGCGCACGAAGGCTTGTTCAAAGTTGAGCAGCAATGCTTCGTGGGCAGTGAAGAAGCTGGTTTCGCGCAATTGCGGCGAGCTGTCCATGCCACAGGCGCGCATGAAGGCCAGGGTCTCGTCGATGCGGTCGGCCAGTTGGCTGTACTTCTCGGCCAGGGCGGAGTTGGCGATAAAGTCCAGGTTCCACTTGTGCACCTGGTGCAGGTCGGCAAAACCGCCCTGGGCAAACGCGCGCAGCAGGTTGAGGGTGGCGGTGGACTGGTGGTAGGACTGCAACAGGCGGTCCGGGTCCGGCACGCGGCTTTTTTCGTCGAAACCGATGCCGTTGACGATGTCGCCGCGGTAGGCGGGCAGGGTGATACCGTCAATGGTTTCATCGTTGGCCGAGCGTGGCTTGGCGAATTGGCCGGCCATGCGTCCGACTTTCACCACCGGGCAGCCGGCGGCGAAGGTCATGACAATGGCCATCTGCAGCAGCACCTTGAAGGTGTCGCGGATTTTCGCGGCGGAAAACTCGGCAAAGCTTTCGGCGCAATCGCCGCCTTGCAGCAGGAATGCGCGCCCCTGGGTCACCTCGGCAAACTGACGCCGCAGCTCACGGGCCTCCCCGGCGAATACCAGCGGCGGATAGCTGGCCAGGCTCTGCTCCACTTGCAGCAAGTGCGCAGCGTCCGGGTACTGGGGTTGTTGCTGGATCGGCAAGGCACGCCAGCTGTCGGGGCTCCAGGGTTGGCTCATCGTGAACTCGTGTGGTGGGTGGATGTTCGGGCGCCAATGTTAGCAGCAATTAGTGCGTGACCTGCTGCGGCCGCTGGCCGACAATCGCGCCTTTGCCGTGCGGTAAACCCTTTAGGAGTAGTGATGACCGAGGAGCGTGTCGAGCGCGTGCTGGCCGAAGTCCATGATGATTTCGGCATGATCCGTGTGCTTGAAGTGGCCGATTACCGGTTTCTCGAATTTGGCGACGCCATCGAGCAAAGCTGCGTGTTCACTGCCGACCCGAGCTGGCTGGAGTACGACTACACCCGCGCCATGTTGATCGGTGCGTTGGGCCATGAGCAACCTGAGAGCGCGTTGTTCCTTGGCCTGGGGGCCGGCACGCTGACCCAGGCGTGCCTCAAGTTCCTGGCATTGGAAGATGTCGAGGCCATTGAGCTGCGTCCTGACGTACCGCGCCTGGCGATTGAATATCTGGGGCTGGACGACGACCCGCGCCTGTACATTCGCATCGGTGACGCGCTGCAGTTGCTCGACACCGCCGAGCCGGCCGACCTGATTTTCGTCGACCTGTATACCGATGTCGGTCCGGGTGTGGGCCACTTGGCCTGGACCTTCCTGGAAAACTGCCAGAAGAAACTCAACCCCGGCGGCTGGTTGGTGATCAACCAGTGGGCCACCGATGATGGCAAGCCGTTGGGCGCGGCGTTGCTGCGTGGGTTGTATCACCGGCACTATTGGGAGCTGCCCGTGAAGGAGGGCAATGTGATTCTGTTGGTGCCTTCGGAGTTGGATCAGGAGTTGAACCTGGAGGCGCTTTCGGCTCGTGCCGAAGCCTTGGCGCCGCGGTTGGGTTACTCGTTGCAGCCATTGATCAAGGTTATTCGGCCGGCAACCTAGTTGTCTGCTCTGGCGCCATCGGGGCATGGGTATCTACACAACTGCTTGCTCTTGCGCTGTTGCTGTTGCTCTGGTTTTTGATCTTGATCTCAGGCGCCCCGTCAAACACGCTGGCCGAACGCAGGCTTGAATCCGTGGGTAACCCGGCAGGACGCCGGGTTAGCCGCCCCGCGCCATGGATGGCGCGTGGCGGCGGCCCACGGATTCAAGCCTGCGTTCGGGCACACCGAGCCTAAGCGAGGTGCCGAGTGTTGGGGCGAAGGCCTTTTGGTTACTTTTGTGCCTTTACAAAAGTGACACGCCGTAAGGGCGTAACCCTAAGTGGCCGTTACCGCAGCAACGGATATGTACTCGGTCTGATCCAGCATCCTGGTTGGCTGTCAGGCCGCCATCGGGAGCAAGCCCCCTCCCACATTCGACCGCATTCCAAGTGTGGGAGGGGCGGTGCGGCGATTCGACTTGCCCCCGATGGCGTTGGTATTGCCAACTCAAATGCCCTTGAACACCCCCGGCCGCTTCTCCACCATTGCCCGCACACCTTCCCGGGCGTCTTCGCTGTTAAGCAGTTTATCCACCATCGGCGGCAACGCGGCGGCGGCGGCGGCTTCGCCCTCCATGCGTGCCTGGCGGGCCGACATCAATGTCGCTTGCACGCCGAGCGGCGCCTGGCGGGCGATTCGGTTGGCCAGCTCGATGGCGCGGGGCAGCAGGTCCTCGCTGGCCATCACTTCCTGCACCAAACCCAGGCGCAAGGCTTCATGGGCGTCGAACTCGTCGCCAGTGAGCAGCCAGCGCATTGCATTGCCCCAGCCGGCGATCTGATGAAAGCGCAATGTCGCGCCGCCAAACGGAAAAATCCCACGTTGCACTTCCATCTGCGCAAAGCGGGTATTACTCGCGCACAGATTGATATCCGCAGCGAGCATCAACTCGATACCGATGGTCAGGCAGTAGCCCTGGGCGGCGACGATCACTGGTTTACTGACCCTGGGGCCTGCAAAAACGCCCCACGGATCGCAACCTCCCAGCGGCGGTTGCCAGCCTCCTGCCATCACGCCGCTGACGTTGGCCAGATCCAGGCCGGCGGTGAAATGGTCGCCGTGGGCAAATACTACGGCGACCCGTGCTTCGTTATGTCGATCAAATTCGCCATAAGCCAGGCTCAGTTCATTGAGCAAGTCCAGGTCAAAGGCATTGCGCTTGGCGACTCGGTCCAAGCCTAAAAGCAGGACGTGGCCCTGCAGTTCACGGCTGACACGGCTGCTGCTGGCTTGATTCATCGGGTTTGCCCTCGGGCGGGGAAAGGTTTCAGACCAATGGAAGGTGAACCGTTTAAGCGTCATCACCAACAGGGCCGGGCTTTTGAAAAATAGACCCTGGCACCGATATCTGCAAAAACCGTGACGCAGCGCGGTTTATCGGTGCCTGGCGATAAAAAAAGCTCCCTTTTTCAGGTATTTCCGGTATAGTGCGCGCCGGCCTTTAACCGGGCCGCGTTTAGGTAGCGCAATTCCCCGAAGTCAGCTTCGGCTGCACGTCCGCACAGCGGACTCTTCCTTGACGAATCTTTTTCATTCATTCGTTTTCGCAAATCCCCGCCGACAAAGCAGCCAGGGCGACTCTTGAGTCTCAACACGGCATGCGCAGCTTTGGAGCATGGGTCTTTGCGGATGCACTTAGAGGCAGACCCATGACCCAGGAAACCGGCGGCTTCGCCGCTTTTAATCTTAACCCGAACATTCTTGCTGCCGTCATCGCGACTGGCTACGAAGAACCTTCGGCTATTCAGCAGCAATCGATCCCGATCATCATGGCCGGCCAAGACATGATTGGCCAGGCGCAAACCGGTACCGGTAAAACCGCCGCGTTCGCCCTGCCTATCCTGCACTGCATCGATCCTGCCAAGCGCGAGCCGCAAGCCCTGATCCTGGCGCCAACCCGTGAGTTGGCGCTGCAAGTAGCAACCGCTTTCGAAACCTACGCCAAGCAAATGCCGGGCGTTACCGTTGTGGCCGTTTACGGCGGCGCGCCTATGGGCCCACAACTGAAAGCCATCCGCAATGGCGCACAGATCGTTGTCGCCACCCCTGGTCGCCTGTGCGACCACCTGCGTCGTGACGAGAAAGTGCTGTCGACCGTGAACCACCTGGTTCTGGACGAAGCCGACGAAATGTTGAAGCTGGGCTTCATGGATGACCTGGAAGTCATCTTCAAGGCGCTGCCTCCAACCCGTCAGACCGTACTGTTCTCGGCCACCCTGCCGCAGTCGATCCGTGCCATTGCCGAGCGCCATCTGCGCGATCCGCAACACGTGAAGATCCAGACCAAGACCCAGACCGTTACCGCGATCGAACAGGCTCACCTGTTGGTTCACGCTGACCAGAAGACCTCGGCTGTATTGAGCCTGCTGGAAGTCGAAGACTTCGACGCCCTGATCATGTTCGTGCGCACCAAGCAAGCGACCCTGGACCTGGCCAGTGCCCTGGAAGCCAAAGGCTACAAGGCCGCTGCGCTGAACGGTGACATTGCCCAGAACCAGCGTGAGCGTGTGATCGACTCTCTCAAGGATGGCCGCCTGGACATCGTTGTGGCGACCGACGTTGCTGCCCGTGGCCTCGACGTTCCACGTATCACCCACGTGTTCAACGTTGACATGCCGTACGATCCAGAGTCCTACGTTCACCGTATCGGCCGTACCGGCCGTGCGGGTCGCGAAGGTCGTGCTCTGTTGCTGGTGACTCCACGTGAGCGCCGCATGCTGCAAGTGATCGAGCGTGTAACCGGTCAGAAAGTTGCCGAGGTCCGCCTGCCGGATGCCCAGGCCGTTCTCGATGCCCGCATCAAGAAACTGACCAACAGCCTGGCACCTCTGGTGGCTGACGCTGAATCGACCCACGGCGACCTGCTGGACCGCCTGACCGCCGATATCGGTTGCACCCCGCGTGCCCTGGCTGCAGCCCTGCTGCGCAAAGCCACCAACGGTCAAGCCCTGACCCTGGCCGCCATCGAGAAAGAGCGCCCACTGGTGCCGAACAGCGCGCCACGCGGTGATCGTCCAGAGCGTTCCGGCGACCGTCCGGACCGTGGTGATCGTGAGCGTCGTGCTCCGGTGCCATTGGCTGAAGGCCGTGCACGTTGCCGTACCGCGCTGGGTGCGCGTGATGGTATCGCTGCCAAAAACCTGCTGGGCGCTATCCTCAATGAGGGTGGCCTGGCGCGTGAAGCCATTGGTCGCATCCAGGTGCGTGACAGCTTCTCCCTGGTGGAGCTGCCGGAAGACGGCCTGGAAAAATTGCTGACCAAGTTGAAAGACACTCGCGTTGCCGGTAAGCAGCTCAAGCTGCGTCGCTACCGCGAAGATTGATCCGCCCTTTGGCTGATTGATCGCAAATAAAAAATCCCCGACTGGTTCGGGGATTTTTTTTGCCTTGAATTACCGGTCTCATTCAGCCGAAGCGATAGATGTCCATGCCTAATGCCCCCATCGTGAACCCCTGATGCGCCAAACCAAACTCCCCGCCTGCCGCTCGGGCAAAATACAGCGGCAATAAATGCTCATCGCTGGGATGGCTGCGCACGGCATGGGGCGCCTGGCGCCGATAGTCATGCAGGGCGGCTTCGTCATCGGCCGTAAGTTTGTCCACTACCCAATCGCGAAACTCTCGCGCCCACGGTGTGATCGTCTCCGGCCCGGCGCGCCAGTCCAGCTCACCGAGGTTATGGGTGATGCTGCCGGAACCGATCAACAGCACCCCTTGCTCGCGCAAGCTGCAAAGAGCGCGTCCGACCCGGGTTTGCAGGGCAGGGCCCATACGGCTGGGCAACGAGACTTGCACCACCGGAATGTCGGCCGCTGGATACATCAGCGACAGGGGCACCCAGGTGCCGTGGTCGAAGGGGCGTTGGTTATCGATGCGTGCGTCCAGGCCGTCTGCTTGCAGCAGCTCGACAATGTCGCTCGCCAATCGTGGGTCACCCGGCGCGGGGTATTGCACGGCAAACAGTTCGCGAGGAAAGCCGCCAAAGTCATGCCAGGTTTCGGGCGCGGCGCCGCCACTGACCAGCAGTTCCTGGCTTTCCCAATGCGCCGATACCACCACGATCGCCTGCGGTCGTGGCAGCTCGGCCGCCAGGCGCTGCAATGCAGGGCCGCTGGCACCGGGTTGCAGCGCCAGCATGGGTGAGCCGTGGGAGATGAACAGGCTGGGGAGCATAGGAAGCGTCCTGGAGGTTAATATCGAGCTATCTTTAATCAGAATGTTTATCTAGATCTAATATAAGTTTTAGTGTCTTTTGATCGATTTATCAGGAGGGTGCATGGACGCAAAATTTTGGCAGGAGCGCTGGGCCACCAATCAGATCGGTTTTCATCAGGTGGAGGTTAATCCCTGCTTGCAGCAGCATTGGTCAACGTTGGCCTTGGCCGGGGGCTCGAAAGTCTTCGTGCCATTGTGCGGCAAAAGCCTGGACATGATGTGGCTGGCGGGGCGTGGGCATCGTGTGATGGGTGTGGAGGTGTCGGAGCAGGCGGTTGAGGCGTTTTTCAGCGAACAGGCACTCACGCCGCAGATCGATCAAAGAGGCGTGTTCAAGGTCTATCACAAGGGCCTGATCGAAGTGTGGTGTGGCGATTATTTTGCCCTTGACGCAGAGGCCGTGGCCGACTGCAAGGCGCTGTATGATCGCGCGGCACTGATTGCCTTGCCACAGCAGATGCGGCCGCAATACACCGAGCATCTCAACACCCTGCTGACCCGTGGCTGTGAGGGCCTGCTGATCGCGGTCGACTACGACCAAGCACAAAGAGCTGGTCCGCCTTTTTCTGTCCCGGACGAGGAAGTGCGGTCGCTGCTGGGCTCGCACTGGAGTGTGGTCACGCTGCAAGAGCGGGACATACTGGGTGAGAGCCGCAAATTCATGGCGGACGGCGTCACCCGTCTTGAGGAGCGCGTTTATCGGCTGACCAAGAGGTAAATCGCGGCCACGAAAAAGGGGCGATCAATCGCCCCTTTTCGTATCACCGGGTTATCAGCCCCGACGACGCAGTGCGTCGATCCGCTCTTCCAGCGGCGGGTGGCTCATGAACAGGCGAGCCATGCCCTGCTTGATACCACCGTTGATGCCAAAGGCGGTCAGGCTGTCCGGCATGTGCACCGGTAGCCCCTGTTCGGAGCGCAAGTGTTGCAGCGCTGCGATCATCGCCCCGGTGCCGGCCAGGCGGGCACCAGCTTCGTCTGCGCGGAACTCGCGTTTGCGCGAGAACCACATGGTGATTGCGCTGGCCAGGAAGCCCAGTACCAGTTCAGCGAAGATAGTCGCCACGAAGTAGGCGATGCCACGGCCTTCTTCGTTCTTGAAAATTACCTTGTCGACAAAGTTGCCGATGATGCGCGCGAAGAACATCACGAAGGTGTTCACCACGCCTTGAACCAGTGCCAGTGTCACCATGTCGCCGTTGGCCACGTGGCCGATCTCGTGGGCCAGTACGGCTTTCACCTCGTCATACGAGAAGCGTTCGAGCATGCCCTGGCTGACGGCAACGAGCGCGTCGTTCTTGTTCCAGCCAGTGGCAAAGGCGTTGGCTTCATAGGCCGGGAAGATCCCGACCTCGGGCATCTTGATACCCGCTTCGCGGGATAGCTGCTCGACGGTCTGCAGCAACCATTGCTCATGCCGGGTGCGTGGCTGGGTGATGACCTGGGTGCTGGTACTCATCTTCGCCATCCATTTGGAGATGAACAGCGAAAACAGTGAGCCGGCGAAACCAAAGACCGCACAGAAGACCAGCAGCTGATTGAGGTTCAGGTCAACCCCGTTGGCCGCCATGAACCCGTTGAAGCCGAAAAGGCTCAGGGTGATGCTGGCAATCAGCACGACCGCCAGGTTAGTGGCCAAGAACAGCAGGATGCGCATCATGGTTGTAGGGTTCTCCTCATGCTTAATATGTCGCGTACTGCGGGGTATATAAGGTGCGGCATGGGGTGATTCAACCGAGCGACTATTTCAAACTGTGTCCTACAGCTTGAATGTAGAGGCTTGAAGGGATTTTCCGACCTGTATTGTCAGCCATGGCCGACACTAGTTTGCCTTGCCGCCCCGTGATTATAGGGGGTACGCCTTGGGCGGGGGGCAAGTGAAATACCACAACACGTAAGCGACAAAGAAGTGTTGCAGATAATCGCTGTACGACCCGAAGCGGGCCGCACAGCGTCAATTCCCTTACTGGCGATAGGACTTCAGGAAGTTGCCGATGCGACCAATCGCCATCTCCAGGTCATCCACTCGAGGCAACGTCACTACGCGGAAGTGATCCGGCCACGGCCAGTTGAACGCGGTGCCCTGGACCACCAGCAGCTTTTCCGACAGCAGCAGGTCGAGCACGAACTTTTCGTCGTTGAGGATCGGGCACACTTTCGGGTCGATCCGCGGAAACGCATACAACGCGCCCATGGGCTTTACGCAGCTGACGCCCGGGATTGCGTTGAGCAGCTCCCAGGTGCGATTGCGCTGCTCCAGCAGGCGCCCCTGGGGCAGGATCAGGTCGTTGATGCTCTGGTAGCCACCGAGGGCGGTCTGGATGGCGTGTTGGCTCGGTACGTTGGCGCACAGACGCATGTTGGCCAGCATGTCTATGCCTTCGATATAGCTCTGGGCGTTGTGCTTGGGGCCGGAGATGGCGATCCAGCCGGAGCGGAAACCCGCCACGCGGTAGGACTTGGACAGGCCATTGAAGGTCAGGCACAACAGGTCCGGGGCCAGGGACGCGGTGCATATATGTACGGCGTCATCGTAGAGGATCTTGTCGTAGATCTCGTCTGAGAACACCACCAGGTTGTGCTGGCGTGCGAGTTCGAGCATGCCCAGCAGCACTTCCCTGGAGTACACCGCGCCGGTTGGGTTGTTCGGGTTGATGATCACCAGGGCCTTGGTGTTCGGGGTGATCTTGGCCTTGATGTCGGCCAGGTCCGGAAACCAGTCGGCACCCTCGTCACACAGGTAGTGCACCGGGTGGCCGCCAGCCAGGGTCACGGCGGCGGTCCACAGTGGGTAATCCGGTGCCGGCACCAGGACTTCGTCGCCATTGTTGAGCAGCGCCTGCATCGACATCACGATCAGCTCGGACACGCCATTGCCCAGGTAGATGTCCTCGATACCGACACCTTCAACCTGCTTTTGCTGGTAGTACTGCATCACCGCCTTGCGCGCACTGAACAGGCCCTTGGAATCACTGTAGCCCTGGGCAGTCGGCAGGTTGCGAATCACATCCTGGAGGATTTCGTCCGGCGCTTCGAAACCAAACGGCGCCGGGTTGCCAATGTTCAGCTTGAGGATGCGATGACCTTCCTCTTCCAGGCGCTTGGCGTGCTTGAGCACCGGGCCGCGAATGTCGTAGCAGACGTTGGCGAGCTTGTTCGATTTGCTGACCTGCATGGCGATGTGATCCTGAAAATGAACGATCCAGACGGCGCGGGCACCACCCTGGGGTGAATCCTGCGCGGTTCGCACCCATAAATACGTTTGAATGCCGCAGGCACGGGTGCCAGACTGGCGTTTTGAAGAGGCGCAATCATACGTGCCGCCTGATCCCTGGAAAAGACACAGATCAGGGTTTTTCAGTTGCCGAGGTGTACCAATGGAAAAGTTGCAGAAAACCGTTGATGAATGGAAAGCCATGCTTGATCCCGAACAGTACAACGTGTGCCGCCTCAAGGGCACCGAGCGACCGTTCAGTGGCAAGTACAACGCCACCAAGACCGATGGCGTTTACCACTGCATCTGTTGCAACGAGCCGCTGTTCGATTCCAGGGCCAAGTTTGACTCCGGCTGCGGCTGGCCCAGCTTCTACGAGCCGATTGCCGACAGCGCGATGATTGAGATCCGCGACGTCAGCCACGGCATGATCCGTACCGAGGTCACCTGCGCCAAGTGCGACGCGCACCTGGGGCATGTGTTCCCGGACGGCCCGCCGCCGACCGGGCTGCGCTATTGCATCAACTCGGTGTGCCTGGACCTGGTGCCGCGCCAGGCTTGAAGCTGTAAACAGGCCTACACGGATCACTGTAGGAGCGAACAAGCTCGCTCCTACAACTTCTTCCCCTGACTTGAGGCTCTGCCATGAGCGAATCCCTGCTGAGCATCCCTTGCACCACCATCAAGGGCGAGCAAAAGACCTTGGCCGATTTTGCCGGCAAGGCCATTCTGGTGGTCAACACCGCCAGCAAATGCGGCTTCACGCCACAATACAAGGGCCTGGAGCAACTCTGGCAGCACTATAAGGATCAAGGCCTGGTGGTGCTCGGCTTTCCCTGCAATCAGTTTGGCAAGCAGGAACCGGGCAACGAAGACGCGATATCCGAGTTCTGTGAGCTGAACTTCGGTGTCAGTTTTCCGCTGTTCAAGAAGATCGATGTCAATGGCAGCGATGCCCACCCTCTGTTCGTGCAGTTGAAAAAACAGGCCCCGGGGCTGCTGGGTTCCAAGAACATCAAGTGGAACTTCACCAAGTTTCTCATCGGCCGTGATGGCAAGCAGGTCAAGCGTTTTGCGCCAACGACCAAGCCCCATGACTTGACCCAGGCGATCGAAGCCCTGCTCAAGTGAGATGCAGCGCGGGGGCTGATCAGAGACTTGTGATCGTCGGTACCCATAGCTCCAGCAGAGCATGGAGTTCTTCGCGGCGAAACGGCTTGGCCAGGTAGTCGTTCATGCCCGCCGCCCGGCAGCGCTCGCGCTCTTCGGACAGGGCGTTGGCGGTCAAGGCGACGATGGGCAGGTCCGGCCAGCGCCCGCTGCGGCGAATCTGCCGGCTGGCCTCGTAGCCATCCATCACCGGCATGTTGCAGTCCATCAGCACCATGTCGAAGTGTTGGTCCTCAAGCATCGTCAGGGCTTCGCCCCCATGGGCGGCCACGATGACCTCACATCCCAACTTGCTGAGCATGCCCTTGGCCACCAGTTGATTGACCGGGTTGTCCTCCACCAACAGGATACGTGCCCGGTGAGCAAGCGGTGCGGATTCCATCTGGACCGGGTCGAGGATCAGTTCTACGTCGCTGCGCAGGTTGCGTTGCAGGATCTGGTAAAGCGCGTTGCGGCTCAATGGGCGTGCTTGTTGCTGCAGCGGTGCCAGGGCCGCTACCTCTTCGCCAGGCATGAAGTTGCCGTAGGCAGTGACCAGCAAAATCGGGGCGCGGATCCCTGGGCGCAAGCGAAACAGGCACTCCGGACAATCGGTGATCAACAGGTCGGGGGCCAGTGCGCTCAAGTCATCGTCCTGGGAATAACAGCGTGGCGTCAGCCCCCAGGAAGGCAGCAGGGTGGTGAGCAACTCCGTCAAGCCGCCGCCGGCGTGCGTGATGGCAATCACGTCACCTGTGAGTGGGGTGTAGCGGGTAGCAGGCAAATGCGTGGGCAGCGGAAGATCGGCGCAGAACTGGCTGCCAAAGCCCACCTCCGAGCTGATGCTCAAGCGTCCTTGCATGGCTTCGCACAGGTTACGGGTCAACGCCAGCCCCAACCCTGTGCCGCCAAATTGGCGAGTGATGCCGGCACCGGCCTGGGTGAACGGCTGGAAGATCTTCGCCTGGGCATCCTGGGCGATGCCGATGCCGGTGTCACACACTTCAATGTTGACCCGGCCCTCCACGGCACGCAGGCGTACATCGACGCGTCCGAAGCGGGTGAACTTCAGGGCATTGGACAGCAGGTTACTGACGATTTGCCGCACCCGGGTCGGGTCGCCGATGACCTGGGCGGGAAACTGTGGATCGATCAGGCAGGTCAGCTCCACGCTCGGCGCCGCGTTTTGGGACAGCAGGTTGGCGGTGTCTTCCACCAGCGAGCCCAGGTCGAACGGGATATGCTCCAGTTCCAGCTGGCCGGCATCGAATTTGGACAGGTCGAGGATATCGTTGAGTAATTCGACCAGTACTTTGCCTGAATCATGGGCGATGGACAGTTGCTGTCGTTGTTCGGCGTTCAGCGGGCTATCCAGTGACAACGCAATCATCCCCAGCAGTCCGTTGAGCGGTGTGCGGATTTCATGGCTCATATTGGCCAGGAACGCCGCCCTTGCCTGGGCCATGGCCAGTGCAGTTGTCTTCGCCGCTTCCAGTTCATCGTTGGATCGGCTCAAGCGTTGGTTGCTGGCCTTGAGTTCAAGGGTGCGCGCAGAAACAATATTTTCCAGCTGGCCCAGGTATTCCGTCAGGCGGTCCTCGGCGTGGCGCCGTTGCTGGATTTCGGTCTCCATGTTTTCGAATTGCAGGTTGGCGACATTGACCAGCACACCGATCTCGTCATGCTCGTGCCCCGGTGGGCAATCCAGGCGCGCCTGTTTGCGTGTACTCAGCTCTCGGATGATGCGCACCAGCGGCTGGGTCAGCATCACGTAGAACAAGCCCAGCAGAATCCCGGTCAGCAGCAGGCTGCGGACAAATCCGTTAAGCAGGGTAATCTCGGCACGGTGCAGGAAACGGCTGCCGAAGGCGTAGGTGTCGACGTCAAGGCGCAGCACGCCAAGTGATTCGTCCGGCATATGGCCGAGGTACAGTCGGTCCTCGAATTGACGGTTGGCGCTGAACAAAAAATCACTGAGGGGCCGGTAGTTGCTTTCCTTGCGCGGACGATCGACGTCGGCCAGGACCACGCCATTATTGTCGATCAACTGCGCCCGAGTGATGGCAGGGGAGTGCAGCAGGCCCAGGGCCAGTTCCTGGGCGAGTTCGGCATCGATGTTGTAGGCGATGCGGGAGGCGGGGTTATGACTGATTTCGATCAGTGAGCGTATTTCACGGTTGATGGATGCGTCTTCACTGGCATAATCAATGCCGATTTGGATCAGGCTGAGCAAGGTTCCCAAGACGAAACCGACCAGCACAGTCAATCTGGCTTGTTTATAAGACAAGCGGTGGGCGAACTTGATATCCATCGAGTGTTGAACCACTTCACGTTTCCCTTCGCCCGGCAAGCATAGCTGAACATCCACAAGCTCTGGCTCGCCCGGCATGAATCGTTGTTTTGATGCAGCCTCATGCGGTGTGTCGCAGGGTTGCTAATACGCCATCTTTTACAAGAACTTGCCAGAGGAATAGTCATGGATTCTCGATTGAATGCCTTCCTTGAGCGGGCCGATGCGGTACTCGCGCGCCTGGAACCCTTGTTGCCCGCCCTGCGCGAGGCCATCGACTGGGACCAGTGCCTGGCCGCCCGTTGGCAGCGCGAAGGGCGCAGTGGCTTTCTGTTGCCGCTGCAAGTGAGCCTGGACATGCGCCTGTCGGACCTGATCGGCGTCGACAAGCAACGTGAACAACTGGCGCGTAATACCCAGCAGTTCCTCGATGGCTTGCCTGCCAATCATGCGCTGCTGTGGGGGTCGCGCGGCACCGGAAAATCCTCCATGGTCCGCGCCTTGCTCGCCCAGCATGCCAAGGCGGGCTTGCGTTTGATCGAAATCGAGCGCGACCACCTGGCCGACCTGCCACGGGTGGTCGAGCAACTGGTCAAACTACCACAGCGCTTCATTTTGTTTTGCGATGACCTGTCGTTCGAAGCCGGTGAAGGCGACTACCGTGTGCTCAAGAGCGTGTTGGACGGCTCCCTCGAACAGGCGCCGGAAAACGTGCTGCTGTACGCCACGTCCAACCGTCGCCACCTGGTGCCGGAAAACCAGAGCGACAATGACAATTGGAAACGCGTGGATGGCGAGCTGCACCCGAGTGAGGCGGTAGAAGACAAGATTGCCTTGTCGGACCGTTTTGGCTTGTGGCTATCGTTCTACCCCTTCACCCAGGAGCACTTCCTGGATGTGGTGGAACATTGGATCGGCGAGTTGGCCGGCAAGGCTGGCTTGCAGTGGCAGCGCGACGAACAACTCGATGTGCTGGCGGTGCGCTGGGCTACCGGCCGCGGCAACCGCAATGGCCGCTGTGCCTATCAGTTCGCCCGTTACTGGGTGGGTCTTAAATTGCTGGAGCGTCAACCATGATCGATTTACAACAGGCCGGTACCGGCCTTGATGGTTATGCCATGCTGTGCGCGCAGCTTGAGTCGTTGCTCGCCGATGAGCGGGACTTTATCGCCAACAGTGCGCAGTTTTCCGCGTTTCTGTTCAATCAGTTGGATGACTTGAATTGGGCAGGCTTCTACCTCAATCGCAATGACGAACTGGTGCTTGGGCCATTCCAGGGGCAGATCGCCTGTGTGCGGATTCCCTTCGGACGCGGGGTGTGTGGCGCGGCGGCGGCATCACGGCAAACCCAGCGCGTGGAGGATGTGCATGCTTTCCCGGGGCATATCGCCTGTGACAGCGCTTCCAACAGCGAATTGGTGGTGCCGTTGGTCAAGGACGGTCAACTGGTCGGCGTCCTCGACCTCGACAGCCCGTTGCTGGGCCGTTTTACACCTCAGGACCAAGTGGGGATTGAACAACTGGCAGCCATCTTCCTGCGGTTGACCGATTGCTGAGACAAGCGAGCTGATGCCGTCTTCTGTAGGCGCGAGAGTTTGCTCGCTCCTACAGCGTTCAGGCGCTTACAGACTATCCAGGTCATCCAGTTGAATTTGCAGGTTCCTCTCCAGTTCCAGCATGAGTTTTTCCAGGGCCTTGATACCGGTTTCGATCGCGGCCCAATGCTCATTGCGCGAGCAGGCTTGTTCCAGTGCTTCGCATTGCCCGGCCAGCGAAGTGGCTTGAACGATACGAGCAGCTCCCTTGATTTTGTGGGCCTGCTCAATGATGTCCGCCAGCGAGGCTTTACCGCTCAGCAGGTCCATGAGTGCCTGGCGGTCTTGACGGCTGCTGCTCAACAGCTCTTCCAGCAAGCGTCGACTCAGTTGCGGGTCGCCGCCGGTCAGGGCCTCCAGGCACCCCAGGTCCAGTCGTGTGCTTGCCGGTTGAGGGGCGATCTGCGCCAACTGCCGCTCCAGCACGGTCAGGCTGATGGGTTTGAACAGGCAGTCATCCATGCCGGCCTGCACGCACCGTAGCCTTTCCTCCGGCTGGGCATTGGCAGTAAAGCCCAGCACCACACAGGCAGGTAATTGTTCCCGTTGCTCGTATTCGCGGATTGAACGGCTCAGCTCGTAGCCATTCATGATGGGCATGTTGCAGTCGGCGATCACCAGGTCGAAACGTTCCTGGCGCCAGGCCTGAAATCCGGCTGCGCCGTGCTCGGCGGCGGTGAATTGATGGCCCAGGTAGCCCAGTTGCTGGCACATCAGCAGGCGGTTCGCCGGATGGTCGTCGACCACCAGCACGTTCAGCACGGGTGTGCGGGCCGGCGTCTCAGGCGTGTGCTCTCCCAGCGCCTGGACCGGGCTCAGGCGCGGCATCCTGAGGTTGACGTGCACTTGGGTGCCTACCAGGGGCACGCTACTGAGGCTTAATTGACCGCCCATCATTTCGCACAGGCTGCGGCAGATGACCAATCCCAACCCCGCACCGCTCCTGGCCAGGTGCCCAGAGTTGTCGGCTTGGGCAAAGGGTTCGAACAGGCGCAACTGGTCTTCCCTGTTGATGCCGATGCCGGTGTCCTCCACGACGAGCTTCAACTCGATCTGCTCCGGCGCCTGGGTAGGCTGTATCTCTACTTTGATTTTCACCTGCCCGTGTTCGGTGAACTTGATCGCGTTGCTCACGAGGTTCGAGAGCACTTGCTTGAAGCGCAGGGGGTCTATCAGCACCTCGATGTCATTGAGGTCGGGCTTGAACTCCAGCAACAGGCTCAGGGTTTTCTGACGCGCAAGGCCGTCGAAGACGCGCACGACCGACTCGATCACCTCTCGCAGGTTGACGCGTTCCGGGGCCAGGCTGAGACGGCCGGACTCAATACGCGCGATATCGAGGATATCGCCGATCAATTCCAGCAGGTCCTTGGCCGAGTTGTATGCCACTTCAATCGCCGGGCGATCAAGGTGCCCTTGGTCGGCGCGCTTGAGTGTCAGTTCGAGCATGCCGATCACCGCATTCATTGGCGTGCGGATCTCGTGGCTCATGGTGGCAAGGAACGTACTTTTGGCGCGATTGGCCTCGTCGGCGCGTTCCTTGGCGGCGCGTAGCTCATCGAATAACTGGCGCCGGTCACTGATATCGATCCAGCCGCCGATGATGCCCTGGACCTCGCCGGTGGAGTCCCGGTAGGGCAGGATCCAGTGGTAGATGGTCAGTTTCTTCTGATGGATATGCAGGCTGCGGTCCAGGATCAGCGGGTTCCCCTCGGCCACCACGCGCTGATAGTCCGCATGGTATTGGGCCGCCTCCGACTCCAGGGCCATGCTCATCTGGGTCACGCTTTTGCCGATCACGTCTTCGCGCTTGACATCGAACACCTGCAGGTAGCTGTCGTTGCAGGTCTGCAGCAGGCCATTGCGGTCGCGCACGTAGATCGGGTGTGGCGTCTCATTGACCAGTGCGCGCATGAATTCGAACTGATCATTGAGTGCGCGCTCGGCCATTTTGCGGTGCTTGATCTGGCGGCGCATGTAGGCGTTCCAGGTCAAGGAGATCAACAGCAGAAGCCCGGTGCCGATGATGATCCGCGCTATCAGTTGGTGGTAGTTGCGCCAGTAGCTGTCGGATGCGGCGGTGTAGCCACGCCAGCGGCTGTTGATCACGCCCATTTCATCCGGGGCGATGCTGAGCAGCGCCTTGTCGAGGATTGAACTCAATTCCGTGGCTTGGCGCGATGTGGCCAGGGTGAATGTGGCGGGGACCGTGCCGATGCTGGCGCTGATTTGCAGCCTGTCCTGGAAAACCTGGGAAGACAGGAAGTAGTTGGCGATGACCAGAGTGTTCACGGCACCGTCCACTTGCCCCTGGGCGAGTAATTCCGACGCACGGAACGTATCGCTGGTTTCCACCAGGTGAATCTGCGGGAAGTCCGTGCTCAAGCTCGCGGCCAAGGGATTGCCTTGGGTTATCGCCAGGCGCTTGCCGGCCATTTGCTCCATATTCGAGGGCGCCCCTGGCTCTTTGCGTGTCAGCAATACGTAGGAATTTTCCAGGTAAGGGCGGCTGAAATTGAGCTGCGAGTCTCTTTCGTTGCTCGGGACGATAGCGCCGATCATATCGACTTTCTGGCTGGTGACTTGCTCGATCATTGCATTGACGTCACGTCCGCGCTCGATCGAGAAGCGCAGGCCGGTTCGCAGGCGTATCAGCTCCAGGAGGTCGGCGGTAATCCCGCGAAAATTGCCGTCCGCGTCAAAGAAGGTGAGTGGCGCGAAGGTTTCGTTCACGATCACCTTCACAACAGGATGCTCTTTGAGCCAGCGCTCTTCACGCTGGGTCAGTTGCAGTTTCTTATCGGTCAGCAGGATATCGCTGCCGGCGCTCCAGCGTTTGGCGATGCTATCCCGTTCGTTGACGGGCACGGCTGCCAGGACTGAGTCGACAATGCTCAGGAGGATCCGATTGTCTTGGCGCGTAGCAAAGCTGAAACCATAAGCTTCATGCTTGCCGAAGTTGGCCATGCGGATATTTTTGAGATAGCCCTTGTTGATCATGTAATGGGTGGAAATGGTGTCGCCGAGAAACACATCCGCCTGGTCGAACGCCACTGCATTCAAGGCATTCTGATAAGACGGATAGGCGCGGATGACCGCATTGGGGTACAGCTTTTCTACTTCGTTGAGGGGCAGGTAATGGTAGACAAGGCTCAAGCGGAGCCCTTCCAGGCCTTCGTTCAGACTTCTGGTTTCTCCCTCGCGGGTGACCAGTACAGGCTGGTCCACGGCGTAGGGTTCAGACAGGATGAGATTGGGGGTCGCGGCCTCAAAGCCGTTGGAGGAGCCCAACAAATCTATTTCCCCGGCCTCCAGGGCTCGAATGGCATCCTTGCGGGACGGGTAGCGCATGACCTTGATTGGCAAGGAGAGCGCCTTGGCCAGCAATCCGGCGTAATCAGCGGTGAGGCCTTCGTAATCATGACCGCTGGACGTGAGGTCGAAGGGCGGGTAGTCAGGTGCGGAGGTACCCAGCACCAGTTCACGTTTGTTCTGCAGCCACTGGCGCTGAGCCTTGTCAAAATGAGTGCCTAGTTGAATGGCTCCGGCACGACTCAGGAGGGTGAAGTGTTCCGGGCTGGTTTGGTGCTCCGCAAGCACAGTGGTGCTGAAGCACAAACCGGCACTCAATATAATCAGATAGTCCTTTATACGGCTGGGCATCCGCTTTCTCACACTAGCGCGTTTCGTTTTGCCATCTCGATGAGTTCTACCAAGGATTTGGCCTTGAGTTTCTGCATTAACCTCTTTTTATAAGTACTGACAGTTTTATTGCTGAGAAACATACCCTTGGCTATTTCCTTGTTGGTACGGCCTTGTGCAAACAGTTGCAGCACCATCAGTTCGCGGTCGTTGACTGTTTTGAACAGTTCCAGCTCCTGAGCGTCCATACCTTCGGCGCCGGGACTATTCAGCGCCTGGCTGGGAAAGTAGTTATAGCCCGACAGCACTGCACGAATGGCGCTGAGCAACTCGCTCAGGTCCCCCTCCTTGCACACATACCCCTCGGCGCCCGAACGCATGCATCGCGTCGCAAAGAGCGTAGGGCACTGGGCCGTCAGCACCAGCGTCTTCATCGATGTGTTCATCGCGTTGAAGCGGCAGAGGACTTCAAGGCCATCAAGCTTGGGAATGCTGATGTCGAGAATCACCAGGTCTGGAAGGCATTCACGCACCATCTGTATGGCATCGCACCCGTTATCTGTTTCGCCAACGACTTTGTAACCCTCGTGTTCCAGCAACATTCGAATGGCGAGTCGTATAACCGGGTGGTCATCGATAATAAAGACAGAGTTCATAATCACATTCCATGCAGGTGCAAATAAAGCGGGCACATTAGCTCAGAAGGCGAGGTTGCAGCATGAAGCCTTAGGGCGGTAGAAGCAAAACAGGAAAGTTCCTACGCTAGAAAAGGCATGCACCTACAAGTTGCTAGGTGTGATGGAGGTGTATGTAAGTATTTTGGGCATGATTGCGTCATGTAATGGCGCCTTGGTATTTGCGACTAGCCTCACGTCGGTTTTCTCTAGCGGAAATGTTTAATTTCCTACATTCGTTAAGTGAAAATCGAGGCAATCAACTGTTCAAGTTGATCTTTGTTCAATGGTTTTGATAAGTAACCAAGGAGTGGCAGATTTCGTTGCAAGGCTTGTTTCTTCAGATTAATCAGTTCCGCCGGGGGTAACCCGCTCAACAGAATCGCACTGGTTATAAAGCGCTGGCGGCTGGCGATTTCTACCAGTTCAAGCCCGGGCAAGTCAGGCAGGCATTGGTCACATAGCATCAGATCGAAGGGGTATTCGGACTGGCTCATCAAACGTATGGCCTGCTCGGCATTTTCCACGGGCGTCAGTTGGTCGAAACCGAAGCTTTTGAGCAGGCATTGGGTGGCCAGGAGCTGAAAGGGGTGATCCTCCACCAAAAGAATACGAAGAGGGTATCTGGGCATAGAGAACACACAGTGAGTCAAGCGTCGATGGGGGGAGGAATTGCTCGGCTGGTCCGTTAAGAGCGTGCGTGATTATTCTTCGGGTGTATGTACGAATTCGATCAGGCCGCTCTGTTCCCGTCGTAGGGCGATTCTCTTCAGGGAACAGGATGCGTGGTCGAGTTGTTACTGAGGGCTGGAGCGCCCGGTCATTTCCCGCGCCATCTCTGTGGCGTAGCTGTCGGTCATGCCGGCGATGAAATCGATCATCCGCAGGAACGAGGCATGTAATGGCCAGGCCGGGTCCGGCGCGCTATTGCCCAGTAAATCGAGAATGCGCCTGTTCTTGAACGATGGGGTGCGTCCGCCATGTTGTTCCAGGGCCGCACCGCAGAATGCGTTCAGCAGGATTTCCAGGGTAGTGTAGGCGCCGATTTCATGCAGCGTCTTGCGTTTATCCTGGAAGATTTTCTTGCGCGCCATGTCCTTGGCATCCAGTACGCAGCGTTTTGCCGGGCCGTGCATGTGCTCGACCAGGTCGCCAGGCAGTGTGCCAGCGAGCAGAGCGTCCTGCTGTTCGACAAACGCCCTTGCTGCCGCGTTGGTCAGGTGTTCGATGGCCTTGCCACGCAGGATCGCCAGTTTGCGGCGCCGCGAGTCAAGCGGGCCCAACTGCCGATAGGTTTGTGGCAGGTCATCGCCGACCAGGTCCAGCAGTAGCGACTCGACCTCGGCGTACTGCAGCAGCTCCATTTCCAGGCCGTCTTCCAGGTCAATCAGCGCGTAGCAGATGTCGTCGGCGGCCTCCATCAGGTAAACGAGGGGGTGACGGGCCCAGCGTTGCTCCTCCAGTTGGGGCAGGCCGAGCTTGTGGGCGATCTGTTCAAGAATCGGCAGCTCGCTCTGGTAACAGCCGAACTTGTGTTTCTTGTAACCCAGTGAGTCGGCGTGGCGGGCAGTCCAGGGGTATTTGAGATAAGTCCCCAAGGTGGCATAGGTCAGCCGCGTGCCGCCGTCGAACTGATGGTATTCAAGCTGGGTCAGCACCCGAAACCCCTGGGCATTGCCCTCGAAGTTGAGGAAGTCATTGCGTTCGGCGCTGGTCATGTCATCCAGCCAGCCGCGCCCGGCGGCCTGCTGGAACCAGTGGCGAATGGCGTCTTCGCCGGAGTGTCCGAACGGCGGGTTGCCGATGTCATGGGCCAGGCAGGCCGATTGCACCACCATGCCCAAGTCGCTCGGGTCGCACCAGTCGGGCAGGGCGCTGCGCAGGGTTTCGCCCACGCGCATGCCGAGGGAGCGCCCGACGCAACTGACTTCCAGCGAGTGAGTCAGGCGCGTGTGGATATGGTCGTTGCTCGATACCGGGTGCACTTGTGTCTTGCGCCCCAGGCGCCGGAATGCACCGGAAAAGATGATGCGATCATGGTCTTTGTGAAAGGGGCTGCGTCCCAGTTCTTCCGGGCTGTGCAGGGGTTTTCCAAGGCGTTCGCGGGTCAGCAGGGTGGGCCAATCCAAGGCGGGTACTCTCCGTACGGTGAATGACAGGTCCAGCTTCCCGGTTCGGCCTCGCTGGGGCAAGCGAATCCAACGGTCGGCAGTGTCGATATCAATTAACAGGCAGCGCAAAGAACCGCAATGACCAGGACATATCCGGTCATTACGGTCTTTGACTCACACAGGTCAGTTTTTGCGCGAAGCGCCTTGCATGGCCAGTTTGATCAGCGGGATCAACCCGGCACCTAGCCGTATCAGGCGCGTCACGCTGCTGATGCTGCCACCTTTGGCGCCCTTGCCGGTAAAGAAGCCCATCAGCGTCACCGCCGCTACGCCCCACAGTGGCGCGTGCTTGATGCCCAGGCTGTCCTGCCAGTTGTGGCGCATATTGCGCATTTTTTGCAGGGGCGCCATCAGTTGCTGGGACTCATGGCGGATTTCCTGGCGGTGCATTTCCATGCGCAGGCGGATCAGCGCCTTGCGCATTTCCCGGCGGGAGGTGTTTTGCGGGATCTCAGTCATGCTCATGGCAGCAGGCGCTCCCGGTCATTGGCCAGTTCTTCAAGAGTGGCGTGGAAGGGCGTGGACTCATCGAACACCGCCGCTTTCAAACGCACCCCGCAGAACGCGGCGGCCAGGCTGTAGAACACGCAGAGACAAATGATCCCGGTCAGTCGGTAGCCGGTGTCCCATACAAGGATCATTACCAGCGTCGATAGCCCCACCAGCAAGAGCAGGGCAAACACCAGCGCCAGCCCGGCAAACAGCAACAGGCTGACGGTGCGGGCCTTTTGCTCCTGCAATTCGATGCCGAACAATTCCACATGGCTGTGCAGCAAGCCCAGCACAGCAGCGCCCAGGCGTCGGGAGGTGGAACTGGTTCCTGAAGAGTGTGCGCTCGTTGATGAGCTGGATTCGCCGATAGACATGATATTTAGCGCCTTGTAGCCAGCAAACCGATCAAAAAGCCCACGCCGGCAGCGATACCGACGGACTGCCATGGGTTGGCTTGTACGTAGTCTTCAGTGGCAGTGATCGCCGCCTGACCGCGCTCACGCAGCGAATCTTCGGTCAACTGCAGGGTCTCGCGGGCCTTGAGGAGGCTCTCATGGATCTTGGTGCGCAGCTCATCGGCCTGGTCACCGGCCAGCACAGCGGTGTCGTCCAGCAACCTTTCGGTATCACTGACCAGGGTTTGAAAATCCGCCATCAGTATCTCTTGAGCAGTCTTTGCTGTTTTACCGGCCATGGTTGTCTCCGTGTGTGGCTGATCTGTACGTGTGGTTTCGAGTCGCGGGGTTCGCCGAAGGTTCAGTGCAATTGTGTGGTACAGCTTTTGCTTTGCCTTGGTGCGCAGGCCCTGGGGCCTGCGCTGAATCCGGGCGGTCGTGGCGCAAGCCTTGAAAAACCTTACCCTAAATCACTCAACCCCGCGGAAAAACCCTGTCGGCAACGGCCTGTGTGTTGATCGCTGCGCTAAAGCGGTTCACGCCCTCTTAACAAGGGCGGGGTCGCCGGTGCCAATTTAGTGCGCAAAACCCTGGCTTGAACCGCTTTGGTGCTTTTTGCCTTGATGAAGGCCTGCCAACCTCCATGGAAAATTTGCAAAGTGCGGTGGACACCCTTGTCCATAGCTCCAACACCCTGTTCATCCTGATTGGTGCGGTCATGGTCTTGGCCATGCACGCCGGTTTTGCCTTCCTGGAAGTCGGCACGGTGCGCCAGAAGAACCAGGTCAATGCCTTGTCGAAAATTCTCAGCGACTTCGCGATCTCAACCCTGGCCTATTTCTTTATAGGCTATTGGATCTCCTATGGCGTGAACTTCATGCATCCAGCAGCCGTGATCAGTGCCGATCATGGCTACGGCCTGGTGAAGTTTTTCTTCCTGCTGACCTTCGCTGCGGCCATCCCGGCCATCATTTCCGGCGGCATTGCCGAGCGAGCAAAGTTTGCTCCGCAGCTGTGCGCCACCGCGCTGATCGTGGCGTTTGTCTACCCCTTTTTCGAAGGCATGGTGTGGAACGGCAACTTCGGCCTGCAAGCCTGGCTGCTCGTAACCTTTGGTGCTGGCTTCCATGACTTTGCCGGTTCCGTGGTGGTACACGCCATGGGCGGTTGGCTGGCGCTGGCAGCCGTGTTGCTGCTGGGCCCGCGCAACGGGCGTTATCGCGAAGGACGCCTGGTGGCGTTTGCGCCGTCGAGCATCCCCTTCCTGGCGCTGGGGTCGTGGATCCTGATCGTGGGTTGGTTTGGCTTTAACGTGATGAGTGCGCAAACCCTGGATGGGGTCAGTGGCCTGGTGGCGGTCAATTCGTTGATGGCCATGGTCGGCGGCACCGTTGCCGCGCTGGTGATTGGGCGTAACGATCCGGGCTTCCTGCACAACGGCCCATTGGCCGGGCTGGTGGCGATCTGCGCCGGTTCCGACCTGATGCACCCGGTGGGCGCGCTGGTCACGGGGGCCATTGCCGGAGGGTTGTTTGTGTGGTGTTTTATCGCTGCCCAGGATCGTTGGAAGATCGATGACGTGCTGGGTGTATGGCCCTTGCACGGCTTATGTGGGGTGTGGGGCGGTATCGCCTGCGGCGTATTCGGGCAGACCGCCCTGGGTGGGCTGGGCGGCGTGAGCCTGATCAGCCAGTTGATTGGCACCGGCCTTGGCGTGGTGGTGGCCTTTGGCGGCGGCTTGCTCGTGTACGGCGCGATCAAGCGCATGCACGGCCTGCGCCTGAGCAAGGAAGAAGAGTATTACGGTGCCGACCTGTCGATCCACAAGATTGGCGCAGTCAGTCAGGATTGATTGGCGCCTCTTCGTCCGTGCGGGGCTGCGGATCGAATCCGTGCAACAGGCGATAGTGGTTGTGCCGCACCTCATCGACCCGCGCCTGTACCTGTTGGTCCGGCAGGCCCAGCAGGATCAGCGCGTGGGAGGCGAGCATCAGGCTTGATTCCAGCAGCTCAGGCACCACCTCACTGGCACCGGCGGCCTTGAGCTCAGCCAACTGGCTGTCATCGCGAGTGCGCACCAGGATCGGCACCTCAGGGTTGATCCGCCGCGCTTCCTTGAGCACCAGCAGGGCGACATCGCTGTTGTCTACGGCGATCACCACCAACCGCGCCCGCTCCAGGCCGACGGCACTGAGCAAGGCGCCACGGCGGCAGTCGCCGTAATGCACGCTGCTGTCCTCGGTGGCGGCTTCGTGTACGCGTGCGGGGTCGTCATCCAGGGCGATAAACGCCTGGTGTTCGCGGCGCAAAAATCGCGCGATGGATTGGCCCACCCGACCATACCCACAAATCACCACATGCCCGTGCAGTTGCGCATTGAGCGCGGTGATCTGCTCCAGTTGCACCTGCTGGTTGGGCTTGCGGTGCAGGCGCAGGGCAATGGCCGGCGCGGCGCGCAACAGCAATGGCGTCAACAGCATCGAACAGAACGTGGCGGCCAGCAGCAGCCCGTTGAATTGATCTGGAATCAGCCGGCTCTGTTGCATCTGCGCCATCAACGCAAAACAGAACTCGCCACCCTGGGCCAGGGCCAGGCCGCTGCGCCAGGCGGTCTCAGTGTCGCTGCCGCGCAGCTTGACCAGTGTGGCGACTACGCAACCTTTGACCAGCATCAGCGTGAGGGTCAGGCCGAGGATCAACAGGCTATGGCTGATGAACAACTGCAGGTCGATCAACATGCCGATGCTGACAAAAAACAGCCCCAGCAGAATGTCTCTGAACGGTCGGATATCCGCTTCGATCTGGTGACGATAATGACTTTCACCCAGCAACATGCCGGCCAGGAAAGCCCCAAGGGCAGGGGACAGGCCGAGCAGATGGGTGAGCCAGGCCGTGAGCAACACAATCACCAGCGCCAGCAATACAAACAACTCCGCCGAATGGGACGCCGCGACTTCACGAAACAACCGCGGCAGCAACCAGCGGCTGGCGAATAACAGGCCCACGAACAACACCACAGTCTTGCCCAGGGTCAGCGGCAGCGCCCAGTACCAGGCTTGGTCACTGCTGCCGGCAAACACTGGCACCAGCGTCAGCAGCAATACCGCCACCACGTCCTGGAACAGCAGCACGCCAATCGCATTCTGGCCATGGCTGCTGAAGATCTCACCGAGGCTGGTCAATTCCTTGCTGACGATGGCCGTGGACGACAACGCCAACCCTGCCCCCAGCAACAGCGCGATGCCCGGCGCCAGGCCAAAGCCCATCAGTAGGCCACCCAGCAGCGCCCCGCAGCCCAGCACCTGCAAACTGCCCAGGCCAAACACCACGCGGCGCAGCGCAAACATTTTCGACAGGGAAAACTCCAGCCCCAGGGAAAACAGCAGGAACACCACGCCCATCTCGGCCAGATCCGGCAGGTCCTCGTTGTCGTTCACCCAGTCCAAAGCAGTCGGACCCACCGCCAGGCCCACGCACAGGTAGCCCAGCACGGGCGGCAGTTGCAGCCGGCGAAACAGCGCAATCACCACCAGGGATGAGGCCAGAATGATCAGCAGGTTGGCAAACACAAGCATCTCCGTTGCAGGTGAGCGGGCAAAAAAGCCGCGAGAATCGCTGAATCAGTTATAGGCCATGGTGACCTGGGTCAGGTGTTTTGTCGGCAATGGGATTTCATGGGGCGAGCGGGTTTAGAATGATCACTTGTTTTTCTGACCGGGTTCTTTCGTCATGCCTCCTGAATGCCAGCTGTTCGGCACCCTGGGTTGCCATCTTTGTGAACTTGCGGAAGATGTCCTCATGCCGTTGGTCGACCACGGTCTGATGGTTGAATTGATCGATATCACCGATCCAGAAGACCTGACCGAAGCCTACGGCCTAAGGATCCCGGTACTGCGGCGGATCGACACCGGGGCGGAACTGGATTGGCCATTCGACGCTGACCAAGTGGTCGCCTTCCTGCGCTGAAATTTATGCGATGGCGGGTTTCCCAATATTACGTTACTGTATATTCGTACAGCGATTGAATAGAGGGAACGCCCGTGGTGAATGTTGAACAACTGAAAAGCAGCGTCAATCGCATGTCTGCCGATGTCGTGCGTGACGCGGTAAAGGAGCTGCGCCTCGATGGCCTGGTCACGGAAGGCAAGACGCCGTTTAACAAAGTGCATTTCAACACCTGTTTTGCGGAAATCGAGGCACTGTTCCAGCGAGCCGGTTATCACAAGCAGCTGGATGTGGTGGGTTACCAGGGCTTGCTTTACGCGCTGTATGATCCAGGCCGTTGGGAAGCAGTGGACGTATTGCGCTGGCTCAAGGAGTTCACCGAGGCCGCGAGCGCGTCGCCGGTCCTGCGGGCGCAATTGGCCAAGGCCTGAGATAGGCCCTAGGCAATCGCGCGCCATGCGGGATAATGCCCGCCTGTTTCCCAGGCTTCGAGCATCTGCATGTCCACTTCCGGTTTTTCCCCTTCCCAGCACCAAGCCAGTACGTTGTACCTGCCACCTGGTCCTTGGGCGACGGTGCTCGATTGCCTGTGCGAGCACTTCCCGGCCATCGGCCGCGAGCAATGGCTGGACCGGATTGCGCGGGGCAGGGTACTGGATATCAATGGCAGCCCGATCAGGCTGGACCTGGCCTACAAGGAAGGCCTGTGCATCTATTATTTTCGCGAAGTGCCCAACGAGAAAGTGATCCCGGTACAGGAGAGCATCCTGTACGCCGATGAACACCTGGTGGTGGCGGACAAACCGCATTTCCTGCCGGTTACGCCTGCTGGCGAGTACGTTGAGCAGACGCTGCTGCGTCGCCTGATCCGGCGCCTGGACAACCCCGCGCTGGTGCCCCTGCACCGTATCGACCGGCATACGGCGGGGCTGGTGCTGTTCTCGGCCAACCCGCAAAGCCGCTCGGCGTATCAGCAACTGTTTCCCACGCGGCGTATCGATAAATTCTACGAAGCCATCGCCCCAGCCTTGCCGAACCTCAGCTTTCCGTTGGTGCACAAAAGCCGGCTGGTGGATGGCGAGCCGTTCTTTCGTATGCAGGAAGGGCTGGGCGCCAGTAACACCGAAACGGCTGTGCAAGTGCGAGAGAAAAACGGCCACTTATGGCGCTACGGCCTGTTCCCGGTGACTGGCAAGAAGCACCAGCTGCGCGTGCACATGACCGCGCTCGGCGCGAGTATCTGCAATGACCCGTTCTACCCCGAGGTGATCAAGGATGCCGAGGATGACTACGCCAACCCCCTGAAACTGCTGGCCCAAGGCGTGCGCTTTATCGATCCGTTAAGCGGTGAAGAACGCAGTTTCCGCAGCCAGATCATCCTCGACTGGTAACCCCAGGAACAACAAGGCCCGCGCGAGGCGGGCCTTGTGTGCAAGCGTTGTGGCTTACAGGTCTTTAACGGTGCGAACCTGATCTTTGTTGATGCGGGTGCGCTTGCCGTCAAGCTGTTGGAATTCGTAGAAGCCCGAATCTTCGTCAAATTTCGGGGTGTCGACGGCCTGGATTTCGCGACCGTCATTCAGGGTGATCACTGTTGGCGAAGCGCAACCGGCGAGGGTGGCGAGGCCCAGTGCAAGCATGAGAGCGGCGATGGTCCGTTGAGTCATGAGTTTGTCTCCGAGAGAATACTTTTAAATTGCTGACCTTGTGACGTATGGGACGTCGGCAAAGTTCCTTGTGCAAGGCTCATTCTGACACGCCAGCCCGTGGGTGCAACAGCTCGGGCGTATTAAGGTTGGCAAGGCGCGGGTCATCGGCCGGGCATTGCAGGGCCACGCCACCCAGTTCCAGCAAGATCTTGCGCGGGCTGCGCTCACCCGCTTGCCAGGCCTGTTCCACTTGGTTTTTCAGGCTGGTCGGGATGATGCACAGCAAGGGTTCCCAGAACTCGCCCTGGCGCACCATCACCGGCAGCTGCCGATTGCGTTGGGCGATCTCACGCAAGTCGGCGAGCAGTCGCTCATCGATCTGCGGTACATCGCACGGCAGGATCAGCAGATGCTCATGGCGTGCCGCGAGCAGTCCGGCGCGGATACCGGCAAGGGGGCCGGGAAAGTCCAGGTTTTCATCGCTCACCAATTGATCGGCATAAGGCGCATAGCGTTCATGGTTGCGATTGCACGAGATGATCAGGTCATCGGTGAGCGGCCGGGCCAGCCGTTGCAGGTGGGCAATCAAGGGTTCGCCCAGCCATTGCAGCAGCCCTTTGTCCTGGCCGCCCATGCGTTGGCCGCGACCACCGGCCAACAGCAGGATCGAACAGGGCAGGGGTGAAGATTCAACAGACATGGTGGTTCCGCAGCGGCACGTAAATGGGGGCCTGTGATATAACATCGGGCTGTTCCTTCGACAACCGGACCGTGCCATGAAAGCCAAGGCCGATGCGCCCTTCGTACCCCTGAATATTGCTGTATTGACCGTCAGCGACACCCGCACCCTGGACACCGACACCTCCGGCCAGGTGTTCGTCGACCGCCTGACTGCCGCCGGCCACCACCTGGCCGAGCGCGTACTGCTCAAGGACGACCTCTACAAGATCCGCGCCCAGGTTGCCCACTGGATAGCCGAAGATGTTGTGCAAGTGGTGCTGATTACCGGCGGTACCGGTTTTACCGGCCGCGACAGCACCCCCGAAGCCGTGAGTTGCCTGCTCGACAAACAGGTCGACGGCTTTGGCGAGCTGTTCCGCCAGATATCCGTGGCCGATATCGGCACTTCCACCGTGCAATCCCGCGCGCTGGCCGGCCTGGCCAATGGCACCCTGGTGTGCTGCCTGCCGGGTTCCACCAACGCCGTGCGCACCGGTTGGGACGGCATCCTCGCCGAGCAACTGGATAGCCGTCACCGCCCGTGCAACTTCGTCCCGCATCTGAAACAGGCTGAACCCTGTGAATCCCGTGGGTAAGCCGGGCAAGGTCGGCGCACTGATGCCGGTGGAAGACGCCTTGCAGCGTCTGCTGGCCATGGCCGAAGCCGCACCGATTCGCGAGCAGCAAGCCCTGCCCCTGGCTGAGTGCGACGGCCGGGTCTTGGCCCAGGACCTGATCTCCACACTTGACCTGCCGCCCTGGCCCAACAGCGCCATGGACGGCTACGCCGTGCGCCTGGCGGATTGGACCGGCGAACCGCTGGTGGTGAGCCAACGCATTTTCGCCGGCAATGCGCCCGAGCCGTTGGCGCCCGGCACCTGCGCCCGCATCTTTACCGGCGCGCCGGTACCCCTGGGCGCGGACTGCGTGCAAATGCAGGAAAACGCCGTGGTGCATGCCGACCAGCGCGTCAGTTTTACCGAGCCGCTGCAAGTGGGCGACAACATCCGCCCCCAAGGCCAGGAAACCACGGTCGGTGAATGCGTGCTCACCGCCGGTACCCGACTGGGGCCCATCGAGCTGGGCCTGGCCGCGTCCCTGGGGTGCGATTGTCTCGACGTGGTGCGCCGCGTGCGCGTGGCCGTACTGTCGACCGGCGATGAGCTGATCGAGCCGGGGTTGCCGCTGGGCCCGGGGCAGATCTACAACAGCAACCGCCGCGTCCTGTGCAGTTGGCTGACACGCATGGGCTGTGAAGTGATCGATGCCGGGATCCTGCCGGATGATCTGGAACAGACCCGCACGCGCCTGGCGGGCCTGGGCGGCGTCGACCTGATCCTGTCCACCGGCGGTGTGTCGGTAGGCGAAGCAGACTTCCTCGGTATTGCCCTGCGTGAAGACGGCGAGCTTGCACTGTGGAAGCTGGCGATCAAGCCAGGCAAGCCGCTGACCTTCGGGCATTTTCGTGGCGTGCCGGTGATCGGCCTGCCGGGCAATCCGGCCTCGACCCTGGTGACCTTTGCGCTGTTGGCGCGCCCCTATCTGCTACGCCGCCAAGGTGTGGCGCAGGTGCAGCCGCTGCGTTTCGAAGTACCGGCAGGGTTCGCCTGGCCCAAGCCGGGTAACCGTCGTGAATACCTGCGTGGGCGTATCGAGCAGGGCAAGGCGGTCATCTACCACAACCAGAGTTCCGGCGTGCTGCGCAGTGCGGCGTGGGCTGAAGGGTTTGTGGAGGTGATGGAAGGCACGACGCTGGATATCGGTGACCAAGTCAATTTCATCCCCCTGAACGAAGTCCTGAACTGACCACAGATCAAAAAATATGGCCGGCTCCAAATGTGGGAGGGGGCTTGCTCCCGATAGCGGTCTATCAGTTGAAATAATGTGACTGACACACCGCAATCGGGAGCAAGCCCCCTCCCACACTTGGATTTGTATATGCCTGTGGCTCCTCAGTAATCGTCGCCACGCTCAGTGATATCCCGTTCCACCGGCCCCGCATCCGGGTCGTATCCAGCCGGGAACTTGCCCTTCAATGTCCACGCAAACGCAATGATCTCGGCAATCGTGCGGTACAGCTCTTCTGGAATGCTGTCCCCCAGTTCCATGCGCGCCAGCAGCTTCACCAGCTCGGCGTTTTCATAGATGGGTACTTCGTTTTCCCGGGCCAGCTTGAGGATGGCTTCGGCCAGGGCGTCATCGCCCTTGGCGGTCAGCGTGGGGGCCTGTTGGCCGTCGTACTTGAGGGCAATGGCCTGGCGGGGCGGGGCGGCGTTCTTCATGCGGTTTCATCCACCCAGCGTTGTTCCAGTCCGGTTTTGGGGCCGCGTGGCGGGGTGCCCAGGTGGCAATCCAGGTCGCCGACGTTGAGCCCCGAGGACACCAGGCGTTCGCGCAGGCTGCCCAAGTGGCTTTCGATCAGGCTGGCCGTGAACGGGCGGCTGGCCCACAACTGGCTGGACAGTTTGCCCTGGGTCAATTGCGCCTGGACTTGCAGCGGCCCCAGCGGCTCCATGTCGAAGGCCAGTTCGACGCGCCAGAGCATCTGTTTCGGGTCCTTCTTGTCCTTGCGCTCAGGTTGGTCCTTGTCCGGCGCCGGCTCCTCGCGCTGAAACTTGACCTGCAACGGCACGATGTCTTGCAAGGTACGCATGGGAATTTCCAGCTGCCAGGTGGTTTGCAGGCGACCGTCGGCGGTAGTGCCGGTCTGTTCCAGGCTCGACAGCTGATGGCTCTGCAAGCGGGAGATCGCGCCGGCGGCCAGGCGCAGCAGGTTCTCCAGGTCGCCTTCACCTTCGAGTTTGGCCATGAGCCGCTCGGGCAGCGGGAAGCTTGCCGGTATCTGCCGGGCACCGACCTGGCCGAGGGTGTTCAACGGGCTGCGGACAAAATGTGGCAACACCTGGGCCAGGGTATTGGCGGCGAGGATGGCATTCAGGTTGGTGGTGGCGGGCAGGGTGGGCAGCAGGTCCGCGACCAGGCGCAACAGCGCGCCTTTCATATCCAGCGGGGGGATTTGCGGGTTTTGCCCGGCGAGCAGCTTGGCTTCCAGGAAAGCACCGCTGTTCTGGATCACCTGCGCCAGCACCTTGGGGTTGCTGACTTGCGCCAGGTCGGGCAACGCCGCCAATAAACGCTCGGCAGCGGCTCGCAGGTCGGCGGAGGTGCTGGCGCCACGGGGCAGGTTTTGCAAGGCGGTGAACACGGCATCCAGCGAGCCTTGGCGACTTTGCTGGGTGGCAAGCTGTTGCGCCACGGCCAGTTGGTCCTTCAAGCCGCTCAATGGCACGAAGCTCAGGGTTTGCGCGTTCTGCACCATGGCGCTGAGCAAGCTGCCAACCCGCAGGGGTTGAGGACTTTCCAGCGTCAGGGTGGCACCGGCCAGGGCGTTATTGAGCACGCTCACCAGCGAGCGATAGATCGCCGGCTGCGCCGTGCCCTGGGGCAGCATTTGCGTGGTCAGCACTTTGGCTTGCAGCAACGTGCCCACCGGCATTTGCGAGGTATCGAGGCGGGTCAGGGCGGCGACATTGGCGCTCATGGCTTGCTGCAAGGTGATGGCCAGGTTGCCCGCAGGCGTCTGGCTCACCGCGACATTGCTGCCCAACGGCAAGGGCTGGGCGCTGCTGGCCTGGACCAGAGTCTGGCGACCGCCTTCTAGGGTCAACTTAAGCAACAACTGAAAGGCTTCGCTGCCTTGCTTCAGCGCTATGACCTCGGCGTTCACGGTTTTCCCTGGGCCGATCAAGCCGGACTGTGGCTCCAGCAGCCTGAGCAGCTCGCCAGCCGCAGGCAGGGGGGCAGGCTTGGGCGCTGGGGCTGGAGGCAGTGGAGGTAGGTTGATCTCGCCGGTCATCGTGCACGTCGTCTCTGGGGAAATTGCCCTCTTTAGAGTAGGGCATCGCATGTATAATGCCGCCCGTCTGCAATAGAGAGCGGTAAAACCTCACAACTATTTGATCCAGCTCTCTAAAATCGGTCGCCAAAGCCGTTATTGTGCATTTCTCTATAACGGCCGCTGCACCGCCGACTTGAACCGTAAAGGCCCGCGATCTCTTGACCAGCCCTCTTCTTGAAGCCGTAGCGCTTGCCTGTGAACGCGACCTGCGCCTGTTGTTCGAGCAACTCGAGCTGCGGCTGGCGGGGGGCGACATGGTGCAAATCAGTGGGCCTAATGGCAGCGGCAAGACCAGCCTGCTGCGCCTGCTGGCCGGTTTGATGCAGCCCACGGCAGGTGATATACGACTCAACGGCAAGCCCTTGCACGAACAACGTACCGAACTGGCGCGCAACCTGATCTGGATCGGCCACGCCGCCGGTATCAAGGACGTGCTCACCGCTGAAGAAAATCTCAGTTGGCTCAGCGCCCTGCATCACCCCGCTTCCCGCGACGCGATCTGGCAGGCCCTGGCCTCGGTGGGCCTCAAGGGTTTCGAAGACGTTCCCTGCCACACCCTCTCCGCCGGCCAGCAGCGCCGCGTGGCCCTGGCGCGTTTGTACCTGCCCGGTCCGCCGCTGTGGATTCTCGATGAACCCTTTACCGCCCTCGACAAACAGGGCGTGGCCCAACTCGAAGAGCACCTGGCCCAGCACTGCGAGAAAGGCGGCCTGGTGGTACTGACCACCCACCACACCCTGACGCGCCTGCCCGCGGGTTTTCGCGAGTTGGACCTCGGGCGGTGGTCGGCATGAGTGTGTTTGCCCTGTTGGTCGCGCGTGAAGCGCGGCTGCTGTGTCGTCGCCCGGCCGAGCTGGCCAACCCGTTGGTGTTCTTTGCGATTGTGATCGCGCTGTTCCCGCTGGCGGTCGGCCCGGAGACTAAACTGTTGCAAACCTTGTCCCCAGGACTGGTGTGGGTAGCGGCGCTTTTATCGGTCCTGCTCTCGCTGGACGGGCTGTTTCGCAGTGATTTCGAAGATGGTTCCCTGGAGCAGTGGGTCCTTTCGTCGCACCCCTTGCCACTTCTGGTACTGGCCAAGGTACTGGCACACTGGGCTTTTTCCGGCCTGGCGCTGGTGCTGCTCTCACCCTTGCTGGCGATGATGCTAGGGTTGCCCAGCGAGTGCCTGCCAGTGTTGCTTCTATCCTTGTTGCTTGGCACGCCGGCCCTGAGCCTGTTGGGAGCCGTAGGGGCAGCGCTGACCGTTGGCTTGAAGCGCGGTGGTCTGTTGCTGGCCCTGCTGATTCTGCCTTTGTACATCCCGGTATTGATCCTCGGCAGCGGCGCTTTGCAAGCCGCGCTGATGGGCATGCCGGCGACCGGTTACCTCTTATGGCTCGGTAGCCTGACTGCCCTGGCGGTAACCCTGACACCCTTTGCTATAGCTGCCGGCCTGAAAATCAGCGTCGGTGAATAATGAGGTCTGACCCGGCGTTGATGACGTTGAGTCAGTAAAGACCCTGAGCTTCTCGCCACGACGAAAAGCATCCGTGATGGAAACTGCAATGAACTGGACCTGGTTTCACAAGCTCGGCTCGCCCAAATGGTTTTATGGCATCAGTGGCAAGCTGCTGCCGTGGTTGAGCGTCGCCGCCGTGTTGTTGATCGGCATCGGCCTGGTCTGGGGCCTGGCCTTCGCGCCGCCCGACTACCAGCAAGGCAACAGCTTTCGCATCATCTATATCCATGTTCCTGCCGCGATGCTGGCCCAGTCCTGCTACGTGATGCTGGCGGTGTGCGGCATCGTCGGCCTGGTGTGGAAGATGAAGCTGGCCGACGTGGCCCTGCAATGCGCCGCGCCGATTGGCGCGTGGATGACCGCCATGGCGCTGGTCACCGGTGCAATCTGGGGCAAGCCGACCTGGGGTTCATGGTGGGTGTGGGACGCACGCCTGACCTCGATGCTGATCCTGCTGTTCCTGTACTTCGGCCTGATTGCCCTGGGCAACGCCATCAGCAACCGCGACAGCGCCGCCAAGGCCTGCGCGGTGCTGGCGATTGTCGGCGTGATCAACATCCCGATCATCAAATACTCGGTGGAGTGGTGGAACACCCTGCACCAGGGCGCCACCTTCACCCTCACCGAAAAACCGGCGATGCCCGTGCAAATGTGGGCGCCACTGCTGCTGATGGTGCTGGGGTTCTACTGCTTCTTCGGTGCCGTATTACTGCTGCGCATGCGCCTTGAAGTGCTCAAGCGTGAAGCCCGCACCAGTTGGGTAAAAGCCGAAGTGCAAACCAGCCTGGGAGCGCGTGGATGAGTTTTGCTTCTTTCAGTGATTTTCTCGCCATGGGCCACCATGGCCTGTATGTCTGGACGGCCTATGGCATTTGCCTGGCGGTGCTGGCCCTCAACGTCGCCGCGCCGATCCTGGCCCGCAAGCGTTACCTGCAACAAGAGGCGCGACGTCTGCGCCGGGAGACCGAAAAGTGAATCCGCTGCGTAGAAAGCGTCTGTTGATCATCCTTGCCATCCTGGCCGGGGTGGGTATTGCCGTGGGCCTGGCGATGAGCGCCCTGCGGGAGAACATCAACCTGTTCTACACCCCGACCCAGATCGCCAATGGCGAAGCCCCGCTGGACACGCGCATCCGCGCCGGTGGCATGGTGGAGCAGGGCTCGTTGAAGCGTTCCGGCGATTCCCTTGACGTGACCTTCGTGGTCACCGATTTCAACAAGGCCGTGACCATCACTTACCGCGGCATCCTCCCCGACTTGTTCCGCGAAGGCCAGGGCATCGTTGCCCTGGGCAAGCTCAATGCCGATGGAGTGGTAGTGGCTGACGAAGTTTTGGCCAAGCACGATGAAAAGTACATGCCGCCGGAGGTCACAAAGGCCTTGAAAGACAGCGGCCAGTCCGCGCCTGGCGCAGAACCGCAGCCTGCCAAGGAGGGCTAACCGATGACGTCCGCACTGTTTATTCCGGAGCTGGGCCAGTTGGCGATGATTCTCGCCCTGTGCTTTGCCGTGGTCCAGGCCGTGGTGCCATTGCTCGGCGCCTGGCGCGGTGACCGCCTGTGGATGAGCCTGGCGCAGCCGGCCGCCTGGGGCCAGTTTGCCTTCCTGTTGTTCGCCTTCGGTTGCCTGACCTACGCCTTCATGACCGACGACTTTTCCGTCGCCTATGTCGCAAACAACTCCAACAGCGCCTTGCCCTGGTATTACAAGTTCAGCGCCGTGTGGGGCGCCCACGAAGGTTCGTTGCTGCTGTGGGCATTGATCCTCGGTGGCTGGACCTTCGCCGTATCGGTGTTTTCGCGCCAACTGCCGCAAGTCATGCTGGCACGGGTGCTGGCGGTGATGGGCATGATCAGCATTGGCTTTTTGCTGTTCCTGATCATGACCTCCAACCCGTTCAGCCGCATGCTGCCGCAGATCCCGGCGGACGGGCATGACCTCAACCCGCTGTTGCAGGACATCGGCCTGATCGTGCATCCGCCAATGCTCTACATGGGCTACGTCGGCTTCTCCGTGGCCTTTGCCTTCGCCATCGCCGCCTTGCTCGGCGGGCGCCTGGATGCGGCGTGGGCGCGTTGGTCGCGGCCATGGACCATCGTTGCCTGGGCCTTCCTCGGTATTGGTATCACCTTGGGCTCATGGTGGGCCTACTACGAACTCGGCTGGGGCGGTTGGTGGTTCTGGGATCCGGTGGAAAACGCCTCGTTCATGCCCTGGCTGGTGGGCACGGCGCTGATTCATTCCCTGGCGGTCACCGAAAAACGCGGCGTGTTCAAGAGCTGGACCGTGCTGCTCGCCATCGCTGCGTTTTCCCTCAGCCTGCTCGGCACCTTCCTGGTGCGTTCGGGCGTGCTGACCTCTGTGCATGCGTTCGCCTCCGACCCGGAGCGCGGCGTGTTCATCCTGATCTTCCTGCTGTTTGTGGTCGGCGGCTCGCTGACCCTGTTCGCCCTGCGCGCACCGGTGGTCAAGAGCCAGGTCGGCTTTAACCTGTGGTCGCGGGAAACCCTGCTGCTGGGCAATAACCTGGTGCTGGTGGTGGCCGCGTCGATGATCCTGCTCGGCACCCTGTACCCGTTGGTGCTGGATGCCCTCAGCGGCGCCAAGCTGTCCGTGGGCCCGCCGTACTTCAATGCCTTGTTCATCCCGCTGATGGGCTTGTTGATGGTGGTGATGGCGGTGGGCGTGCTGGTGCGCTGGAAAGACACTCCGGTGAAATGGCTGGTGGGCATGCTCGCTCCGGTGCTACTCGGCAGCGTTGCGCTGGCCGTGGTCGCCGGTATTGCCTACGGCGACTTCAACTGGGCAGTGCTCGCCACCTTCCTGCTCGCCGCCTGGGTATTACTGGCCGGTGTGCGTGACATCGTCGACAAGACCCGTCACAAAGGTTTGCTCAAAGGTCTGCCGACCCTGACCCGCAGCTACTGGGGCATGCAGATCGCTCACATCGGCATCGCGGTGTGCGCCCTCGGTGTGGTGCTGTCCAGCCAGAACAGCGCCGAGCGCGACCTGCGCCTGGCGCCGGGCGAATCCATGGACCTGGCCGGTTACCAATTCATCTTCGAAGGTGCCAAGCACTTCGAAGGGCCGAACTTCACCTCAGACAAAGGCACGGTGCGCGTGGTGCGCAATGGCAAGGAAATCACCGTGCTGCACCCGGAAAAACGCCTGTACACCGTGCAGAGCTCGATGATGACCGAAGCGGGCATCGACGCCGGTTTCACCCGTGACCTGTATGTGGCCCTCGGAGAACCTCTGGGCGACGGCGCCTGGGCCGTGCGGGTGCATGTCAAACCCTTCGTGCGCTGGATCTGGTTCGGCGGTCTGCTCACCGGTTTTGGCGGTTTGCTCGCAGCGCTGGACCGGCGTTATCGGGTCAAGGTCAAGAGCCGGGTGCGTGAAGCACTGGGTATGGGAGCTGCGGTATGAAGCGTTGGTTGATGGTGGTGCCACTGGCGTTGTTCCTGCTGGTGGCGGTGTTCCTGTATCGCGGTTTGTACCTGGACCCGGCCGAGCTGCCTTCGGCGATGATCGGCAAGCCGTTCCCGGCATTCAACCTGCCGACAGTGCAGGGCGACAAGATCCTGACCCAGGCCGACTTGCAGGGCAAGCCGGCGCTGGTCAATGTGTGGGCGACATGGTGCATTTCCTGCCGCGTCGAGCATCCGGTGCTGAACAAGCTGGCCGAGAAGGGCGTGGTGATCTACGGCATCAACTACAAGGACGACAATGCGGCGGCCCTTAAATGGCTGGCCGAGTTCCATAACCCCTACCAGCTGGATATCCGCGATGAAGACGGCAACCTCGGTTTGAACCTTGGCGTGTACGGCGCGCCGGAGACCTTCTTTATCGACGCCAAGGGCGTGATCCGCGACAAGTATGTCGGCGTGATCGACGAGGTAGTGTGGCGCGAGCAACTGGCCGCCAAGTACCAGGCCCTGGTCGATGAGGCCAAGCCATGAAGCGTCTGTTAGCCGCCGCTGTTTTGGCCTTGGGCCTGGCCGGTGTGGCCCACGCTGCCATCGACACCTACGAATTCGCCAACGACGCCGAGCGCGAGCGTTTCCGCGACCTGACCAAGGAACTGCGCTGCCCCAAGTGCCAGAACCAGGACATCGCCGACTCCAACGCACCCATCGCCACCGACCTGCGCAGAGAGATCTTCCGCATGCTGGGTGAGGGCAAGGACGACCAGCAGATCATCGATTTCATGGTCGACCGCTACGGTGATTTCGTGCGCTACAAACCGGCCCTCACCGGCAAGACCGCGCTGCTCTGGTTCGGCCCTGCCGGCCTGCTGCTGGCCGGCGTCGTGGTGATGGCGGTGATCGTGCGTCGTCGCCGCGCCGCGCCGACCGATGGTTCCGATGCGCTTTCCCCTGAAGAGCGCAAACGTCTCGACCAATTGCTGGACACCAAGACTGATGATTGATTTCTGGCTCGCAGCCGGCTTGCTGCTTCTGATTGCCCTGAGTTTTCTGCTCATCCCGGTACTGCGCGGCCGCCGTGCCCAGCGTGAGGAGGATCGCACCGCGCTGAACGTTGCGCTGTATCAGGAGCGCGTCGCCGAGCTGCAAGTGCAGCAGGACGAAGGTGTATTGAACGCCGCGCAACTGGACACCGGCCGCGCCGAAGCCGCCCGTGAGCTGCTGGCCGATACCGAAGGCGTGGAAAAGCCCCGTGAATCGCGCTTGGGTAAACCCTTGCCGTTTTTGGCGGCGTTTCTGGTGCCCGTCCTCGGCGTTGTGCTGTACCTGCATTATGGGGCGAGCGATAAGGTTGAACTGACCCGTGAGTTCTCCCAGCCGCCGGTATCCATGGCCGACATGACCCAGCGCCTGGAGCGTGCCGCGGCAGCCCAGCCGGACTCGGCCGAGGGCCTGTACTTCCTGGGCCGCGCCTACATGGCCCAGGACCGTTCCGCCGATGCCGCCAAAGTCTTCGAGCGTACCGTGGCATTGGCCGGGCGCCAGCCGGAATTGCTCGGCCAGTGGGCCCAGGCGCAATACTTCGCCGACAACAAACAGTGGTCGCCCAAGGTGCAGGCGCTGACCGACGAGGCGTTGAAGCTCGACCCCAAGGAAGTCACCAGCCTTGGCCTGTTGGGTATCGCCGCCTTTGAAGGCCAGCGTTACCAGGAGGCGATCGACTACTGGAACCGCCTGCTGGCGCAACTGCCGGCGCAAGACAATTCTCGTGTGGCGCTGCAAGGCGGTATCGATCGCGCTGCCGAGAAGCTCAAGGAAAGCGGCGGTACGGTCGCGCACAAGGCGGTCATGACAGTGCGTGTGGACCTGTCCGCCGAGGCGAAAGCCAAAACCTTGCCGACCGACAGCGTGTTCATCTTCGCCCGCGCCGTCTCCGGCCCACCGGCACCGTTGGCGGCCAAGCGCATCACCGTCGCCGAACTGCCCATCACCGTTGAACTGGGCGATGCCGATGCAATGATGCCGCAGTTGAAACTGTCCAACTTCCCCGAAGTCCAACTGGTTGCGCGCATATCCCGGGCAGGTGTTCCGACCACTGGCGAATGGATCGGCCGCAGCCAACCCCTGGCCAGCAGCACCACTGCGCCGCAGCAGCTGACCATCGACAGTCCGGATAAATAACTCGAGGAAACGCCCATGACCGCATTTGCACGCATCACCCTGCTTAGCCTGGTACTTGGCTTGAGCGCTTGTGCGGTCCACCGCCCACCGCCGTCCCCCACTGGCCCGACCATCCCGCCGTCGGGTCCGTCGACCCAGCCGAGCACCAAGCCGTCTGGCCCGGTGACCCCGCCGCCGAAGCCATTGCCAACCAAATCGCCCACCTTCGCTCCACCACCGGGCGCCGCCAGCCACTGGGACGGCAAGATGCAGGTGTACGTACTCGACGACCAGACCGACACCTTCTACCGCCAGCGCACCTACTATCGCTGGAGCAACGGCTGGAGCCGCTCCATCAGCCCCAACGGGCCCTGGGAAGAAACCAACGTACAAGGCGTGCCGCCGGGGTTGAGCAAGCAGTACGCACAATGACAAAAGGCGACTCTCGGGTCGCCTTTTTCATGGCCTTGAAATGCACTCTGGCAATCACCGCCGGGCAAATGTGGGAGGGGGCTTGCTCCCGATAGCGTAGGTCAGTCAATGATCAGCTGAATATTACACCGCCATCGGGAGCAAGCCCCCTCCCACAGTAGATCTGTGCGCCATAAAGCAGCCGGGCGGCGAAGTCGGGATTGGGTGGGGCCATCCTGAAAGCGCAGGGGATTACATCGTCGTGGGCTGAAAAAAACGGTCTGCCAGCCCCGATTGCAGTGGTTCAGTCACTGATGGGGTGGGTCAAACAGGGCGAGCTGTGCGCAGGCGGTCGACCAGGGATGGAAACCTGGTTGGGGCACGGCCTCCTGCGTACAGCTCGCTCGGCATAATGGCGGCATTCCGGATGGTTGGCCGTAGGTAAAGTCCTTTATTGCGTAACGTATACGTGGTGCGCGTTGGGTCGCACTCGGGTAAGGTGGCCGCCGCCGGCCTGGCCGTTGCACGATTGCTGGATATACTTTCCTGTGACTAACGAAGAGGGTGTGTTGATGGCAGGCAGGTTGATCTATCTCATCGGGCCATCGGGTTCGGGCAAGGACAGCCTGCTGGATGCCGCGCGCCCGCGCTTGGTCGAACGCGGCTGCCGCCTGGTACGCCGAGTGATCACGCGCTCGGCGGAGGCAGTGGGCGAAGCGGCGCAAGGGGTGAGCCCGGAGCAGTTTGCGGCGATGGATGCCCAGGGCGCGTTTGCCTTGAGCTGGCAGGCCAATGGCTTGTCCTATGGAATTCCTCGTGAGATCGACGACTGGCTGGCAGCCGGCGACGATGTGCTGGTCAATGGTTCCCGCGCCCACCTGGCGCAAACCCGCGAGCGTTATCCGACGTTGCTGGTGCTGCTGCTGACGGTTGATCAGGCCGTATTGCGCCAGCGCTTGATCGCACGGGGGAGAGAGTCCCTGGAGGACATCGAAGAACGCCTGGCGCGCAATGCGCGGTTCACTGCCGAGCTGATCGCTGGTAATGGCGCGGGCTTGTTTGTACTGGATAACTCCGGCCCATTGGAACATACCGTCGCCCGCCTGCTGTGCTGCCTGGATCACGGGCACTCAATATGAGGAGCTTGCGGTACTGGGTCGTGACCTCGGAGCTCGCCGTATTCAATGGTAATCGCCAAGTGCAGTAAAAAGTCAGTCGTGTTCGATTTTACTTTTTTTGGGCAATGAGTCGTGTGGGTGTTTACCCGTATTGCGTCATTCTGAACATTTCAAGGTTATGTGTTGCAAAGTTTAAGGATTGTGCGCGTTACATGAGGTTTGTTAGTTGTGCGTAAATATATTTTGGTGGTGTCGTGAAGTCGGCCTGGCGTACATGATGTGACGTTTTAAGTTGAAATAGATGAGGTGTTGTCTGGTGTTTTTGGTTGTGGGAATTTAACGCCGCTTTGATCGCGTGCTCGTATATTTCCACAGCGGATTTCGCCCTCGGCAAACTACATTGATTTTATTTATTTCAACTTGGATAGGCGGGTTAAAAAATGCAGGTAAATGTTTCCAGTGTGGGGTCTCGAAGTGATGGCTTTTCCAGTGTTCCAAAACAATTCACGGCTCTGAACAGACCGGGTGAAACGAATAAATCTAATATGCACAGTGGCCGTCACAGTGCCTATATTCCAGTCCTTCGTAATACCCCTGCATACAATCGGTACTACAGCCCGTTGGAGAATGAGGACTATCGTGTAGGTAGGCAGCCCTTTAGAAGTATTAATAAGAGTGTTTTCAACGGCTTTCAATTGCGAAGTAGCGTCTTCAACAGGCTGGCGGAAAGTTTCAACGGATCCAGGCAGGTAATGAGTCGTTGTGGGGGGGGATCACCCCCAATCCGTGTCCACCTCCGAGGCCGTGGCCTGAACCGTGTCCGGAACCACAGCCCAGACCTCATCCGTGCCCACCGCCAAGGCCTGAACCTTGTCCGCAGCCGCGCCCCGTTCCATGTCCACCGCCGTGGCCGAGACCTGAGCGCTATCCACAGCCAAGGCCCGAGCCGCGTCCGGCGCCGTGGCCGAGGCCTGAGCGCTATCCACAGCCAAGGCCCGAGCCGCGTCCGGCGCCGTGGCCGAGGCCTGAGCCGTACCCACAGCCAAGGCCCGAGCCGCGTCCGGCGCCGCAACCGCGGCCTGAGCCGTATCCTGAGCCAAGGCCCGAGCCGCGTCCGGCACCGCAACCGCGGCCTGAGCCGTACCCACAGCCAAGGCCTGAGCCGCGTCCGGCGCCGCAACCGCGGCCTGAGCCGTATCCTGAGCCAAGGCCCGAGCCGCGTCCGGCGCCGCAACCGAGGCCTGAGCCGTATCCTGAGCCAAGGCCCGAGCCGCGTCCGGCACCGCAACCGCGGCCTGAGCCGTATCCTGAGCCAAGGCCCGAGCCGCGTCCGGTACCGCAACCGCGGCCTGAGCCGCATCCTGAGCCAAGGCCCGAGCCGCGTCCGGCACCGCAACCGCGGCCTGAGCCGCATCCTGAGCCAAGGCCCGAGCCGCGGCCGGCGCCGCAACCGCGGCCTGAGCCGCATCCTGAGCCAAGGCCCGAGCCGCGTCCGGCGCCGCAACCGCGGCCTGAGCCGCATCCACAGCCAAGGCCCGAGCCGCGACCAGAGCCGCAACCCCGGCCAAGGCCCGAGCCGCGTCCAGAGCCGCAACCCCGGCCAAGGCCCGAGCCGCGTCCAGAGTCGCAGCCCCAGCCAAGGCCGCAGCCACGGCCAGAGCCACAGCCCCAGCCAAGGCCAGCGCCAACGCCGTGCCCGGAACCGTGCCCGACACCTGAGCCCTGCCCGCAGCCGCAACCGAGGCCAGCGCCGTGCCCGGAACCGTGCCCGACACCTGAGCCCTGCCCGCAGCCGCAACCGAGGCCAGCGCCGTGTCCGGAACCCTGCCCGATACCTGAGCCTTGTCCCGAACCCGAGCCAACGCAATGTTTACCGATGGACACCGTTTACGGCTTTAGTTCAAACACCGGAAATGTCCGTACGTCCTTGGTAGCCACCCATGACCTACCGCAATTCGAAGTTGACGACAGGCAAGGTAATGACACATTAGATTTTTCCGGGTTCAGGCATAACCAAGTCATTAACCTGGGGGCGGGTACTTACTCAAGTGTCGGCGGAAAATACAATAATGTTTACGTCAGCCCGGCGTCGGTTATCGAAAACGCTATCGGCGGTTCCGGCAATGACCGGATGATTGGCAACGAAGCCGATAACGTACTGGTTGGGGGCGAAGGCGCGGATACGCTGAGAGGCGCAGGGGGGCGCAATGTTTTCAAATACAATTCGGTAGCGGACTCTGCCTACGCAGCAGCTGATCTGCTCACTGACTTCAAGACCGGCTGGGACAAGATTGATTTATGTACCATGGCTAACGCTGCGGGGGTCAGTCTGAACTTAGTTCCCGACTTTACGGGCAAACCCGGTGATACGGTCATTAAATACAACATGTACAGCGGACGTTATTTTTTGGCGATCGACCTGTCGGGCAACGGCAGAAGTGACTTTCTTATAAAAAGTACGCGACCGATCAGCCCTGATGATGTCCTGGGCCTGGCTTGAATAGGACGCTCGCAGGATGAAAAGCGTGAGTTGACGCTTTGCGTCAACTTCATGCCTGTAAACGTTCGGTTCAGGCAATGCCACGGCCTATCTTGCTACGCCGATAAAATCACTGTCTCGTTACCTTGATGACAGGCTGGTTACTCGCTTGATACCGCGTACAAGCCTGTCAACCTGATGTGTGCTGCTGCTTTGGCGGCATCGTGCATGCGCTTCTATCGTTGACCTCGATCGAGTCCCCATGGCTTGGTCATGTCTTCTGCGTTGACTCCAACCCAAACCCAGTACTGTTCTGTCGCCCTGTTGCGCTACGGCAGGCGCTTGCACGCCTGTTTCATATAGGTCTGCATTTCCTGAATCAGAACCGTGCAAGCCTGGTGATTAGGTCTTTACGCCAGTTGTTCATATGCCCGGAGTCGGCCTTGTCAGAATGATCGGTTGTAGCAGTGTATTAATTTACGGTGTTGCGAAGGCGTGGATTTAATCAGTTCGAGGAGGTAGCTGTTTTCGTTCGGTTCTTACTCTGTATTCTCTTGATTAGTCGCAGTGGGGTGTAGGTAGGCAGCTTGGACTGGAGTGCCGACTCGAAGCAGTATTTTGGAGTGTTATCTGTTTGTGAGTAATGGGTTGCAATCGAATTTGATTGCTAGTGTATGAGATCTTGTTTTTTCAATGTAAATCAGTAGGTTGGAGTGGTTGCAGTGGCGTATGGGCTGCAAGTGTTGTTTCGGAACGTTGCGCCTTTGTCACCAAAGTATTTTGAGATTTTAGAGTGTGTCGGAGTGCATTAATTAGTGTCTGGCGGACAGCGTGTCTCTGTGCGAACTTAAGGAGGTGCCGATAAGTGCTGTTGCTCGTATGGAGTGGGAGTGCGATGTCTCGGGTTATTGCATGAGGACTTAGGTTGTATGAAATTATCAGGACCACCCGCTACTAATATCTCGCAAGAAAAGGAGTTTTCTGCTCGGGGGGGCATGAGTTCTGAGCAGTTGAGGCCGCCCTACACCCTTAATAATAAGAAAACGGTATTCACGACTGAGCAGGCAGGTAAACATATCACTCGCCGTGACTTCCGATTTCATGACCGTAATGGCGATCAGAAAATTGACCTGTCATTCCGGATTTCCAAGGGGTTCACATCGCAGCAGGCAGAACTGGCCAGGCAAGCATTGAAATCCTGGCAGGATGTCGCCAACGTGACGTTCACCGAAAATGCCAAGAATCTCGACGGTCACGTTGATATTGGTGATATGCCAGGAACCAATAACGGCGTGGCATCACTGCCTAACAAGTACTTGAGAAATACATTCGCTAACATCGGCACGGCAGATGCGGGCACACACCCTAAGCAGGGTGGTTATTTTCGCCAAGTACTGATTCATGAAACAGGTCATGCGATCGGGTTGGAGCATCCGGGTAAATACGATGGGTCTGGCACCTATGCAACGCACGCAGAATACGCCGGGGACACTCGAGCCCGCAGTGTGATGAGCTATTTCTCGGAAAGGAATCAGCCAGGTCATGATTTTAATTCGTTGCATCCCTCTGCACCGATGATGGATGACATTGCTGCGGCCCAGCGACTGTACGGAGCAAATACCAACACCCGTAATACCGATACGACCTATGGGTTCAACTCCAATACGAACCGTGACGCCCTGAGCTTGAAAACGGCCAATGACAATCCTGTCTTTTGTGTGTGGGACGGTGGCGGTAACGACACGCTGGATTTCTCCGGGTATTCGCAGAATCAGAAGATCAACCTCAATGCCGAGTCGTTTTCTGATGTGGGGGCATTGAAAGGCAATGTCTCCATTGCCAAGGGCGTTACCCTGGAGAACGCCGTGGGGGGCGCCGGGAACGACGCCTTGATAGGCAACCACGTTGCCAATCGCTTGACCGGTGGAGGCGGAGCCGACAGGTTGCAAGGCGGCGGGGGGGCAGACACGTTTGTATATGACCATACCAGCGATTCCACCCCGGATAACCCTGACGTTATCCTGGACTTCGAGAGCGGCGTGGACCGCTTGGATGTCTCTGCGCTTTTGAAAACTGCGAATATCAAGGCGCTGTTATTCGGTGAGCGTCTAAGCGGCCAACCTGGCCAAGCCGTGCTGAGCTACAACGAGGGCAGTGGAGAAGGTAGTTTGGCTTTGGACCTGACCGGAAATGGTAAAGCTGATGTATTGATAAAGAGTATTGGCCGGATGAATGCAGGTGATGTGTACCACGGCGTCAGCCCCTCGGTAGATCCTGAACCGGAAAAGCCGCAGCCGGATATGCGGCCTGAACCGGAAAAGCCAAAGCCAAAGCCAAAACCTAATTCACGTCCAGACTCATGTAAGCCAAAGCCTGAGCCACGCCCAGTCTCGTGTGATCCGAAACCTATTTCATGTGCGCCGACGCCAGCCTCATGCTCGATAGGTACTACCAGCGCACCGGGGTCGCAAGCTAATACATTTTCCATGAGGCCGGCATATGGCTTCAAGGCCGATGCTGATCAGCGTCGAGGAACATTGGTGTCCGCGTCTGATCAAGGGGCTTTTACAGCGCGTGCATGGGGCGGGTCAGTTCACGGGTAACAGAGAGCGGAATATATCTAAATGAGGCGCCCTCTCTGGCAGGTGTTTGTTGTTCTGTACATTCTGAAATGTAGCGCTGGAATGTGTCGGTCACCATTGGCTATAGGCAGTTTATTATTCTTGTGCATTCGTTAGTTGGGTGAGTGTAGGTAGTACTGTCGATTTATTTGAATCAGTCTTGATTTAGTTGCTGGCTGAAAGGCGGTCGCTCGCTCGATAGTTGGCGATTTAATAGTTCGTAAGTGTTGCGCTTGCGGAGCGTTGGGTTGTTGTTTTGTATAACTAACTAAGAAGGTGTGATGTATGGTTAATGTAAATCTACCTGGTTTGAACTCCTATGTACCTACAATGGATACGGCCCCTAAGCCATCACCCACGGCACCGTCGGGGGGTATGGCGATAATGAGCCAGTGGGTACTTCCAACAACACCCATCAAGGAAATGATCAACTGCTTTCGAAAGGGTCCAGATTGCTGAGTCTTTCTGCGCACTCGGCAGGTGGGCTTTCCAGTCTGCAACGGCTATATGGATCGAATATGAATTCGAACACATCTGGTTTGCTGCAGCCCGGTGAAACAAAAATCAGCAATAGGCTTTTCCTGAATATGGGGGGCGTGGATGGCAACGTTCTGACTGCTAATTGCCTGTCTATACCAAAGGGGGAGGAGACCAAACCGAAAGGGGAGCAGCCCAAGCCGGCTAGTGAGCAGACCAGGCCAACCGGCGATCGGCCTCAGCCATTCTGTGAGGAGACAGTGCCAAAAAGCGATCAGTGCGAGCCAGCCGGTGGTAAGCCCAAACCTGTCGGCTTTGACGCCAAAACAAAAGAGGACAAGACCAAGCCAACCGGAGTGGACACCAGCCCAACGGGTGCTAAGCCCAAGGTCGCTGGTGAGGAAACCCGACCACAAGGGGACAAGACCAAGCCGACCGGAGTGGACACCAGCCCAACGGGCGGTAAGCCCAAGGTCGCTGGTGAGGAAACCCGACCACAAGGGGACAAGACCAAGCCGACCGGAGTGGACACCAGTCCAACGGGTGCTAAGCCCAAGGCCGCTGGTGAGGAAACCCGACCACAAGGGGACAAGGCCAAGCCGACCGGAGTGGACACCAGTCCAACGGGTGCTAAGCCCAAGGCCGCTGGTGAGGAAACCCGACCACAAGGGGACAAGACCAAGCCAACCGGAGTGGACACCAGCCCAACAGGCGGTAAGCCCAAGGTCGCTGGTGGAGAGACCAATCCCAAAGGTGATCCTGCTAAGCCGCAGGGCGATCAGCCCCGTCCCTCAGTGGGGTTCAGGCCCATAGGTCCGGATTTGCCGGTCGACAAAACCAATGCCAAGCCCAAAGGTCCGGATTTGTCTGTTGACACGACCTATGTCAAGCCAAAAGCTCCCGAAGCACCGGTTGACACTATCTATGGGTTTAACTCCAACACCGGCAGGCCGGAAACGACCCTGACATCTGCTACGGATAAACCACAGTTCAATATCTGGGATAAGGAAGGGGTCGATACCTTTGATTTTTCCGGCTTCAAGCAAGACCAGATCATCGACCTGCGCAGTGGTGCGCTTTCCAGTGTGGGCGGCTTGAGGGAGAACGTCAGGATCGGTACCTCGACTGTGATCGAAAACGCAGTGGGTGGTAGTGGCAACGACCGAATCATTGGCAACAGTGCCGATAACGTGCTGATTGGTGGTGCAGGCGCCGATAATCTGGTTGGGGGCGGTGGTTGGAACACGTTCAAGTTCAACGCTTTTGCCGACTCTACCCGCACGCAAGCCGATTTGCTGTTGGACTTCAACACGGGTCAGGACAAGATTGATCTGTCGCAAATGGCCATTGATGGCAAGGTTGCATTTAACTTCGTTGAGGAATACACCGGGAAGACCGGCGATACCATTATCAAGTTTAACCCGCAAACAGGGCGTTACTTGTTGGCGATAGACTTGGATGGTGACGGCAAGACGGACTTCCTGATCAAGAGCACCCGCATGATCAGCCCGGAAGATGTCATCGGGTTGAACATAAGGGATGCTGGTTATCTGTAACGCTGTAATGGCGAGCTAGCAACTATCGCCTTTGGAGTAAGACAGGGCAGGACTTTTTCATATGATCAAGTCCTGCTTTTTTGTGCCTGTGAATACGTGATTACGTGTGCCCAACATTTCCTGATCTTGGTCACACCGCTCTCAGGCGGTGGCCGCCACGACCCCACGGGACGCCCCCAGGAATCGCAGCAATGCGATCAATGGAAAGGCGCTGCCCACCAGCATCACGCCCAGCCAACCGCCATGTTCATACACACTGCTGGCAATCGCCGAGCCGAACGCGCCGCCAATGAAGATGCTGGTCATGTACAACGCGTTGAGACGGCTGCGGCTATTGGCGTCAAGGGCATAGATGGCACGCTGGCCAAGCACCATGTTCATCTGCACGCAGAAGTCCAGGACCACGCCGGTGACCGCAAGGCCGATCACGCTGTACAGCGGGTGCACAAACGCCGGCAGGAAGCTCAATGCCCCGAACAGCATTGCCAGCAACGAGGCGCGATGGGTGTGGCCGGCATCGGCCAGGCGACCGGCGATGGGCGCGGCAATGGCGCCCAGTGCGCCGACCAGGGCGAACAGCGCGATTTCGCTTTGGCTAAGGCCATGGTTACGCGCCAGTTCCAGCGGCGCGGCGGTCCAGAACAGGCTGAAGGCAGCAAACATGCAGCCCTGGTAGAACGCCCGTTGGCGCAGCAGCGGCTGCCCACGCAGCAAGGTAGCCAGGGAGCGCAGCAATTGGCCGTAGCTGGCGCGGTGATCGGGTTGGCGCTTGGGAATGGTCAGCAGCAGGACCACGCTGATAAGCGCCATCAACGCAGCGGCAGCCATGAACATCGCACGCCAGCCGAAGTGGTCGGCGACGACGCTGGACACCGGTCGCGCCAGCAGAATGCCCAGCAGCAGGCCACCCATGATGCTGCCTACCACCCGACCGCGAGATTCGGCCGGGGCCAGGTGCGCGGCCAGCGGGATCAGGATTTGCACGGACACCGAGCTGAAACCGATCAGCAGCGACACCAGCAGGAACAGATTGGGTTGCTCGGTAAACGCAGCACCCAGCAGGCTGGCGATGGCCACCACCGTGGTGAAGATCATCAGCTTGCGGTTTTCCAACAAGTCGCCCAAAGGCACCAGGAAGAAGAGGCCGAGGGCGTAGCCGATTTGCGTCAGGGACACGATCAGGCTGGCCATTGCCGGTGTCAGGCCGATATCCGGGGCGATCAGTTCAATGATTGGTTGCGCGTAGTAGATGTTGGCAACGATGGCACCGCAGCAAAACGCAAACAGCATGACCATGCCCCGGGTCATGGTGCCTGTAGCGTGAGAGGTTGGGTTCATGGTGTTCTCATAAGGCGAAGGACGATGGGGTGAGAGAATAAAGACATGGGCCGGCAGTGAGTAGGCCGCTTGGCGTGATAACTGTCATGCCGCGAAATAATGACTCAATGCAAAACCCAATGTGGGAGGGGGCTTGCTCCCGATGGCGGTGTGTCAGTCAGCCTATGTCTTGGCTGACACACCGCCATCGGGAGCAAGCCCCCTCCCACATTTGTTACCGCATTTCTTCAGTTATTGACCACTGTAGATCTGGTCAAACACCCCGCCATCATTGAAGTGGGTCTTCTGCACCGTGCGCCAGTCGCCAAAGGTCTTCTCCACCGACAGGAAGTCCACCTTCGGGAAGCGGTCGGTGTACTTGGCCAACACCTTCGGGTCCCGTGGGCGCAGGTAATTGTTGGCCGCAATTTCCTGGCCTTCCGGCGACCACAGGTACTTCAGGTAGTCTTCCGCCGCGGTACGGGTGCCTTTCTTCTCGACCACTTTATCCACCACCGACACAGGCGGCTCGGCTTCGGCGGACACACTTGGGTAGACCACTTCGAACTGATCCCGTCCAAACTCACGGGCGATCATTTCTGCTTCGTTTTCGAAGGTCACCAGCACGTCGCCGATCTGGTTTGTCATGAACGTGGTGGTGGCGGCACGGCCACCGGTGTCCAGCACCGGCGCTTGTTTGAACAGCTTGCCGACGAAGGTCTTGGCTTTCTCTTCGTCGCCGCCGTTCTTGAGCACATAGCCCCAGGCCGACAGGTAGGTGTAGCGGCCGTTACCCGAGGTCTTCGGGTTGGGAACGATCACCTGCACGCCGTCCTTGAGCAAATCCGGCCAGTCTTTCAACGCCTTGGGGTTGTCCTTGCGCACGATGAACACGGTGGCGGAGGTGAAGGGTGCACTGTTGTTCGGCAGGCGCGTCACCCAGTTGTCCGGCACCAATTTGCCATTGTCGACCAGAGCATTGATGTCGGTGGCCATGTTCATGGTAATCACGTCAGCCGGCAGGCCGTCGATCACCGAGCGTGCCTGTTTGCTGGAACCGCCGAAGGACATCTGCAACGTCAGCTTGTCGTCAGGGTGCTCGGCTTCCCAATGCTTCTGGAAGGCAGCGTTGTAGTCCTTGTAGAAATCGCGCATCACGTCGTAGGAGACGTTGAGCAGGGTGGTCGCGGCCTGGGCGGAGCCCGCCAAGGCCAGGCTGGCGGCCAGAAGAGAGGCGCTGAGGATCTTTTTCACTGCTCATTCCTTGTTGTTGGAGAAGAGGGGAGGCAATTTGCCAGCGACTATAGCCGGGCCTGCATAGACCTATAAAGATTAAAACGACCTTTGGTTATTCCAGTTTATGAAAAAGGTTACTGCCACATCGCGAGCAAAAAGCCGCATTGGGCTCATGGCTGTTCTTCTTGCACGCCGGGCAGTCGGTTTGCAACTGTTCACCGCGCATGGCACTGGCCAGCTCTGCAGTAAAAATGCCCGTCGGCACCGCGATGATCGAATAACCGGTGATCATCACCAGCGACGAAATTACCTGGCCCAGCGGCGTCTTGGGCACGATATCGCCGAAGCCCACGGTGGTCAGGGTGACGATGGCCCAATAGATGCCCTTGGGAATACTGGTGAACCCATGTTCCGGGCCTTCGATCACGTACATCAGGGTGCCGAACACCGTCACCAGCGTGCACACGCTGACCAGGAACACCACGATCTTCTGCTTGCTGCCGCGCAGCGCCGCCATCAGGTAGTTGGCCTGCTTGAGGTACGGGCTGAGCTTGAGTACGCGGAAGATGCGCAGCATGCGAATGATGCGGATGATCAGCAGGTACTGCGCATCGCTGTAGTACAGGGCGAGGATGCCGGGGACGATGGCCAGCAAGTCCACCAGGCCGTAAAAGCTGAAGGCATAGCGCAGCGGCTTGGGCGAGCAATACAGGCGCAGGCCGTATTCGATGGCGAAGATCAGCGTGAAGCCCCACTCGATATAGGCCAGCACATCCGCGTAGTTCTGGTGGATTTCATCGATGCTGTCGAGCATCACGATCACCAGGCTGGCGAGGATGATCAGCAGCAGGATGCCGTCAAAGCGCCGCCCGGCGACGGTGTCGCTTTGGAAAACCATGATGTAGAGCCGCTGGCGCCAGTCGTTGTTACTGTCCATAAGTCCTGCCTGAAGCGAATATCGAGCAAGCCTAGGGGGATTCGAACGGACTGTCCATGTGGGGTTTGCGCAGCATTCGCTGGCCGGCGCGCACCAGCCAGCAGGCGAGGATAAACGGTGCGGTCAGCGCAGGCAGGTGCAGGGCGGCGAAACCTGGGGTGAGGATGATTGCCAGCAGGATGCCCAGCAGCGGCAACCACGGCTGGCGACATGACAAGCCCAGGACCAGGGCGACCAACGCTGGGTTATAGCTGTGCAGGCCGAGCAGGGCGCCAGTGGGGTCGTTCAGCCAAAGGCCGGCCAGCACGCCGAGGCTGGCACCGCTCAGTGCCCACAACGCGGCGCGGCGGTCGGCCAGCAGCAAGCCCGCGGCGATCAATATGCCTGCCATGGGTTGCTCCAACAGCATGATTTGTCCAAGACCGATAAATGGAGCGGCGAGAATAGAGAAGGTGCCGTGCTCGGTCAGCGCAAGGGCGCTTCCAGGTACGCACCCGAGCAGCAACCAGCCGAGGCCAACAAAGGGCGCGGTATAGGCGGGCAAGTCCTGGGGCTGGTTCGCGTGTGTCAACCATTGCCGGGTAAGGATCGCGCTCAAGCCCCCGCATGCCAGGATCAACGGTGGCACCAGCGCCGACCAGGCAAAGTGCTGGCTGATCAACAAGCCCAGCAGTACGCCGTTGTAGCTGTACAGTCCAGCCTGGCGCTCAGCCTTGGGATAGCCACGGCGCTGGGCCGTAAGCAACCCCGCGACCCCGCCCAGCAGCGCACCGCCGAGCAAGGCCGGGGCGCCGATCAGGATCGCCAGCAGGCACAGCAGGCCACACAGCGGGTGGCGTTGCAGGAAAATCTGGCTGAAGCCATTGAGCAGAGCTTCGGCCCAGTCAGGGCAGGTGTGGTTGTGCATTTTCGGTGAGTCAGTGGGACTTCAGTTGTGCCCATCGGGGGCAAGCCCCTCCCACAGGTTGAAATGCAGTCCAATGTGGGAGAGGGCTTGCCCCCGATGGGGCCCTTACAGACGCTAAATCAATGTCTCGATGCGCAACGAATTGGTCGACCCCGGCTGCCCAAACGGCACCCCCGCGGTAATCACCAAGGTATCCCCGCGTTGCGCCATACCCTGAGCCTGGGCGATTTCCAACGCGGTGGAACACACCTCATCCACCTGGCGCAGACGGTCATTGACCACCGAGTGCACGCCCCACGCCACGCTCAAGCGCCGCGCCGTGGACAGGTTCGGCGTGAGGTTGAGGATCGGTGCCACCGGCCGTTCCCGTGCGGCGCGCAAGCTGGAACTGCCCGACTCGCTGTAGTTCACCAGCACCGCCACCGGCAGGATGCTGCTGATGCGCCGGATCGCACAGCTGATGGCGTCCGACACCGTGGCATCCGCCTTGGGCCGGCTGACGTCCAGTTGCGCCTGGTAGTCCGGGCCGTTTTCCACCTGGCGGATGATCTTGCTCATCATCTGCACGGCTTCCAGCGGATAATCGCCCGACGCGGTTTCCGCCGACAGCATCACCGCGTCCGCACCCTCGGCCACGGCGTTGGCGACATCGGTGACTTCGGCACGGGTCGGCGCCGGGGAGAAACGCATGGACTCAAGCATCTGCGTGGCCACCACCACCGGCTTGCCCAATTGACGACACGTGCTGATGATGTCTTTCTGGATCTGCGGCACGCTTTCGGCCGGTACTTCCACGCCCAGGTCGCCTCTGGCTACCATGATCGCATCGCTCAGCTCGGCAATTTCCTGCAGGCGCTGCACGGCCGAGGGCTTCTCGATCTTGGCCATCAGGAACGCCTTGTCGCCAATCAGCTCGCGGGCCTCGCGGATGTCTTCCGGGCGCTGTACAAACGACAGTGCCACCCAGTCCACGCCCAGTTCCAGGCCGAAGCTCAAGTCGCGGCGATCTTTGGCGGTGAGCGGGCTGAGTTCCAACAAAGCTTGTGGGACGTTTACGCCTTTGCGGTCGGACAGCTCGCCGCCATTGAGCACCGTGGTGTCGATGGCGTCGGCATGCTTGGTAATCACGCGCAGGCGCAGCTTGCCGTCATCGAGCAGCAAGTCCATGCCCGGTTCAAGGGCTGCGATGATTTCCGGATGGGGCAAGTTGACGCGGCGCTGGTCGCCGGGCGTCGGGTCCAGGTCCAGGCGCAGGGCCTGGCCGCGAATCAACTGCACCTTGCCCTCGGCAAAACGCCCGACCCGCAGCTTTGGTCCTTGCAGGTCCATGAGGATGCCCAGTGGGTAGTTCAACTGGCGCTCTACCTGGCGAATCCACTGGTAGCGCTGGGCATGGTCGGCGTGTTCGCCGTGACTGAAGTTGAGACGGAAGATATTCACCCCGGCCTGCACCAGCTCAAGGATGTCATCGATACTGTCGGTGGCCGGGCCCAGGGTGGCGAGGATCTTGACCTTCTTATCAGGCGTCATGTTTGGCAGTCTCAAGGATCAGGATGGCACGGAAGTCGTTGACGTTGGTACGGGTCGGCTCGGTGACGATCAAGTCGCCCAGGGCGGCGAAATAGCCGTAGCCGTTGTTGTTGTCCAACTCGTCGCTGGCCGACAGGCCCAAGGCCTCTGCGCGGGCGTAGCTGCTGGGGGTCATGATGGCGCCCGCGTTGTCTTCCGAGCCGTCGATGCCATCGGTGTCGCCGGCCAGGGCGTACACGCCGGGCAGGCCCTTGAGGCTGTCGGTGAGGCTGAGCAGGAATTCCGCATTGCGCCCGCCTCGGCCATCGCCGCGCACGGTGACGGTGGTCTCGCCGCCGGACAGGATCACACAGGGCGCCGCCAATGGCTGGCCGTGCTGGACGATCTGCCGGGCGATACCGGCATGTACCTTGGCCACCTCCCGCGCTTCACCTTCCAGGTCGCCGAGGATCAGCGGGCTGAACCCGGCCTGACGTACTTTCACGGCTACCGCTTCCAGGGATTGCTGGGGGCGGGCGATCAATTGGAAGTGGCTGCGGGCAAGTACCGGGTCGCCGGGCTTGACCGTTTCCGAGTCGGGGTTTTGCAGCCAGATGCGCACCGAGGCGGGGGCGTCGATGCCGTAGCGCTTGAGAATCCCCAGGGCCTGCTGCGAGGTGCTGGGGTCGCCGACGGTAGGGCCGGAGGCGATCACCGTTGCCTGATCGCCCGGCACATCGGAAATCGCGTAGGTGTATACGGTGGCCGGCCAGGCCGCCTTGGCCAAGCGCCCGCCCTTGATCGCCGAGAGGTGTTTGCGCACGCAATTCATCTCGCCGATGGTGGCGCCGGATTTGAGCAGGGCTTTATTGATGGCTTGCTTGTCGGCCAGGCTGATGCCTTCGGCCGGCAGGGCCAGCAATGCGGAGCCACCGCCGGAAAGCAGGAAGATCACGCGGTCGTCTTCGGTCAGGTGGCTGATCAACTCCAGCACGCGCTGGGCCACGGCCAGGCCGGCAGCGTCGGGGACCGGGTGGGCCGCTTCGACCACCTCGATTTTCTGGCACGGCGCGCCGTGGCCGTAGCGGGTGACCACCAGGCCCGACACTTCGCCCTGCCAGCAATTTTCCACGACCAGGGCCATGGCGGCCGCGGCCTTGCCGGCGCCGATCACGATTACCCGGCCACTGCGGTCGGCGGGGAGGTAAGGTTCAAGGGCTTGCCGGGGATGGGCGGCGTCGATGGCTGTGGCAAACAGCTCGCGAAGCAGGTGTTGCGGATCGACCGACATAAGCGGGCTCCCGGATTCTTGTTATTAGCATTGGGACTTGGAACGCAATCAAAATGTGGGAGGGGGCTTGCTCCCGATAGCGGTGCATCAGTCGACATAGTGGTTGAATGACAGATTGCTATCGGGAGCAAGCCCCCTCCCACACTGGATTACATTCCAAGATGGGTTATTTATCGCGAATCGAGAAATTGGCCATATGCTCCAGACCCTTGATCAGCGCCGAGTGGTCCCAGTTACCGCCGCCAATGGCCGTGCAGGTGCTGAACACTTGCTGGGTGCCGGCGGTATTCGGCAGGTTGATCCCCAGTTCCTTGGCGCCGGCCAAGGCCAGGTTCAGGTCCTTCTGGTGCAGGTTGATGCGAAAGCCCGGGTCGAAAGTCCCCTTGATCATGCGTTCGCCATGCACTTCCAGGATCTTCGACGACGCAAAGCCGCCCATCAGCGCTTCCCGCACCTTGGCCGGGTCGGCGCCGTTCTTGGAGGCGAAAAGCAGCGCTTCGGCCACCGCCTGGATGTTCAGTGCAACGATGATCTGGTTGGCGACCTTGGCGGTCTGGCCATCGCCGTTACCGCCCACGAGGGTGATGTTCTTGCCCATGGCCTGGAACAGCGGCAATGCACGTTCGAAGGTCTGCGGTTCGCCACCGATCATGATGCTCAAGGTGCCGGCCTTGGCGCCGACTTCACCGCCGGACACCGGTGCGTCCAGATACTGCGCGCCGGTCTCGTTGATCTTCGCCGCGAACGCCTTGGTGGCGGTGGGGGAGATCGAACTCATGTCGATCACCACTTTGTTCGGCGACAGGCCGGCGGCCACGCCGTCGGCGCGCAACAGCACGTCTTCGACCTGTGGGGTGTCCGGCACCATGACGATGATGAATTCGGCTTCTTGCGCGACTTGCTGCGGGTTGGCCAGGGCGATGGCGCCAGCGTCGATCAGCGCTTGCGGGGCCTTGCCGTGATGCTCGGAGAGAAACAGTTGGTGCCCTGCTTTCTGCAGGTTGGCGGCCATAGGCTGGCCCATGATGCCGGTGCCGATAAATCCGATTTTAGCCATGATCAAAATCCTCTTTTTTATTCGGTAGGCAGACTTGTTGAGGTCTGCCAGACACATCAGGTCCAATGTGGGAGGGGGCTTGCTCCCGATAGCGGTGCATCAGTCGACACACCTGTTGAATGAAAGATTGCTATCGGGAGCAAGCCCCCTCCCACAGGGGTTAGGCGGTGTGTGTTAGAGCGCGTTATGGGTCTTGAGCCAGCCCAAACCTGCTTCGGTGGTGGTCAAGGGCTTGTACTCACAGCCAACCCAACCCGTGTAGCCAATGCGGTCCAGATGCTCGAACAGGAAGCGATAGTTGATCTCCCCAGTCCCCGGCTCATTGCGCCCCGGGTTGTCCGCCAGCTGGATATGGTTGATCTGCCCCAGGTGCGCCGCCATGGTCCGTGCCAGGTCGCCTTCCATGATTTGCATGTGATAGATGTCGTATTGCAGGAACAGGTTGTCACTGCCCACCTGCTCGCGAATCGACAGGGCCTGGGCCGTGTTATTCAGGTAGAAGCCCGGGATGTCACGGGTGTTGATCATCTCCATCACCAGCTTGATGCCCGCTGCTTGCAGCTTGTCGGCGGCGTACTTGAGATTGGCGACAAAGGTCTTTTCCAGGGTTTCGTCGTCCACGCCCTGTGGACGGATACCCGCCAGGCAGTTGATCTGGGTGTTACCCAGTACCTGGGCGTAGGCGATAGCCAGCTTGACCCCGGCACGGAACTCCTCGACCCGGTCCGGGTGACAGGCCAGGCCACGCTCGCCCTTGGCCCAGTCGCCGGCCGGCAAGTTGAACAGCACTTGGCTCAGGCCGTTGGCATCGAGCTGCGCCTTGATCTCGGCGGAGCTGAACTCATACGGGAACAGGTATTCCACACCTTCGAAGCCGGCGTCGGCGGCTGCCTTGAAGCGAGCAAGGAAGTCCTGTTCGGTGAACAGCATGGACAGGTTGGCGGCAAAGCGCGGCATAGGGTTCTCCTTAATCGAGCAGGGAAATGGCGGTCGGCGCATCGTTGCCGACCAGGGCCAGGTCTTCGAATTCATTGACGGCGTTGATTTCGGTGCCCATGGAAATATTGGTCACCCGTTCCAGAATAATCTCAACGATCACCGGCACCTTGAATTCTTCGATCATTTCCTGGGCGCGGCGCAGGGCCGGCTGGATCTGCCCTGGCTCGAACACGCGCAGGGCCTTGCAACCCAGGCCCTCGGCGACGGCCACATGGTCGACGCCATAGCCGTTGAGCTCCGGGGCATTGAGGTTGTCGAAGGACAGCTGCACGCAATAGTCCATTTCAAATCCGCGCTGGGCCTGGCGGATCAGCCCCAGGTACGAGTTGTTTACCACTACGTGGATGTACGGCAGCTTGAATTGCGCGCCCACCGCCAGTTCTTCGATCATGAACTGGAAGTCATAGTCGCCCGACAACGCCACTACCTTGCGGCTCGGGTCGGCCTTGACCACGCCCAGCGCCGCGGGAATGGTCCAGCCCAACGGGCCGGCCTGGCCGCAGTTGATCCAGTGGCGTGGCTTGTAGACATGCAGGAATTGCGCGCCGGCAATCTGCGACAGGCCGATGGTGCTGACGTAGCAGGTGTCTTTGCCGAACACCTGGTTCATCTCTTCGTACACCCGTTGCGGCTTGACCGGCACGTTGTCGAAGTGGGTCTTGCGGTGCAGGGTGGCTTTGCGCTGCTGGCAGTCATGCAACCAGGCGCTGCGGTCCTTGAGCTTGCCGGCGGCTTTCCATTCGCGGGCCACTTCGATAAACATCGTCAGTGCGCTGCCGGCATCGGAAACGATGCCCAGGTCCGGGGTGAACACGCGGCCAATCTGCGTCGGCTCGATGTCGACGTGGATGAATTTGCGCCCTTCGGTGTAGACCTCCACCGAACCGGTGTGGCGGTTGGCCCAGCGGTTGCCGATACCCAGCACCACGTCCGACTTGAGCATCGTCGCGTTGCCATAACGGTGGGAAGTTTGCAGGCCGACCATACCCACCATCAGCGGGTGATCGTCGGGAATGGTACCCCAGCCCATCAGGGTCGGGATCACTGGGATGCCAGTCAATTCAGCGAACTCCACCAGCAACTCACTGGCGTCGGCGTTGATCACGCCACCGCCACTGACCAGCAATGGGCGCTCAGCCTGGTCGAGCAGGGCCAGGGCTTTTTCGACCTGGATACGCGTGGCCAACGGCTTGGCCAGGGGCAGCGGTTGGTAGGCATCGATATCGAACTCGATCTCGGCCATTTGCACGTCGAATGGCAAGTCGATCAGCACCGGACCTGGACGGCCGGAGCGCATTTCATAAAAGGCTTTCTGGAACGCGTAGGGCACTTGGCCTGGTTCCAGCACGGTGGTCGCCCACTTGGTCACCGGCTTGACGATGCTGGTGATGTCCACGGCCTGGAAGTCTTCCTTGTGCATGCGAGCGCGGGGGGCTTGCCCGGTGATGCACAGGATCGGGATCGAATCGGCCGAGGCGCTGTACAAGCCGGTGACCATGTCGGTGCCCGCTGGCCCAGAGGTGCCGATGCACACGCCGATATTACCGGCCTTGGTGCGGGTGTAGCCCTCGGCCATGTGCGAGGCGCCTTCAACATGGCGAGCAAGGACGTGATCGATGCCGCCCACCTTCTGCAAGGCCGAATACAGCGGGTTGATCGCAGCGCCTGGGATACCGAAGGCGGTATCCACACCTTCACGGCGCATCACCAGGACGGCGGCTTCGATTGCTCTCATTTTGCTCATGATTTTGGTGCCTCTTGCGTTTTGTAATTGTATACAATTGGTGTCGGTACAAAGTGTATTCACGGCGGGCTGCGCAGGTCAATGCATTTTATGAACGGGCCTATGCGTCTATCGGAATGGCTTTTTTCGACGTACGGAGACTTTGTTTGAAAATATTGTATACAAAAATAAACATCATTGTGTTCTATTTGTTTAATCGAGCATCTGATCAAACAGAACTCCACCGCTTTCCAATAACAAAAGAAGGACGGCACCATGAGCGCTTTAACCTTGAAACTCGCCACCCAATTGGCCGGCCAGGCCATCGCCGCAGGCCGCACGATTTCTGCAGCGCCGCTGACCATTGCAGTACTCGACAGCGGAGGGCACTTGATCACCTTGCAACGCGAAGACGGCGCTAGCCTGCTGCGCCCGCAAATCGCCATCGGCAAGGCCTGGGGGGCCATAGCTCTGGGTAAGGGTTCACGTTTGCTGGCGCTGGACGCGCAGCAGCGCCCGGCATTTATCGCGGCGTTGAACAGCCTGGGGCAGGGCAGCGTGGTGCCGGCGCCGGGTGGGGTGTTGATACGGGATCAGTCGGGATTGGTGTTGGGAGCGATTGGAATCACCGGGGATACGTCGGATATTGATGAGCAGTGTGCGATCACGGCGATTGAGGGATTGGGGTTAATGGCGGATGCGGGGGTGTCTGCCTGATCCTGTGTGACTGTTAGGGCCAATCGGGGGCAAACCCCCTCCCACAATTTGACAGCGTTCACATCAAAAAATGTGGAAGGGGGCTTGCCCCCGATTGGTACAGACACTGCGGTCTATCAGTCCGGTTCACACCCCTTGAGCACCAACCGGATAATCGTCTGCGCCGCCGCCTCATAATCGGCTTCATCCAACTTGGCTTTGCCGGTCACGGCCGAGATCTGCCAGTCAAAGTCCGCATAGGTCTGGGTCGCCGCCCAGATGCTGAACATCAGGTGATTAGGGTCGATAGCCGCAATCAACCCACGATCCACCCAGTTCTGAATGCAATCGATATTGTGCTTGGCCTGGGCGTTGAGCTGTTCAACCTGCTCGGTGCTCAAGTGCGGGGCGCCGTGCATGATTTCGCTGGCAAACACCTTGGAGGCAAATGGCAGGTCACGGGAAATGCGGATTTTCGAGCGGATGTAGTTGCTCAGCACTTCCTTGGGCTCGCCGTCGGGGTTGAACGGCGTGGAGGCGGCCAGGATCGGCTCGATAATGCTTTCGAGCACCTCGCGGTAGAGGTTGTCCTTGGACTTGAAGTAGTAATAGACGTTGGGCTTGGGCAGCCCGGCCTTGGCGGCGATGTCGCTGGTCTTGGTCGCGGCGAAGCCCTTGTCGGCAAACTCCTCGCTTGCCGCCCGCAGGATTTTTTCTTTGTTGCGCTCGCGAATGCTGCTCATAAACCAGAGGTTTCCTTGCCATGACAGGCGGTTGCGCATGGTAGCACCGGCCATCCGCGGGCCTCAACAATCTGCCCATAACGCCTTGCGCCGCGCTATGCTCGCCCGATCTCCCCCTTACGGATACTTGATTCATGGCAGGAAGCAGCTTATTGGTGTTGATCGACGATATCGCCGCGGTACTCGATGACGTCGCCCTGATGACAAAAATGGCGGCGAAGAAGACCGCCGGTGTGCTGGGTGACGACCTGGCGCTCAATGCCCAGCAGGTCTCCGGGGTGCGCGCCGAGCGGGAAATCCCGGTGGTGTGGGCGGTGGCCAAGGGCTCGTTTATCAACAAGTTGATCCTGGTGCCTACCGCGCTGTTGATCAGCGCCTTCGCGCCCTGGGCGGTGACGCCATTGTTGATGCTCGGTGGTGCCTACCTGTGTTTCGAAGGCTTCGAGAAACTGGCGCATAAATTCCTGCACAGCAAGGCCGAGGACCAGGCCGAGCACGCGCAATTGGTCGAAGCCGTGGCCGACCCGGCCACCGACCTGGTGGCCTTTGAAAAGGACAAGATCAAAGGCGCGATCCGCACCGACTTTATCCTCTCTGCAGAAATCATCGCCATCACCCTGGGCGCCGTGGCCGACGCACCGTTGATGCAGCAGGTGGTGGTGCTGTCGGGCATTGCGATCGTCATGACCGTGGGTGTGTATGGGCTGGTGGCGGGTATCGTCAAGCTTGACGACCTGGGGCTGTGGTTGACCCAGAAGCCGGGCCAGGTGGCACGCCGTATCGGCGGTGCCATTTTGCGCGCCGCGCCGTACATGATGAAAAGCCTGTCGGTGATCGGCACGGCGGCGATGTTCATGGTCGGTGGCGGCATCCTGACCCATGGCGTGCCGGCGGTGCATCACTGGATTGAATCGGTAAGCCAGAGTACGGGGGCGCTGGCGTGGTTGATGCCGACGTTGCTGAATGCGGTGGCGGGGATTATTGCCGGGGCCGCTGTGTTGGCGTTGGTCAGTGTGGTTGGCAAAAGCTGGAAAGCAATCAGGGCTTGACCTTGCGGACACAAAAAAGGCCATTCAATCGAATGGCCTTTTTTATGACGCTTGGTTTACTCGGCAATCTGCAACTTACGCGACTCCGTATAGATATACCGCACCTTCTCATACTCGAACGGCGAGTTCATCTGACCATAGCGGAAGCTGGTCTGGTAGCGCTTGTCTACCGCGCGCAGGGCCCAGATTTCCGGGTGGTTGGAGCTGACTTCGGAGACGTTGAGGAAGTTGATCTGCGACTCTGCGCTGTAATCCACCAGCAGGCCGGTGGTGTCGCGCAGGTTCGACGGGCCAAAGATCGGCAGGACCACGTAGGCGCCGCCGGGTACGCCGTAGAAGCCCAGGGTCTGGCCGAAGTCTTCACTCTGGCGCGGCAGGCCCATGGCGGTGGCCGGGTCCCACAGGCCGGCGATGCCGATGGTGGTGTTGACCAGCAGGCGCCCGGTGGTTTCCAGGGAGCGGTGGCCCTTGAGTTGCAGCAGGCTGTTCAACAGGTTGGGCACGTCGCCCAGATTGTTGAAGAAATTGCTCACGCCGGTGCGCAGGAAGCTTGGCGTGACATAGCGGTAACCGTCGACTACCGGCAGGAACACCCACTGATCGAAGCGGTAGTTGAAGTGGTACACGCGGCGGTTCCACGACTCCAGCGGGTCATACACGTTGAGGGCGGTCAGCGAGGAGCGTTCGAACTCGCGCTGGTCCAGGCCGGGGTTGAACTTGAGTTTGGTCAGCGGCTCCTTGAAACCGTCGGCACCGACCTTGACCGGTTCATGGGCCTTGCTGTTGTCGGCATTGGCCACGCCTGCGCACATCAGTGCGGCAAGCAGCAGAAGATATTTAGCCACGGAAGAACTCCAGCATGGCGTCGGCGTTGACGCGGTAATTGAGGTTGCCGCAGTGGCCGCCCAGCGGGTAGACGGTCAAGCGATCGCCGAAGGTTTTACGCAGGAAACCCAGGTCGCCCGGGCCGAGGATCACGTCGTCGGCGTTGTGCATCACGGCGATTTTCGGGCTGTCGCGCAGGTAGTCCTTGAGAGCGTACAGGCTGACTTGGTCAACCAGCTGCAGCAGGCTGCCGCCGTCGGAACGGGCGCGCCACATCGGGATCACTTGTTCGGTGAGGTAGCAGTCGAAGTCGCATTGCAGGGCACGCTTGAGGAACGGCGTGAGGCTGGTGCCTTCGGTGATCGGGTATTTAGGCGGGATGATCAGGCCGCGGCGGTTGATCAGGTCCGAGGTAAAGGCGATGTCGGCCGCCGAGAAGCGGAACGAGGTGCCGATCAACATGGCCATCTGTTCGTTGCTCAGGTGCTGTTTGGACTGTTGGAAGTCATACAGCAGCGCGTCGTTGAGGTCGATGTAGCCTTTTTGCTGGAAGTAGCGGGTCAGCTTGCTTAACACCAGTTCATAGAAGGTGGTGGTGTTGTTGATGCCCTTGACCTCGGTCTGTACCAGCTTGTCGAGGTTGGTGATCGAGGTGTAGAGATTGACCGGCGGGTTGAGCAGCAGCACTTTCTTGAAGTTGAAGGTGCGGCGTGTCTCGTCGAGCTTGCTGACGAACGCTGCATCCAGCGCGCCCAGGCTATAGCCGGTGAGGTAGAAGTCGGTGACCGGCAGCGAGGCGTTCTGCGCGCGCACGGCTTGCATCACGCGGTACATGTCTTCGGCGTCTTCCTGGGTGATACCCGGGGTGGCGAAGCGCGAGGCGGCGCTGATGAAGTCGAAGCTGGTGGGCGATGACAACTGCACCACATGGTAGCCGGCCTGGTAATACAGCTTCTTCAGGTATTCGTTGATGCTGCTGTCAAACCGCGCACCGGTGCCGGCGATCAGGAAGATCAGCGGTGCGGCGCGGTCCTGCTTGGCGATGCGGTAGGTGAGTTTCTTCACCGCCCAGAAGTTGTCGGGCAGGCTGAACTCGCGCTCGGGGCGCATATTCAGGGTGTAGTCGGATTGATTGATCTCGTCATCGGTCGGCAAGGTTGGCCGAAGATCGGGAGGCGTGGTGGCGATGGTCGCTTCGAACGGGTTGGTCAAAGGGTAGCCATAGCTGGCCTGGTCGATATCGACGGCCAGTGCTGACGCACTCAAAAATAGGCTGCCCAGCAAGGCAGCGCAGCGCAAGGAACGGAGCATGACTTAATCCCTAAGAGGAAACGTGCTGAATGAAGTTCGCAGGCTATGACCACCGCGTTGCCACCGAAGTGCCAGCCTGCGGCACGAAAAGTCGGAAAAAGCGTCGGAATCGGGGGTAATAGTTGGCAGACGATACACTTTGCCAGGCTATGTTGAACAGATATCTGCGCGAACACCTTGCTAACGGCCGCGGTGGGATTAAGCTGAGCGCCGTTTTTGCCTATCGGAGTGCCCCATGTCCCGCCGCTTGCCGTTGATTTTGCTGCTTATTGCCCTGCCGTTGTGGCTGGGCGCCAGTTATGCCGCACGTTACGGGTTTATGGAAGATGGGCAGTGGGTCGGCATCTGCGCTGATGAGGCCAGCCGCTGGGAGTGCCAGGTGCGTGCCAACCTGGGGTTGATGATTCACTTCAAGGTGCTGGGCTGGGCGGCGTTGATCACGTCGGTGCTGGCGTTTTTCGTGCCGGGGCGTGCGGGGTGGGCTTTGGCGGTGCTGGGGATGGTGTTCGGGTTACCGGCGCTGGCGTTGTACAACACCACGTTTGCGGTGTTCGCGGTGGTGATTGCGGGGTTGCGGTTGGTCAGGAAGCCTCGGGGCGCCTGATGTGGCCAATCGGGAGCAGGCCCCCTCCCACAATTGATTGGGTTCACATATTTCTATTTGTGAATACGGTCAAGTGTGGGAGGGGGCTTGCTCCCGATGCCAGTGTTAAGCCTTGCGCACCCGCAAGCAACGCCACAAAGCTGCAACCATCAGCACGCTGACCACTGCCCAACCCCAGGCCTGCTGATTCAATAGCCCTTCGCGGTACAACTGCGGCGCAACGCCGGTACCGATAATGAAGGCCAGCAACGCAATCTCCCGACGCGGCCCGGTTACCGGGCGCACCAGGTACACCAGGGCCGGCAGCACCAGCGCCGCGCTCGGGAAGCTGCGGTAACGCGGGTCAAACACCAGCGCCAGCATCATTACCGCCCCCGCAAACCCGGCAATCGCCACCAGCCAACCGGCGCGTTGCTCCAGCCAGTCGAACGCTCGCGCGCGCCAGCCGTCGCGGGCGCTGAGGGCCAGGGCGGTGTGGGCCAGCACCAGCAGGTTCAATACCACCAGCAAACCGGCCCATACCCACTCATCGTTGAAGCGTGCGGTGACACGGGTCAGTTCGGCCCAGGTGCCAATGGAGCAGGCTGCAACGGCGCCCAGCAAGGGCAGCATCAGCGCCGAGCGCGGGCTGCGCACACGGCCACCGAGCACCAGGGTGCCGAGCAGGATGAGCCCGCCGACGCCCAGCCACAGCGGCCAGTACGGCACATTGGTCACGGGGCCGGCGAGGATGGCTTTGTCCTGCCGGTCTGCATCGAACAGTCCCCAGTAACCGCCGACGGCACCTTCACTCGCACGTTTCCACGGTTGGTCAAAGGCTTCGATCAGGTTGTAGCGCCAGCCATTGGCTTCGGCCATGGCCACGAAGCCACGCATGAACTTGGCCTCATTGACCCGGCTTGGCACGGCGGTTTCGCGCTGGCGGCCTTCGCTGGGCCAGCCGGTTTCGCCGATCACGATGTCCTTGGGCGCGAACTGGTGGCCGAAGGTCTGGCGCACATCGCCCACGTGCTTGAGCGCCTGGTCGATGCCGGACGGGTCATCTTCCCAGTACGGCAGCAGGTGAATGGTGAGGAAATCCACCGCCGGGGCGATTTCCGGGTGTTGCAGCCAGAACTCCCAGACATCGGCATAGGTGACCGGCTGTTTGATCTGGCTTTTGACTGTTTGAATCAGCGCCACCAATTGCTTGGCGGTCACTTCCTTGCGCAACAGGGCTTCGTTGCCGACGATCACTGAGGTGACGATGTCAGGATTGGCGTTGGCAGCAGCGATCAGCTCGTTGATTTCTTTCTCGGTCGCCACTGGATCGCTGCTGACCCAGGCCCCGGCCATCACCTTCAACCCATGCTTGCGCGCCAGGTCCGGCAAGGACTCCAGGCCCGTCATTGAGTAGGTGCGAATGCATTCAAAGCGTGTGGCAAGCAGCGCCAGGTCGGCGTCCATACGCTCGGGGCGCAGCTTGAACGGCTGGTCGAAGGGCGATTGGTCCTTGTCGAACGGCGTATAGGAGGCACATTGCATCTTGTGGCTGGCGCTGGCGACGTCCGGCAACACCACCGGCCGGCCGAGGCCGTACCAATAGCCGACAAGAGCAAGCAGGCCGAGGGTCAAGGCAAGGAAATAGGGCAGGGCAGGGAAGCGGGCAGTCGCGGGCATGGTCAGCTTATCTGGGGGAGCAAAGGCGCGCATCTTACCCGCAATTGACTCCTTTCAGTGGAGCTGCATGATTTTGACATGCAAAGTTCGGGCGGGATTCTGGCGTCAATTTGTAGGAAGTCTCCTGCTGGCTATGTGATGTCGTTTCTTGCTCAGCCGAGGTCGCTGGCAGAGCAGGTCCATGGACCCGGCAGGTTGATTATCGAAGGGTCAGAACTCCACTGATGTCTTGGGCAACCGGATCGATGCGCGTGAAGGAGGCGCGGTGCACCCTATAACAACAGTTTGACGTCGCTCGGCATCCGTCGGGCGCAGCACTTTCGGGGAAGTACTATGAAGATGCGACGACTCTTGGGCGCAGCTGCCACGTTGGTAGTTGCGATGGGCTCCACACTGGCCAGCGCCGACAGCAAGACCCTGAGCCTCGGCTACGTGGACGGTTGGTCCGACAGCGTGGCTACCACCCATGTGGCGGCAGAAGTTATCAGGGAAAAACTTGGCTACGACGTGAAGCTGCAAGCCGTCGCCACCGGGATCATGTGGCAGGGCGTCGCCACCGGCAAACTCGATGCCATGCTCTCCGCCTGGCTACCCGTGACCCACGGCGAATACTGGGCCAAGAACAAAGACAAGGTGGTCGACTACGGCCCCAACTTCAAGGATGCGAAGATCGGCCTGATCGTACCGGAGTACGTCAAGGCCAAATCCATTGAAGACCTCAAGACCGATACCACCTTCAAGAACAAGATCGTCGGCATCGACGCCGGTTCAGGCGTAATGCTCAAGACCGACGAAGCTATCAAGCAATATGGCCTGGACTACAAGCTGCAAGCCAGCTCGGGCGCGGCGATGATCGCCGAACTGACCCGTGCCGAAGACAAGCAGGACTCCATTGCCGTGACCGGTTGGGTGCCGCACTGGATGTTTGCCAAGTGGAAACTGCGTTTCCTGGACGACCCTAAAGGGATTTATGGTGCTGCTGAAACCGTCAACAGCATCGGCAGCAAGGGCCTGGAGAAAAAAGCACCGGAAGTGGCGGCTTTCCTGAAGAAATTCCAGTGGGCCTCCAAGGATGAGATTGGCGAAGTCATGCTCGCGATCCAGGAAGGCGCCAAGCCTGATGCGGCGGCCAAGGATTGGGTGGCCAAGCACCCTGAGCGCGTCGCTGAGTGGACCGCTAAATAACCCTCACTTTTGATGCAATACCCTGTGGGAGGGGGCTTGCTCCCGATTGCGATTGTTCAGTCAGAGCACTGTTGACTGACCCGCCGCCATCGGGAGCAAGCCCCCTCCCACATTGATTTCATCCTCCCTCAAATGTTTCTGTGTCCCCGCAAACTCTCGCTACACTCGATCTACTACTAAGGTCGTCTGGAACCCTTTCCACAGCCGCATACAGTGGATACGTTCCAATAATAAAAAAGCTGTGCTGCGAGGATAAAAACAATGAACGACAGCATTTACCTCTCGATTCAAAACAGCCCGCGTTTCAAGGAGCTGGTCAGGAAAAGGGAAAGGTTCGCCTGGATTCTCTCGGCGATCATGCTAGGGCTTTACTCCGGTTTCATCCTGTTGATCGCCTACGGGCCGCAAGTACTGGGGGCCAAGCTCAGCCCCGGTTCATCCATCACCTGGGGCATCCCTATCGGGGTCGGGCTGATTGTTTCGGCCTTCATCCTCACCGCTATCTATGTGCGACGCGCCAACGGCGAATTCGACGACCTGAACAATGCGATTCTCAAGGAGGCTGCGCAATGATCCGTCGTCTATTGGCTGTATTCGGCGCTTGCGTCTTTGCGCCCGCCGTTTGGGCGGCAGATGCGTTGACCGGTGAAGTGCATAAGCAACCGCTGAATATCGCAGCGATCCTGATGTTCGTGGCCTTTGTCGGCGCGACGTTGTGCATCACCTACTGGGCGTCCAAGCGCAACAAGTCGGCGGCCGACTACTATGCGGCAGGCGTCAAGATCACCGGCTTCCAGAACGGCCTGGCGATTGCCGGCGACTACATGTCGGCGGCGTCCTTTTTGGGTATTTCCGCGCTGGTATTTACCTCTGGCTACGACGGCCTGATCTACTCGATCGGCTTCCTGGTGGGCTGGCCGATCATTCTGTTCCTAATCGCCGAGCGTCTGCGTAACCTGGGCAAGTACACCTTTGCCGACGTGGCGTCCTATCGCCTCGGGCAAACCCAGATCCGCAGCCTCTCGGCCTGTGGCTCGTTGGTGGTGGTGGCGTTCTACCTGATCGCGCAGATGGTCGGCGCGGGCAAGCTGATCCAGCTGCTGTTCGGCCTGGACTACCACGTGGCGGTGATCCTGGTCGGCATCCTGATGTGCTTGTACGTGTTGTTCGGCGGCATGCTGGCGACCACCTGGGTGCAGATCATCAAGGCGGTGCTGTTGCTGTCCGGTGCCTCGTTCATGGCACTGATGGTAATGAAGCATGTCAACTTCGACTTCAACATGCTTTTCTCCGAGGCGATCAAGGTTCACCCTAAAGGTGAAGCGATCATGAGCCCGGGCGGCCTGGTGAAAGACCCGATCTCGGCATTCTCCCTGGGCCTGGCCCTGATGTTCGGTACTGCCGGCCTGCCGCACATCCTGATGCGTTTCTTTACTGTGAGCGACGCCAAGGAAGCGCGTAAGAGCGTGCTGTACGCTACGGGCTTCATCGGCTACTTCTATATCCTGACCTTTATCATCGGCTTCGGCGCTATCCTGCTGGTCAGCACCAATCCGGCGTTCAAGGATGCGGCAGGCGCCTTGCTCGGCGGTAACAACATGGCGGCGGTGCACCTGGCCAACGCGGTGGGTGGCAGCATCTTCCTGGGCTTTATCTCGGCCGTGGCCTTCGCCACCATCCTCGCGGTGGTCGCCGGCTTGACCCTGGCCGGTGCCTCGGCGGTATCCCATGACCTGTACGCCAGCGTGATCAAGAAGGGCAAGGCTAACGAGAAGGATGAGATTCGCGTGTCGAAGATCACCACCATCGCCCTGGCGGTGCTGGCTATCGGCCTGGGTATCCTGTTCGAAAGCCAGAACATTGCGTTCATGGTCGGCCTGGCGTTCTCGATTGCCGCCAGCTGTAACTTCCCGGTGCTGCTGCTTTCCATGTACTGGAAAAATCTCACCACCCGTGGCGCCATGATCGGCGGCTGGCTGGGCTTGATCAGTGCTGTGGGCCTGATGATCCTCGGCCCGACCATCTGGGTCTCGATCCTGCACCATGAAAAAGCCATCTTCCCGTACGAGTACCCGGCGCTGTTCTCGATGATCATTGCGTTCATCGGCATCTGGTTCTTCTCCATCACCGACAAGTCGGCGGCGGCAGAGAAAGAGCGTGCGCTGTACTTCCCGCAGTTTGTGCGTTCGCAGACTGGCCTGGGGGCGAGCGGGGCGGTTAACCACTAAGGTTATAGCTGGATAGAAAAATGCCCCGGTCGAAAGGCTGGGGTATTTTTTTGCCTGAAGATTTGTGTTGGGTGGGTTGGCCTCATCGGGAGCAAGCCCCCTCCCACACTGGATTGGGTTCGCAGATTTCAACTTGTGAACACAGTCAAATGTGGGAGTCCCCACCACATCTTCGATGTGACGCTGTCGCGCAGCAAACCAGGGAGCTTGCTCCCGTGGCGGCCTGACAGCCGAGCAGGATGTTAGTTTTCGTCGTGGGTACATATCCGTTCCCCACCACTCGGCACCTCGCCCAGGCTCGGTTTACCCCCCAAATCCCTGTCGAATTCCGGCCAGCGTGGTTTAACGGGGCGCCTGAGATCAAAAACACAGCGAGGCGGCCTTATAGCCGACCTGATCGTTGAAGCGTGCGCGTACCCCTGTGGGAGCGGGCTTGCCCGCGAAGGTCGTTAACGATGACGCGGGAAACCAGACAGAACGCGGCGTTCTCAGGTTTTTCGCGAGCAAGCTCGCTCCTACAGTAAAGCAGACGCGCCGCCAGCGTATCTGCGATGCGCAGCGAGTCGCTCTTGATCTTGCTTTTGATTTTAGGCGCCCCGTTAAACCACGCTGGCCGAACGCAGGCTTGAAGCCGTGGGCAACCCGGCAGGACGCCGGGTTAGCCGTCCTGGGCCAAGGATGGCCCATGACGGCGGCCCACGGTTTCAAGCCGGAGAGAGGGCACACCGAGCCTGGGCGAGGTGCCGAGTGGTGGGGCAAGAGCGTTTTGCTTACTTTGCCGCTTTTGCAAAGTGAGCCGCCGTAATTAGATGGACTCGCCCACGCCGAGGCGTCAATGCGCCGCGGTGGCAGTCTAAGAAGCCAACGACAGCGAGGGCGAGTCCATGAAAAAGAATACGACGCTTAAACAGTCCCTGTCTTCAACCGATCTGTCGACCTGTACGACAGTGGCAGTCGATCTAGCCAAGCAGGTATTTCAGGTCGTAGGCGAAGATGCTCTTGGCCAGGTGCTTTATGAAGAACGCATCAAGTCGCGTGAGTCCTTCCACGCATTCTTGCGCAAGCTACCGGCAAACATCGTTGTACTGATGGAAACTGGCCCCGGCGCTCAAGCATGGGCACGACAGCTGCAGGCGCAGGGTAATCTGGCGCGAGTTCTTCCCGCGCAGCTGGTGGCCGACCACCGCAGCGGCGCAAAAAATGATCGTAACGATGCGCTGGCCATTTTACGGGCGGGACGGGACACCAAAATCACAGCGGTGCCCATCAAAAGTGCTGCAGCACTGGCCATGCAGGCATTGCACCGTGCCCGGCAGGGTTATGTGCGTCGGCGTACAGCTACGAGTAACCAGATGCGCGGTCTATTGATGGAACACGGTGTTGCCTTGGCACAAGGCGATGTTGCTATCAGTCAAACCCTACCTCGCATACTGGAGGATGCCACCCAACCACTGCCAGACATATTGCGCGAACTCATCGACGAGTTGCTGGGCGAATGGCGCCAGTTAGGCGAGCGGATCAACGTATTGACCGGTCGCCTGGAGATCGCTGCGAACCAGGATCAAACCGCCAGACGGTTAATGACGGTACGCGGTGTCGGTCCGATCATCGCCACAGCGATGCTAGCCAAGCAGACCGAACCCGAACGTTTCGCCGATGCACGCCAGTTCGCCGCCTACTTTGGCATGGTGCCCGATCAGAACAGCAGTGGGCAGAAGGTTCGCCTGGGCAAGATGAGCAAACGAGGCGATGGTTACATACGCAGCCTGATGGTTCAGGGTGCTCACGCCGTATTGAGGCACCTACGTCCTGATTCTGAGCAGCCCGACGATCGTCGCTTGCAACGTTGGCTGAGTCGGCTAGGACGTAAGGAAGCGGCGGTACGACTGGCGAATCGCAACCTACGAATCATCTGGGTGCTGCTACAGAATGACCAGACTTATCACAGCCAACCAGCCTAAGGCCGGCCGGCTGCGACAAGTTACAGATCACCAGAGTTCTGCCACCGGGGCGTAAAGCGCTCCAGCCCCTGCTAGAAAACATTGACCCCAGGTCAGACCGTCGCGGATCGATGCCTGCGCCCTTACCGGCCTTCGAGGCCTGAACGTAATCGGCATACCGCGAGCTCAACCAATGTTGGCCAGAAGCCAAAGATGGGCTTCCTCGAATAGGCCTTATACATAGATGCAACCGGGTAGCAGTGTTGAAAAGCGGGTAGACAGTGGAGGCGAGTCCATACATAAGGGCGGAACCTATAGTAGCCGTTACCTAAGCAACGGATATGTACTCGCCCCAACAATCCAACAACCCGGTCACATCGTCGACGTGGCGCCGTCGCGCAGCAACCTGGGTCGCCTCCGAAATATCCGGCGTTAAGACTAAATTTTAACTATTTAAAATCAGTAGCTCACTTGAAGTTTGATAAGAGGGGGCTTGCTCCCGATGGCGGCAGGTCAGGCAACACAAACAAAAACGGCCTCCACAAGGGAGGCCGTTTTCAGTGCAGCTAAGCGTTTGAATGCTTACTTGCGATCTTCCAGCTTGGTAATGTCACGCGACTCGTAGCCGGTGTACAACTGGCGCGGGCGGCCAATCTTGTACGGACTGGAGAGCATTTCCTTCCAGTGGGAGATCCAGCCCACGGTCCGCGCCAGGGCGAAGATCACGGTGAACATGCTGGTTGGAATGCCGATCGCCTTGAGGATGATCCCCGAGTAGAAGTCGACGTTCGGGTACAGCGAGCGTTCGATGAAGTACGGGTCGGTCAGGGCGATCTCTTCCAGGCGCATGGCCAGTTCGAGTTGCGGATCGTTCTTGATGCCCAGTTCCTTCAACACTTCGTCGCAGGTCTGCTTCATCACGGTGGCACGTGGGTCGCGGTTCTTGTAGACCCGGTGACCGAAGCCCATCAGCTTGAACGGATCGTTCTTGTCCTTGGCCTTGGCGATGAACTTGTCGATGTTCGACACATCGCCGATTTCATCGAGCATGGTCAATACGGCTTCGTTCGCACCGCCGTGGGCAGGGCCCCACAGTGCGGCGATGCCGGCGGCGATACAGGCGAACGGGTTGGCACCCGAAGAGCCGGCCAGGCGTACGGTGGAGGTGGAGGCGTTTTGCTCGTGGTCGGCATGGAGGATGAAGATCCGGTCCATGGCCTTGGCCAGCACAGGGCTGATCGGTTTGATCTCGCACGGGGTGTTGAACATCATGTGCAGGAAGTTTTCCGCGTACGTCAGGTCGTTGCGCGGGTACATCATAGGCTGGCCCATGGAGTACTTGTAGACCATGGCGGCCAGGGTCGGCATCTTGGCAACCAGGCGGATCGCGGAAATTTCGCGATGCTGCGGGTTATTGATGTCCAGGGAGTCGTGATAGAAGGCCGACAGGGCGCCGACCACACCGCACATGACGGCCATCGGGTGGGCGTCGCGACGAAAGCCATTGAAGAAGGTCTTCAACTGCTCGTGAACCATGGTGTGGTTCTTCACAGTGCTGACGAACTGGGCTTTCTGCTCGGCTGTTGGCAATTCACCATTTAGCAGCAGGTAGCAGGTTTCCAGGTAGTCCGATTGTTCAGCCAGTTGCTCGATCGGGTAACCGCGATGAAGCAGAATGCCATTGTCACCATCGATATAGGTGATCTTCGACTCGCAGGACGCGGTCGACATGAAGCCTGGGTCGAAAGTAAAACGGCCCGTGGCCGTCAAGCCCCGTACGTCGATAACATCGGGACCAACGGTGCCGGTTAAAATGGGCAGCTCGACGGGGGCTGCGCCCTCGATGATCAACTGCGCTTTTTTGTCAGCCATGTGGCCTCCTATTTATGCTTCAAATCATCAGACAGACCCCCCACGCAGGGCCCGCACCACTATATTGATATAAATCCAGATGTCAATTTGCCTAAAGTCTTGCGCCAGAAGGCTTTAACCGTACTTTTTCGTCGAAAATGACTGCCATTTACGCCTTTTATCCCGTCAGCGCAATCAGCTATTAGGGTGAGGTGTGCGCGTTGTCATTAGTAACCTAACTGTCTATACTCGGCCACCGACCGCCAAGGGCTTTTGGGCTTGCTTTCATTGGGGGTCGCACTCCCTGGGTGGTGCTTACCTGACCAGTCGCACTCCCCAACAACTTTGCCCTGATTGTTAGGGGCTCTTCAGTGTGAAAAAAAGCCGTGAATAGCCAACGACCTGTAAACCTAGACCTAAGGACCATCAAACTCCCCATCACCGGCGTTACGTCGTTCCTGCACCGTGTTTCCGGCATCATCCTGTTCCTGGGCTTGGGCATCATGCTTTATGCATTGAGCAAATCCCTGGGTTCCGAGGAAGGATACGCCGAGGTGAAGGCATGCTTGACCAGCCCGCTGGCCAAGTTCGTAGCATGGGGCCTCTTGTCCTCTCTCCTTTATCACCTGGTAGCCGGTGTGCGCCACTTGATCATGGACATGGGCATCGGTGAGACGCTGGAAGGCGGCCGCCTGGGCTCGAAAATCATCATCGCCATTTCCGTGGTGCTGATCGTTCTGGCAGGAGTTTGGATATGGTAACCAGCGTTACGAATCTGTCGCGTTCGGGCCTCTATGACTGGATGGCACAGCGTGTGTCTGCGGTCGTTCTCGCGGCTTATTTCATTTTCCTGATCGGATACCTCGTCGCAAACCCGGGCATTGGCTATGAGCAATGGCATGGCCTGTTCTCCCATAATGCGATGCGAATCTTCAGTCTGCTGGCACTTGTAGCCCTGGGCGCTCACGCCTGGGTTGGCATGTGGACCATCGCGACTGACTACCTGACGCCGATGGCGCTGGGCAAGTCCGCGACTGCAGTACGTTTCCTCTTCCAGGCAGTATGCGGCGTCGCGATGTTCGCTTACTTCGTCTGGGGTGTGCAGATTCTTTGGGGTATCTGATTCATGGCTAACATTCCAACTATTTCATTCGACGCCATCATCATTGGTGGCGGCGGTGCTGGCATGCGCGCTGCGCTGCAGCTGGCCCAGGGTGGTCACAAGACTGCCGTGATCACCAAGGTGTTCCCGACGCGCTCCCACACCGTATCGGCCCAGGGCGGCATCACCTGCGCCATCGCGTCCGCCGACCCGAACGATGACTGGCGCTGGCACATGTACGATACCGTCAAGGGTTCCGACTACATCGGTGACCAGGACGCTATCGAATACATGTGTCAGGAAGGCCCGGCCGCGGTGTTCGAGCTGGACCATATGGGCCTGCCGTTCTCCCGTACCGAGCAAGGTCGTATCTACCAGCGTCCATTCGGCGGTCAGTCGAAGGACTACGGTAAAGGTGGCCAGGCTGCCCGTACCTGCGCCGCGTCCGACCGTACCGGTCACGCGCTGCTGCACACGCTTTACCAGGGCAACCTGAAAGCCGGTACCACGTTCCTGAACGAGTACTACGCGGTTGACCTGGTCAAGAACGCACAAGGCGAGTTCGTCGGTGTGATCGCAATCTGCATCGAAACCGGTGAAACCACCTACATCCGCGCCAAGGCTACCGTTCTGGCGACCGGCGGTGCAGGTCGTATCTACGCTTCGACCACCAATGCCCTGATCAACACCGGTGACGGCGTCGGCATGGCACTGCGTGCCGGTGTACCGGTACAAGACATCGAAATGTGGCAGTTCCACCCGACCGGCATCGCCGGCGCCGGTGTACTGGTGACCGAAGGTTGCCGTGGTGAAGGTGGCTACCTGATCAACAAGCATGGCGAGCGTTTCATGGAGCGTTATGCCCCGAACGCCAAAGACCTTGCTGGTCGTGACGTAGTAGCGCGTTCGATGGTCAAGGAAATCATCGCCGGCAACGGCTGTGGCCCGAATGGCGACCACGTACTGCTCAAACTCGACCATCTCGGTGAGGAAGTGCTGCACAGCCGCCTGCCAGGTATCTGCGAGCTGTCCAAGACCTTTGCCCACGTTGACCCTGTGGTTGCTCCGGTGCCGGTTGTTCCGACTTGCCACTACATGATGGGCGGCGTGCCGACCAACATTCATGGCCAGGCGATCACCCAAAACGCCGATGGCCAGGACGAGATCATTCATGGTCTGTTCGCGGTAGGCGAAGTGGCCTGCGTATCGGTTCACGGTGCCAACCGCCTGGGCGGCAACTCGCTGCTCGACCTGGTGGTATTCGGCCGCGCTGCCGGCCTGCACCTGGAAAAAGCGCTGACCGACGGCATCGAATACGATGACGCCACCGACGCCAACATCGAAGCTGCCCTGGCGCGCCTGAACGCTCTGAACGAGCGCACTGATGGCGAAGACGTGGCAACCCTGCGTCGCGAACTGCAAAACTGCATGCAGAACTACTTCGGTGTGTTCCGTACCGGCGAATACATGCAGAAGGGCATTGCCCAGCTGGCCGATCTGCGCAAGCGTATCGCCAACGTCAAGATCAACGATAAGAGCCAGGCGTTCAATACCGCTCGTATCGAAGCCCTTGAGCTGCAAAACCTGCTGGAAGTGGCTGAAGCGACGGCGATCGCCGCCGAGGTTCGTAAAGAATCCCGTGGTGCTCACGCCCGTGAAGACTTTGAAGATCGCGATGACGAAAACTGGTTGTGCCACACCCTGTACTTCCCGGGTGACAAGCGCGTGACCAAGCGTGCCGTGAACTTCTCGCCGAAGACGGTTCCGACGTTTGAACCGAAGATTCGGACTTACTAAGGGTGGCTGCCATGTTGAAAGTCAGTGTTTATCGCTACAACCCTGATCAGGACGCCGCGCCGTTCATGCAGGAATTCTCGGTCGATACCGGTGGTAAAGACCTGATGGTGCTGGACGTGCTGGCCCTGATCAAGGAGCAGGACGAGGGTTTCTCCTATCGTCGCTCTTGCCGTGAAGGTGTCTGCGGCTCCGACGGCATGAACATCAATGGCAAGAACGGTCTGGCGTGCATCACGCCGCTGTCCGCTGTTGTCAAAGGTAACAAGCTGATCGTTCGTCCTCTGCCAGGTTTGCCGGTTATCCGTGACCTGGTCGTCGATATGAGCATCTTCTACAAGCAATACGAGAAAGTTAAGCCGTTCCTGCAGAACGACACGCCGGCTCCGGCCATCGAGCGTCTGCAGTCCCCGGAAGAGCGTGAAAAGCTCGATGGCCTGTACGAGTGCATCCTGTGCGCTTGCTGCTCGACTTCGTGCCCATCCTTCTGGTGGAACCCGGACAAGTTCCTGGGCCCTGCTGCCCTGCTGCAAGCGTACCGCTTCCTGGCAGACAGCCGTGATACCAAGACGTCCGAGCGCCTGGCTTCGCTGGATGACCCGTTCAGCGTATTCCGCTGCCGCGGGATCATGAACTGCGTCAACGTATGTCCCAAGGGCCTGAACCCGACTAAGGCTATTGGTCACATCCGTAACATGCTGCTGCAGAGCGGTGTGTAACTGACGTTGTAGTAATAGCAGGACCGTTGTGCCCGTAAATGCTGCGGCGCAGGCTTCAACCGGCGCCGTAGTTTTAACTTGAGCAGCGACTTACAAAGCCGCGGCTCTTATTTTGAAGAAATGAGACAAGCAGGGGCATTCGGGTTGGTACCCGAACTATCAGCGTGATCCTAGGTGGCTTGTTTTGGTCGCTGCACTTGGCCTTTTGCAAGCAGACTCGGTGTTTTCGCCGGTGGTGTCCCCAAATCGAGGGTGACCAAGCATGCAAGAAAGCGTGATGCAGCGCATGTGGAACAGCGGCTATCTTTCAGGTGGTAACGCTGCCTATGTGGAAGAGCTTTATGAGCTCTACCTGCACGACCCTAACGCTGTGCCAGAAGAATGGCGCACCAAATTTCAGACGTTGTCTTCAGACGGCAACGCTGCCACCGATGTATCGCACGCAACAATTCGCGATCAGTTCGTGCTGCTGGCAAAGAACCAGCGCCGCGCCCAGCCGGTTTCCGCCGGCAGCGTGAGCAGCGAGCATGAGAAGAAGCAAGTTGAAGTACTGCGACTGATCCAGGCCTACCGTATGCGTGGCCACCAGGCAGCCCAGCTTGACCCGCTGGGGCTGTGGCAGCGTCCTGCACCTGCAGACCTGTCGATCAATCATTACGGCTTGACCAATGCCGATCTTGATACGACCTTCCGTGCCGGCGACCTGTTCATCGGCAAAGAGGAAGCGAGCCTACGCGAAATTCACGAAGCGTTGCAGCAGACATATTGCCGCACCATTGGCGCTGAATTTACGCACATCACCGATTCCGAGCAGCGCCACTGGTTCCAGCACCGCCTGGAAGGCGTGCGTGGCCGTCCGGTATTGTCCGCCGATGTGCGCAGCCACTTGCTGGAGCGCGTGACCGCAGCCGAAGGCCTGGAGAAATACCTGGGCACCAAATACCCAGGCACCAAGCGTTTCGGCCTGGAAGGCGGCGAGAGCCTGATTCCGATGCTCGACGAACTGATCCAGCGTTCCGGTTCCTACGGCACCAAGGAAGTCGTGATCGGCATGGCTCACCGTGGTCGCCTGAACGTGTTGGTCAACACCTTCGGCAAGAACCCGCGTGAGCTGTTCGACGAGTTCGAAGGCAAGAAGAAGGTCGAGCTGGGTTCCGGTGACGTTAAGTACCACCAGGGCTTCTCGTCCAACGTGATGACCACCGGCGGTGAAGTTCACCTGGCCATGGCGTTCAACCCATCCCACCTGGAAATCGTTTCGCCAGTGGTCGAGGGTTCGGTACGTGCTCGCCAGGATCGTCGTAACGACGCCACCGGTGAGAAGGTCCTGCCGATTTCCATCCACGGTGACGCGGCATTCGCCGGTCAAGGCGTGGTCCTGGAAACGTTCCAGATGTCGCAGACTCGCGGCTTCAAGACCGGTGGTACCGTTCACATCGTCATTAACAACCAGGTCGGCTTTACCATCAGCAACCCGCTGGATGCGCGCTCCACTGAGTACGCCACCGACGTTGCCAAGATGATCCAGGCGCCGATCCTGCACGTGAATGGGGATGACCCGGAAGCCGTGCTGTTCGTGACCCAACTGGCTGTCGACTACCGCATGCAGTTCAAGCGTGATGTGGTGATCGACCTGGTTTGCTACCGCCGCCGCGGTCACAACGAAGCGGACGAGCCAAGCGGCACTCAGCCATTGATGTATCAGCAGATCACCAAGCAGCGCACCACTCGTGAGCTGTACGCCGAAAGCCTGACCAAGGCCGGCGTGGTAGATGATGAGCGTGTCCAGGCGAAAGTCGACGAATACCGCAACGCCCTGGACAATGGCCTGCATGTAGTAAAAAGCCTGGTCAAGGAGCCAAACAAAGAGCTGTTCGTTGACTGGCGTCCGTACCTGGGCCACACCTGGACTGCGCGTCACGATACGTCCTTCGACCTGAAGACCTTGCAGGAGCTGTCTGCCAAGCTGCTGGAAATTCCCGAAGGTTTCGTCGTTCAGCGCCAGGTGGCGAAGATCTACGAAGATCGTCAGAAGATGCAAGCCGGCGGCCTGCCGATCAACTGGGGTTACGCTGAAACCATGGCGTACGCGACCCTGGCGTTCGAAGGTCACCCGATCCGCATGACCGGCCAGGACATCGGCCGTGGTACGTTCTCGCACCGTCACGCCGTTCTGCACAACCAGAAAGACGCTTCCACCTACATTCCGTTGCAACACCTGTACGAAGGCCAGCCACGTTTCGACCTGTACGATTCGTTCCTGTCCGAAGAAGCCGTACTGGCGTTCGAATACGGCTACTCGACCACCACGCCGAACGCGTTGGTGATCTGGGAAGCCCAGTTCGGCGACTTCGCCAACGGTGCCCAGGTGGTGATCGACCAGTTCATCACCAGCGGCGAGCACAAGTGGGGCCGCCTGTGCGGTCTGACCATGCTGCTGCCACACGGTTATGAAGGTCAGGGGCCGGAGCACTCTTCGGCACGTCTGGAGCGTTACCTGCAGCTGTGTGCCGAGCACAACATCCAGGTGTGTGTGCCGACCACCCCGGCGCAGATCTACCATTTGCTGCGTCGCCAGGTGATCCGCCCGCTGCGCAAGCCGCTGGTCGTACTCACGCCGAAATCGCTGTTGCGCCACAAACTGGCCGTCTCGACCCTGGAAGACCTGGCCGAAGGTTCGTTCCAGACCGTGATTCCAGAGATCGACACACTGGACGCCGCCAAGGTCACTCGCCTGATCCTGTGCAGCGGCAAGGTCTACTACGATCTGCTGGAAAAACGCCGTGCCGAAGGCCGCGAAGACATTGCTATCGTGCGTATCGAGCAGCTTTATCCGTTCCCGGAAGATGACCTCATGGAGATCATCGCGCCTTACACCAACCTCACGAACGTAGTGTGGTGTCAGGAAGAACCGATGAACCAGGGCGCCTGGTACAGCAGCCAGCATCATCTGCGTCGCAGCATCGGCAACCACAACAAGGCCTTGGGCCTGGAGTACGCCGGTCGTGATGCGTCTGCTGCACCTGCCTGTGGTTATGCGTCGATGCACGCCGAGCAGCAGGAAAAACTGCTGCAAGATGCTTTCACTGTTTAACGCCTTCGCGCTGACTGAAACCGAATTTTAAGGACCTACAGATAATGGCTATCGAAATCAAAGCCCCGTCATTCCCGGAATCGGTTGCCGATGGCACCGTTGCCACCTGGCACAAGAAACCAGGCGACGCCGTCAAGCGTGACGAGCTGATCGTTGACATCGAGACTGACAAAGTCGTACTCGAAGTGTTGGCTGAAGCTGACGGCGTGCTGGGCGCAATCGCTGATGGTGCCAATGAGGGCGACACCGTACTGTCCAACCAACTGCTGGGCTCGATCGAAGAGGGCGGCGCTGCCGCCGCGCCGGCCGCTGCTGCTCCGGCTGCTGCGCCTGCCGCTTCGGCGCCTGCCGCCGCACCGGCTACCGGTGGCGAAGATCCAATCGCTGCACCGGCTGCACGTCAACTGGCTGATGAAAACGGCATCAACCTGGCTTCCATCAAGGGCACCGGCAAAGACGGCCGCGTGACCAAGGAAGATGTGGTTGCTGCCGTTGAAGCCAAGAAAAACGCCCCGGCTGCCGCACCTGCCAAGGCTGCTGCTCCGGCTGCCGCTGCTCCTGTGTTCGCTGCCGGCGACCGCACCGAGAAGCGTGTACCGATGACCCGTGTACGTGCCACCGTCGCCAAGCGTCTGGTTGAAGCCCAGTCGAACATGGCGATGCTGACCACTTTCAACGAAGTCGACATGACCGAAGTCATGGCCCTGCGTTCGAAGTACAAGGATCTGTTCGAGAAGTCTCACAACGGCGTGCGCCTGGGCTTCATGTCGTTCTTCGTCAAAGCGGCCACCGAAGCGCTGAAGCGCTTCCCGGCAGTCAACGCCTCCATCGACGGCAGCGACATCGTCTACCACGGCTATGCAGACATCGGCGTTGCCGTGTCCAGCGACCGTGGCCTGGTGGTTCCGGTACTGCGTAACGCCGAGCTGATGAGCCTGGCTGAAATCGAAGGCGGCATCGCCGGCTTCGGCAAGAAAGCCCGTGACGGCAAGCTGACCATCGACGAGATGACCGGTGGTACCTTCACCATCACCAACGGTGGTACCTTCGGTTCGATGATGTCGACGCCGATCGTCAACCCACCGCAAGCCGCGATCCTGGGCATGCACAACATTATCCAGCGTCCGATGGCCATCAATGGCCAGGTCGTGATCCGCCCAATGATGTACCTGGCACTGTCTTACGATCACCGCCTGATCGACGGTAAAGAAGCCGTGACGTTCCTGGTGACCATCAAGAACCTGCTGGAAGACCCGGCTCGCCTGCTCCTGGACATCTGATAGAAGCAGCCGCAAGTTGCGAGCTACAAGCTGTAGGAAAAAGCAGCTTGGCTTGCGGCTTGTGGCTAAAAGCTTGTCGCAAATAGAGGATCTATTCTCATGACACAGAAATTTGACGTTGTAGTGATTGGTGCAGGCCCTGGCGGCTATGTTGCCGCCATCAAGGCCGCGCAACTGGGCCTCTCGACTGCCTGCATCGAAAAATACACCGACAAGGAAGGTAAGCTGGCGCTGGGCGGTACCTGCCTGAACGTTGGCTGCATTCCTTCCAAGGCGCTGCTGGACAGCTCCTGGAAATTCCACGAAGCCCAAGACGGCCTGGCCATTCACGGTATCCAAGGGATCAGCCGTGAGACCCTGCGCATGGACGTTCCTGCCATGGTTGGTCGCAAAGCCAACATCGTCAAGGGCCTGACTTCCGGCGTTGCCACCTTGTTCAAGGCCAACGGCGTGACGTCCATCCAAGGCCACGGCAAGCTGCTGGCCGGCAAGAAAGTCGAAGTCACCAAGCCGGACGGTTCGGTTGAAGTCATCGAAGCCGAAAACGTGATCCTGGCCCCAGGCTCGCGCCCAATCGACATTCCACCGGCTCCGGTTGACCAAAACGTAATCGTTGATTCGACCGGCGCCCTGGAATTCCAAGCCGTGCCTGCGCGCCTGGGCGTGATCGGCGCCGGCGTGATCGGCCTGGAGCTGGGTTCGGTCTGGTCCCGCCTGGGTTCCAAGGTCACCGTGCTGGAAGCCCTGGACACGTTCCTGCTGGCTGCCGACACCGCCGTGTCCAAAGAAGCGCTGAAAACCCTGACCAAGCAAGGTCTGGACATCAAGCTCGGCGCTCGCGTGACTGGCTCCAAGGTCAACGGCGAAGAAGTCGTGGTGACCTACACCGACAAGGATGGCGAGCAGACCATCACCTTCGACAAGCTGATCGTGGCTGTTGGCCGCCGTCCGGTGACCAACGACCTGCTGGCTTCCGACAGCGGTGTAGAGATCGACGAACGTGGCTTCATCCATGTCGATGATCATTGCTCTACCGCTGTTCCAGGTGTTTACGCCATCGGTGACGTGGTTCGCGGCATGATGCTGGCGCACAAGGCTTCCGAAGAAGGCATCATGGTTGTCGAGCGCATCAAGGGCCACAAGACCCAGATGAACTACGACCTGATCCCATCGGTTATCTACACCCACCCGGAAATTGCATGGGTCGGCAAGAACGAACAGCAGTTGAAAAACGAAGGTGTTGAAGTTAACGTCGGCACCTTCCCGTTCGCTGCTTCTGGCCGTGCCATGGCAGCCAACGACACCGGTGGTTTTGTCAAGGTCATCGCTGATGCCAAGACTGACCGCGTATTGGGCGTTCACGTGATTGGCCCAAGCGCTGCAGAACTGGTTCAGCAGGGCGCGATCGGCATGGAATTCGGCACCAGTGCCGAGGACATCGGCATGATGGTCTTCTCCCATCCGACCCTGTCCGAAGCGCTGCATGAAGCCGCGTTGGCAGTGAATGGCGGCGCCATCCACATCGCCAACAAGAAGAAGCGCTAAGCGAGATAATAAGAAACCACGGCGGAGTTGCCCGTCGTGAGCCTTGCGCGCAAGACTCACCGCGGAATATCCGCTGGACGCAGCCTTGCGCAGCTTTACGGGCCTTGAGCCCAGCAAGTTGCGCAAGCAGCAGTCACAGGTGGCGCGGCACTCATAATGAGCGCAGCGCCGAATGCGCAGTACCTAACGAAGACGGTAAAAAGCATGAATCTTCACGAGTATCAGGGTAAGCAGCTGTTCGCTGAATACGGCCTGCCAGTTTCCAAGGGCTACGCAGTAGACACCCCGGAAGCAGCAGCAGAAGCTTGCGACAAAATCGGCGGCAGTGAGTGGGTGGTCAAAGCCCAGGTCCACGCCGGTGGTCGCGGTAAAGCGGGCGGCGTCAAGCTGGTTCGCAGCAAAGAAGACGCCAAGGCCTTCGCACAGCAGTGGCTGGGCAAGCGTCTGGTGACTTACCAGACTGATGCCAATGGCCAGCCAGTCACCAAGATCCTGGTTGAATCGTGCACTGATATCGCTAAAGAGCTGTACCTGGGCGCTGTCGTTGACCGTTCGAGCCGTCGCATCGTATTCATGGCTTCCACCGAAGGTGGCGTGGACATCGAGAAGATCGCTCACGAAACCCCAGAAAAAATTCTGAAGGCCACTATCGATCCACTGGTTGGCGCCCAGCCATTCCAGGGTCGTGAACTGGCGTTCCAACTGGGTCTGGAAGGAAAGCAAGTTGCCCAGTTCGCCAAGATCTTCGTAGGTCTGGCCAAGCTGTTCCAGGATCACGATCTGGCCCTGCTGGAAGTGAACCCGCTGGTGATCAAGGCTGACGGCGATCTGCACTGCCTCGACGCCAAGATCAACATCGACGCCAACGCCATGTACCGTCAGCCTAAGCTGAAGACTTTCCACGATCCGTCCCAGGACGATCCGCGCGAAGCGCACGCTGCCAAGTTCGAACTGAACTACGTAGCCCTGGAAGGTAACATCGGTTGCATGGTCAACGGTGCTGGCCTGGCCATGGGTACCATGGACATCGTCAACCTGCATGGCGGCAAGCCAGCCAACTTCCTCGACGTAGGTGGTGGCGCTACCAAAGAACGCGTTACCGAAGCGTTCAAGATCATCCTGTCCGACTCCAACGTCGCTGCAGTACTGGTCAACATCTTCGGCGGCATCGTTCGTTGCGACATGATTGCTGAAGGCATCATCGGTGCAGTGAAAGAAGTCGGCGTCAAAATCCCGGTTGTTGTGCGCCTTGAAGGTAACAACGCTGAACTGGGCGCTAAAGTACTGGCAGAAAGCGGTTTGAACATCATCGCGGCTACCAGCCTGACCGACGCTGCTCAACAAGTTGTCAAAGCTGCGGAGGGCAAGTAATGAGCGTCCTGATCAATAAAGACACCAAAGTTATCTGCCAGGGTATTACCGGTTCGCAAGGTAGTTTCCACACCCAGCAAGCCATCGAGTACGCCACCCAGATGGTTGGCGGCGTAACACCGGGCAAAGGCGGCACCGAGCACCTGGGCCTGCCAGTGTTCAACACCGTGAAAGAAGCGGTAGAAGCCACTGGCGCCACCGCCAGCGTAATCTACGTTCCAGCTCCTTTCTGCAAAGACTCGATCCTGGAAGCGGCATTCGGCGGCATCAAGCTGATCGTGTGCATCACCGAAGGCATTCCTACCCTGGACATGCTGGACGCTAAAGTTAAGTGCGACGAGCTGGGCGTAGTCCTGATCGGCCCTAACTGCCCAGGTGTGATCACCCCAGGCGAATGCAAGATCGGCATCATGCCCGGTCACATTCACTTGCCAGGTAAAGTCGGTATCGTTTCCCGTTCCGGCACCCTGACCTACGAAGCTGTGAAGCAGACCACTGACGCCGGTTTCGGTCAGTCGACTTGCGTCGGCATCGGCGGTGACCCGATCCCAGGCTCGAACTTCATCGACATCCTGAAGCTGTTCCAGGAAGACCCGAAGACCGAAGCGATCGTGATGATCGGTGAGATCGGCGGTTCGGCTGAAGAAGAAGCGGCTGCCTACATCAAGGCACACGTGACCAAGCCGGTTGTTTCCTACATCGCTGGTGTGACTGCCCCTGCGGGCAAGCGCATGGGCCATGCTGGCGCAATCATCTCTGGCGGCAAAGGCACTGCAGACGAGAAATTCGCTGCTCTGCAAGACGCAGGTGTTAAAACCGTGCGTTCGCTGGCAGACATCGGCAAGGCCCTGGCCGAGCTGACTGGTTGGGCTGTCAAGTAAGCCTCGCGCTTCGCTGACGCTTCACCACACAAAGGCCACCTTCGGGTGGCCTTTGTGCATTCTGGAGGTTGGTGAAAATTAAATGTGGGAGGGGCGCACCGCCCCTCCCACATTTTTTGTTTGTATTGCCAAGTTAAGTATGAAAACGCGACATTTGAATGTCGCTTATCGGACAGAGCGCCCCGCAACAGTGCGTTTGTCAGCCTAATTCTGTACCCTAGCCGCCTCTTTATGCGTCCGCATCCCAAAAGGAAGCTGCGCGCTGGTTACGGTCAGCCCCCATCAGGGCCGGCAGCATTTCCCTCATCCATAGGGAAGCCCTCTCTAAATTCCGATTCAGTAGTGTGGTATTTCCTCAAATGAAAGTGTTGAAAAGCCAGGATATCCTGGCGTTGGGCTTTATGACCTTTGCCCTGTTCGTGGGCGCCGGCAACATCATCTTCCCGCCTATCGTTGGCTTGCAGTCCGGGCCCCATGTCTGGATGGCGGCGCTGGGCTTTTTGATCACTGCGGTCGGTTTGCCGGTGGTCACCGTGATTGCCCTGGCCAAGGTCGGTGGTGGCATGGATGCGCTGAGCAGCCCGATCGGCAAGATCGCCGGTGGCCTGCTGGCGGCAGCGGCGTACCTGGCGGTAGGGCCGCTGTTCGCGACCCCGCGTACGGCGACGGTATCCTTTGAAGTGGGTCTTGCGCCGTTGACCGGTGAAAGTCCGTTGGCGCTGTTTCTCTACAGCTCGCTGTATTTCCTGGTGGTGTTCTTCGTCTCGCTGTATCCAGGCCGGTTGCTGGACACCGTAGGTCGTTTCCTCGCACCGCTGAAGATCGTTGCCCTGGCCATCCTCGGTATCGCCGCGTTTGCCTTGCCGGCCGGTGAAGTAGGGGTTGCCACTACGGAATACGTCGCCGCGCCGTTCTCCCAAGGGTTTATCAATGGCTACCTGACCATGGATACCCTGGGCGCCCTGGTGTTCGGCATCGTGATCGTCAACGCGATCCGCTCCCGGGGTGTCGAGTCGCCCAAGCTGATCACCCGCTACGCGATCATTGCCGGGCTGATTGCCGGCGTGGGCCTGGCGCTGGTGTACGTCAGCCTGTTCCGCCTGGGCTCGGGCAGTCATGCCGTGGCAGCTGGCGCCAGCAACGGCGCAGCGGTACTGCACGCCTATGTGCAACATACGTTCGGCTCCCTGGGCAGCGGCTTCCTCGCCGTATTGATCTCCCTGGCGTGCCTGGTCACCGCCGTGGGCCTGACCTGCGCCTGCGCCGAGTACTTCAGCAAGATCCTGCCGCTGTCCTATAAGACCCTGGTGGTGATCCTGGCGTTGTTCTCGCTGTTCGTGTCCAACCTGGGCCTGACCAAGCTGATCGCCTTCTCGATTCCGGTACTCACCGCTATTTATCCACCGTGCATCGTGCTAGTGGCGCTGAGCTTCTGTAAGGATTTCTGGCAGGAGCAGGGGCGTATCGTCGGGCCGGTGATGCTGGTGTCATTTATCTTTGGCTGCATCGACGCACTCAAGGGGGCGGGCCTGGCGGATTGGATGCCAGCGCAACTGACACACTTACCGCTGAGCGAGCAAGGCCTGGCCTGGCTGGTGCCCTCGGTGATGACCCTGGTCGTGGCAGTGTTGGTTGACCGCCTGCTCGGCAAGCGTAGCGAAGCCATCGCATAACAGTTGTTTGAGGCTGTATTGAAATGCCCCGTATCAATCGATACGGGGCATTTTTTATGAGTATGAGGTTACATATTTCTAAAGTTGTAACCCGGTAAGAGTGAAAGAGGGCTTACCCCACCTCTCGCATTTGACCGCGTTCGCCACACCCTCTCATGTAATAGGACCTGCATGTCGTTCGTTGAAACCAACCAAGCTCACCTTCTCGCCGCCCTCTGGTTTGTTCTCTGCTGGGGCGGCTATACCCGTTACGCCACCTGGAAAGCCCGTGACACCGCGTGTCTGGCCAGCGTGCTGCATCTGTACCGCGAAGACTGGATGCGCCGCATGCTATTGCGCGATAACCGCATCGCCGACGCCAGCGTGATCGGCAACCTGGAACGCAATGCCTCGTTCTTTGCCTCCAGCACCTTGATCATCCTCGCCGGTATTCTCACTGTGCTCGGCGCTTCCGAACGGGCGGTGTCGTTGCTGGCGGACATTCCCATGGTGCAGCAGGCGTCCCGCGGGATGTCGGAGATCAAATTGCTTTGCCTGGCATTGGTATTTGTCTATGCGTTTTTTACCTTCAGCTGGTGTATGCGCCAGTACAACTTTGCGGCGGTGCTGGTGGGTTCGGCGCCGATGATCGGTGAGCGACAAGTCTCGGAACAGGAGCGCAAGGCGTTCGCGTCCCGGGCGGCACGGGTGATTTCCATGGCGGCCAACCAATTCAACCTTGGGCTGCGTTCTTATTATTTCGGCATGACCATGCTGGCCTGGTTTGTCAGCCCTTGGCTGTTCATGTTGATGAGCAGCGGGGTGGTCCTGGTGCTCTATCACCGAGAGTTTCATTCCGCGGTGCTGCAAGTGATGGTCTATACCCCGACCGATATGTCTGCGCCGGAGTCGGTCAAAGAGGCCGCGCTCTGATCACGCCTATGCCCGGCGCAAAATAAGCAGACAAAAAAAGCCCGCTATCTAAGCGTAATGCTGTTCACTTAAGCGGAGCAGCCTTACGGTTTACTGGAAACCTGGTTTTTGAGATCTTCACCGTCCTTGGTCTTGATGGCCTTGGGCGGTGATCCAAAAACAGCCCTCCGACTCCCGCCCTCAGTTCTGACAAGCGCCTTCCTGTCGCCGAAATAGGATTAGCCGCAGCCATCACAATCAATTGCACCGCAATGTATTGGCACGCCGGCTTGAAACGAATATCTGATGGTGTGCGACCGAACGCTACGGCAGCTAGACTGGCCTCCCGCCGGATCACGTTGTAAGCCAGTAAAAGCCCCCATACTTCTTGGTATATCAGGTCGATCTTCTTGCTACGCAGAGTCACTGCGTTCTGCTGCATTGAGCTTTTGATGTCTCTGAAGCCCAGCTCTATCTCCCATCGCTCCTGATACAACTTGGCAATCATCTTGGCGCTATAAGTTTCGACGGGCAGTGAAGTCATCACCGTTTTGAGCTTCCCTTGGACTTCATAGCTGACCGCGCGCACCTCCCAGTGACGGGGTAAATTGGGGTTTTGCTTTCTAGCTTGTTGGGACACTTTCATGCGTAACAATCGGTCGTGCTTGCCGTAACGAGCAACCTCTTCGCTTACCACCCCTTTGCGCTCCGGGATCAGCCAGTGGCGATTGATGCCGGCACCGCTCAAGCTCAGTAACAAATTCGCGCTCCAGAAACCCTTGTCGAACAGCGTCACTGAGTGGTCAGGGATTTGTTGAAGAAACTCGTCAGCCAAGCGCATTTCACTGCGCCGATAGGGACTCAGCTGAGCATCCAGAAGCAGGTGCGAACGCACATTCATCAAGGCGACAAGACGCAGCATTGGAAACGGTGTCTGACGATCAGTGCCGGTGTTTCCTGAGCCAAAATGATCTCGTAGCTCCTGATTATCGGGAGTTCGCAGAAGCGCTCCGTCTACTGCAAACACTTGTAAATCCTGCCAGGTATCTCCGTTGTAACGCTCGCCGCCCCATTGACTACCGGTCTTGCGGAACAGCCATTCGACTGGATCAGAGCCTAATCGTTTGCGAGCTTCAGTCACGCCGCTTCTGGCCAGCAAATGATCGCTAGCAAGCCCCTGAGCACAAATATTCAAACGTCTAGCCACTTCATGAACGGGTTCGTCACGAAACAACGCCATGCCCAGAACGAGCCAAAGCACCTGATCGGCTGGCAAGCGGCGCCTACGGATGGTGGCTTGGGAGGAGAGCCCGAGTGCCGATGCGACCCACTCGACGGGGATGTTCTGGGTGAAGGTGCTCAGGTCTGAGAAGTTAAAAAGATCGCCAAGGTCGAGCAGTTCTTGTTGAACAGACATAAAAAATCCGATGCCAGGAGTCTGGCATCGGATTTTCTAGGAAGCCCAGCGTGAGCTCAAATGCTTAAGTGAACAGCATTACGCTATCTAAGCGGGCTTTTTTTTGCGGAATCAGACCAGCCTATTAAGGCTTGGCAGGCTCTGCTGGTGCGGCAGGTGCAGCTTCTTTTGCGGCAGCTTCGTTAGCTTCAGCCTGAGCTTTGGCAGCATCGGCGTTTTCTTTCGCAGCGTCGTTCACTTTATCCTGTGCTTTAGTCATGTCTTGCTGAGCTTGCTCTTTATGAGCAGCAGCGTCTTGGGCTTTGTCTTCGGATTTCTTGTCGCAGGCAGCCAGGCCGAGGGCAGCGGCCAGCATCATGGAAATAGCTAATGTCTTGCGCATGGGGTGTTTCTCCTTATTGAAGATATCTACTGGCCTTTCGAGCCTAATGGGCCAGCATTAGTTCCTTTTATCCCACAGATATATATACCTTTTCGCACAGAAACTTTTTTCGGCGTTTTTAGTCCGCCGGATTCACACTAATAAGAGTCTAAAACCAATGACCGAAAACCCCTTGTTAGAGCGTGCCGCTCGCTTTGTTTCGGCGCTGCGTCACTGCCAGGTGCTGGGTGTTGCCGTGCATGCGGCCAGTGAGGAGGGCATGACCCTCGTGCTGCCTTACGGCCCGCATATCGTCGGTGATCCCCTGACCGGGGTGATCCATGGTGGCGCGCTGACTTCTTTAATGGATACGGCCTGTGGCATGGCCACCCTGTGCGTATTAGCCGAATTCGAAGTGTGCCCTACGCTGGACCTGCGCATCGACTACATGCACCCGGCCCAGCCCCATAAACCGGTCTATGGCTTTGCCCAATGCTACCGGGTCACCACTGATGTGATCTTTACCCGGGGGGTGGCCTACCAGGACGACCCGCAACAGCCCATCGCCCACGTCGTGGGCACGTTCATGCGCATGGGCAAGCGTCTCAAAGGCACGCAGGGGCTAGGCAGCACGGTCAGGGGAGAGCAGGCATGACCCATCGGTTCAAGACCCGCCTGGAGCAGGCCCTCGCTCGCGGCAATTACGACGCACTTCTGGACTTGGTGCCCTATGCCAAGCTTATCGGTGTCGAATGCACTTGGTTGGGGGATGAGCTGTTGTTTCGCCTGCCGGCCAACAAAGACAATATTGGTAACCCGATATTGCCGGCGTTGCATGGCGGGGTGATCGCCGGCTTTATGGAGCTGTCGGCGGCGATGCATCTGCTGGTGTCTACCGGCGCTCCGAGCCTGCCGAAGATTATCGACTTCTCCCTGGATTACCTGCGCGCCGGCCAGTTTCGCGACACTTATGCCAAATGCCAGGTATGGCGCCAGGGCCGCCGTGTGGCGAATGTGGCGATCACCGCCTGGCAGAGCACCCCGGCCGAACCGATAGCCACCGCCCGTGCACATTTCAAGATTGAGGATCTGGCCCGCCCTTGAAATCCTGGTCTTAGCCCCCAACTTTGATGACAACCCGCCGCCAACCCTCAAGGGCGCGGCCATTGCCATCCAATTGGAGTTTGATGACCATGAGTGTGGAAACTCAAAAGGAAACCCTGGGCTTCCAGACCGAGGTGAAGCAGCTGCTGCACCTCATGATCCATTCGCTGTATTCCAACAAGGAAATCTTCCTTCGCGAATTGATCTCGAACGCCTCTGACGCTGTCGACAAATTACGTTTCGAAGCTCTGTCCAAGCCGGAGTTGCTGGAAGGTGGCGCGGAACTGAAAATTCGCGTGAGCTACGACAAAGACGCCAAGACCGTCACCCTCGAAGACAACGGTATCGGCATGAGCCGTGAAGAGGCGGTTACCCATCTGGGTACTATCGCCAAATCCGGCACTGCGGATTTCATGAAGAACCTCTCGGGAGACCAGAAAAAAGATTCGCATCTGATCGGCCAGTTCGGCGTGGGCTTCTACTCGGCCTTCATCGTTGCCGACAAGGTCGAAGTGTTCAGCCGCCGTGCCGGGCTCGACGCCAGCGAAGGCGTGCACTGGGCTTCCAAGGGTGAGGGTGAGTTCGAAATCGCCACCATTGATAAGGCAGACCGCGGTACCCGCATCGTGCTGCACCTGAAATCCGGCGAAGACGAATTCGCCGATGGCTGGCGCCTGCGCAACATCATCAAGAAATACTCCGACCATATCGCATTGCCGATCGAATTGCCCAAGGAGCAAACCGCTGCCGAAGGCGAAGAGAAGCCGGCCGAGGAATGGGAAACCGTTAACCGTGCCAGCGCCCTGTGGACCCGTCCGCGTACCGAAATCAAGGACGAGGAATACCAGGAGTTCTACAAGCACATTGGTCACGACTACGAAAACCCGCTGAGCTGGAGCCACAACAAGGTCGAAGGCAAGCTGGAATACAGCTCGTTGCTCTACGTGCCGGCTCGTGCTCCGTTCGACCTGTACCAGCGTGAAGCACCTAAAGGCTTGAAGCTGTATGTGCAGCGCGTGTTCGTGATGGACCAGGCCGAATCCTTCCTGCCGCTGTACCTGCGCTTTATCAAAGGTGTGGTCGACTCCAACGACTTGTCGTTGAACGTGTCGCGGGAAATCCTGCAGAAAGACCCGATCATCGATTCCATGAAGTCGGCGCTGACCAAGCGTGTGCTCGACATGCTGGAAAAACTGGCGAAGAACGAACCTGAGCAATACAAGAGCTTCTGGAAGAACTTCGGCCAAGTAATGAAGGAAGGCCCGGCGGAAGACTTCGCCAACAAGGAAAAAATCGCCGGCTTGCTGCGTTTTGCTTCGACTCAAGGCAGCGATGCAGAGCAGGTCGTGTCTCTGGCCGAGTACCTGGCCCGGGCCAAGGAAGGTCAGGACAAGATCTACTACCTGACCGGCGAGAAGTACGAAGCCGTCAAGGATAGCCCGCACCTGGAGGTCTTCCGCAAGAAAGGCATCGAAGTGCTGCTGCTGACCGACCGTATCGATGAGTGGCTGATGAGCTACCTCACCGAGTTCGACGGCAAATCCTTCGTCGACGTCGCCCGTGGTGACCTGGACCTGGGTAACCTGGACTCCGAGGAAGAGAAGAAAGAAGCCGAGGAAGTCGCCAAGTCCAAAGAAGGCTTGGTTGAGCGGATCAAGGCGTCCCTGGGGGATGCGGTCAGTGAAGTACGGGTTTCCCATCGCCTGACCGACTCCCCGGCGATCCTGGCCATCGGCGAGCAGGACCTGGGCATGCAGATGCGCCAGATCCTCGAGGCCAGCGGCCAGAAAGTGCCGGATTCGAAGCCGATCTTCGAATTCAACCCGGCTCACCCGCTGATCGAGAAACTTGATGGCGAGCAGAGCGAAGAGCGTTTTGGCGATCTATCGCACATTCTCTTCGACCAAGCCGCCCTGGCAGCCGGCGACAGCCTGAAAGATCCAGCCGCCTATGTGCGCCGTCTGAACAAGCTGTTGGTTGAACTGTCGGTTTAATACCCGCGTAGAAAAACCCGCTTCGGCGGGTTTTTTCGTTTTACCGCACCTCAACTGGAGAAAATGATGAGCCAAGTCACTGTACGTTCCGTGGTCTATCAGATTGATGGTCAGTCTTATGAAAGCCGCCTGGCGTTCGATGCCAGTCACAAGGCCCCTCTGCCGGGGCTGTTGATGGCGCCGAACTGGATGGGGGTGAGTGTGGGCGCCGAGGAGATCGCCAAGCGTGTCGCCAGCAAAGGCTACGTGGTGCTGATTGCCGACCTCTACGGGCAAACCGTGCGTCCGAGCAATGGCGATGAAGCCGGCGCGGCGATGATGCCACTGAAAAATGACCGCTCGCTGCTGAACAAGCGCATGCAAGCGGCCTTTGAGCAGCTGCAAGGCCAGACCGATGCGGCCGTCGATACGTCGAAGCTGGCGACCTTCGGTTTTTGCTTCGGCGGTTGCTGCTCCCTGGAGTTGGCGCGTACTGGGGCGCCGCTCAAGGCGGCGATCTCGTTCCACGGCACCCTCGACACGCCAAATCCGGCGGATGCGAATAACATCAAGGGCTCGGTGCTGGTCTTGCACGGTGCTTCCGATCCGTTGGTGCCCAAAGAACAACTGCCGGCGTTCGAAGATGAAATGAACGCGGCGGGTGTGGATTGGCAGTTGCTGAGCTACGGTGGCGCGGTGCATTCCTTCACCGACCCTGAGGCCAATGTGCCGGGCAAGATGATGTACGACGCCAAGACCGCTGCACGGGCGTTCCAGTCGATGCATAACTTGTTGGATGAAGTGTTCAAGGGCTGATTGCTCAGCCCTATCGGGGCATGGGTATCTACACATTGTGTAGCTCCCCGGTAACCACGATGCGCAGCGAGTCGCTCTTGATCTTGCTCTTGCTCTTGATCTGGCTTTTGATCTTAGGCGCCCCGTTAAACCATGCTGGCCGGAATTCGACAGGGATTTGGGGGGTAAACCGGCAGGGATGCCGGTTTAGCCGCCCCGCGCCATGGATGGCGCGTGGCGGCGGCCCCCCAAATCCATGGCGGATTACGGGCACACCGAGCCTGGGCGAGGTGCCGAGTGGTGGGGCAAGAGCGTTTGGTTACTTTGCGCTTTTCAAAGTGACCCGCTGTAAAAGCGGAACCAATAGTGGCCGTTGCCCAAATAACGGATATGTACTCGGTCCGATCCAACATTCTGGTCGGCTGTCAGGCCGCCATCGGGGGCAAGCCCCCTCCCACACTTGAACTGTGAATACAGTCAAAAATGTGGGGGGCGGTGCGACGATTCGACTTGCTCCCGATGACTATCTAACAGGCAATTCAATTCTTTCTGACTCCCCCGGCACCGTCGGCCAATCCCCAGCCGCCCACCGCTGCCGTGCCTGCTCGATCATCGCCGGATCGCTCGCCACGAAATTCCAGTTGATCCGCCGCGGCCCATCCAGTGGCGCGCCGCCAAACACCATCACATGGCAATCGGTCTCGGCAAACAGTGTCATCTCTTGCCCTGGCGGCAATACCACCAGGCTATGCACTGCCAGCGGCTCGCCGTCGAGCTGCGCATCACCTTCCAGCATATACACCGCGCGCTCCTCATGCTCATCGGGAACCAGCAAGGTGGTAGCCACCTGCATCTGCACCTCGGCATACAGTGTCGGCGAGAGCACCGGCACCGGAGACTTGAGACAGAAGCCATCACCGGCGATCAGGCGCACCTGCACACCGAGGTTATCGCTCACCGGCAAGCTCGCCGCCGAGTGATGGCTGTAGTGGCCAGGCCCGGTCTCGTGGTCCTTGGGTGAGGCCAGCCATACTTGCAGGCCATGCAGGCTGAAACCGCTGGCCTTGAGCGCTTCGGGGGTACGCTCGACATGGGCAATTGCGCTACCGGCGGTCATCCAGCTGACATCACCGGCCTGCACCACCTGGTCCGAACCGAGGCTATCCTTGTGCTGCAAGGCGCCTTCAAACAGGTAGGTGAGGGTGGACAGGCCGATATGCGGGTGCTGGCGGATATTCATGCCCGTGCCTGGTGCATAGCGGGTCGGCAGCATATGGTCGAAAAACACAAAGGGCCCGACGCTGCGGCATTCACGGGAGGGTAGCGGGCGCAGGATCGGCTGGCCTTCGACATCTTCGGCGCAGGGGCGGATCACGGTGAGGGTGGTCATGGAGCATCCCTGTTTGAGCGGGTTGGATGCGGCTGAGCATAACCCGCTCGATGGGAAGTTGGCGCTATGCGCTGAAGGCACCTTCCGATAATTTCGTCTCGATGCTGATTTCGGCGGTGGTCATCAGCTTGTGCACCGGGCACTTGTCTGCAACGCGATGCAACTCCTCGCGCTGCTCATCGCTCAATACACCCTTGAGGGTCAATTTGACGCTGAGTTTGTATTTGCCTTTTTGCTCTTCGGCGGCGTCGTGAGTTACTTCAACGGTCACGCCGGTGAGCGGGATATCTTTCTTCTGCGCGTAGAGCCTGACCGTCAAGGCTTTGCATGACGCCAGCGCAGCATCGAAATAATCGTGGGGGGAGGGCGCCGAGTCGTCGCCACCCAGGCTCTTGGGCAGGTCGGTAAACAGCTCGTGGTTGTTGATATTGACGCTGTGACGGAAGTTTTCAGCGTTCAGTGTATTGACGGTAACAGGCATGGCGAACCTCACAAGAGGGCAGGATGAAGGTCATGCAGTTATAGAGCATGCTGGCGCCCGAGTGTTCCCGTTTTTCCGTGCTGAACCGGGATGACTGGCGCAAGGTCTACCCGTATTAGCCTAATTGAGGTGTTACCGTGCTTCGGACCCGCCTGAGTCTTGCCTTGTTGCTCGTTGCCGCCAGCCTTGCCGCGCAGGCCCGCGACTATGCCTACAGTGACGCGCACCTGCACTACGTGGATTTTTTCCAGGAAACGGCAGGCATGGACAAACTGCTCAAGGCGATGGCCGAAAACCGCATCGAGCATGTGATGATTTCCGGTATCCCCGTGGCCAAGAAATGGCACGAAGATGAGCCCAAGCGCCCGCGCTACTACGCCGGTGATGACGCCGATGCCTATTGGTACAGTGCCACCGATGTGATTGTCGCGGCAGCGGTCAATAAGCTGGCCCCCGAGCAACGCCAACACTTTCATCCGTTCCTGGCCGGCTTCAATCCCAACGACAAGAACTCCGCTGCCCATATCCAGCGCATGCTCGACCTCAACCCCGGATTGTGGCAGGGCATCGGTGAAGTGTTCACCCGCCACGACGACCTCACCGCCCTGACTTCCGGTGATACGCCCCGCGCCAACAACGAAGCGATGACGCGTATCTATCATCTGGCCGCCGAAAACGACCTGCCGGTGATGCTGCATTCCAACATTACCTCCAAGCGCGAGCGTAATCCGCTGTATCTCGCGGAAGTCGAGGAGTCGTTGCGCAACCACCCACACACACGCTTTATCTGGGCCCATGCCGGCACGAGCAAGGAAATCCACCGGCATCAGGTGCAGATGGACTTTTTGCTGCCCACCTTGAACCGCATGCTCGAGGCGTACCCCAACCTGTATATCGACCTGTCCTGGAGCATGCTCACGCCTTATCTGCTGGATGAGGCGGGTCAGCCTCGGCCGGAGTGGGTAAAACTGGTGGAGCGCTTTCCAGAGCGCTTTATGCTGGGGTCTGATGTGGTCGGGCGTTTCAATAAGCTGGGCAAGGAAATGCGCCGCTTCGACCCGTTTCTCGATGCGTTGCCCGAGGACGTGGCCCGCAAGGTGGCGCGGGATAATTTCCTGGCGATACTGCCCAAGTCGCCTCGCAATGGCGTCACACCCTGATAGTGCGTTTGTTGCCTTGACCGGTGCGAAGCAGGCGCCTCGGTCTTTGCGTTCACCCATAAAAAAGCCCCGAACCAGTCGGGGCTTTTTCAGGTGACTTGGCCTGCGGGGCTTACTTGCCCTGCCAGCGTTTCAGTACCAGGGTGGCGTTGGTGCCACCGAAGCCGAAGCTGTTGCTCATCACAGTGTCGATCTTAGCGTTTTCTACGGTCTTGGTCAGGATCGGCATGTCGGCAACGACCGGGTCGATCTCTTCGATGTTGGCCGAGCCGGCCATGAAGTTGCCTTCCATCATCAGCAGGCAGTAGATCGCTTCGTGAACGCCGGCAGCGCCCAGGGAGTGACCGGACAGGCTCTTGGTGGAGCTGATGGCCGGCGCCTTGTCGCCGAATACCGCACGTACGCCTTCCATTTCCTTGGCGTCACCGACCGGAGTCGAGGTGCCGTGGGTATTCAGGTAGTCGATTGGGGTATCCACGGTGGCCATGGCCATCTGCATGCAGCGGATGGCACCTTCGCCGCTTGGTGCAACCATGTCGTAGCCGTCGGACGTTGCGCCGTAGCCAACGATTTCCGCATAGATCTTTGCGCCACGGGCCAGGGCGTGTTCCAGCTCCTCGACCACCACCATGCCGCCACCGCCGGCGATGACGAAACCGTCACGCTTGGCGTCGTAGGCACGGGAGGCTTTTTCCGGGGTTTCGTTGTACTGGGTGGACAGTGCGCCCATGGCGTCGAACAGGAACGACTGGCTCCAATGTTCTTCTTCACCGCCGCCAGCGAATACGATGTCCTGCTTGCCCAGCTGGATCTGCTCAACGGCAGTACCAATGCAGTGGGCACTGGTGGCGCACGCGGAGGAGATCGAGTAGTTCACGCCCTTGATCTGGAATGGCGTGGCCAGGCAGGCGGAAACGGTGCTGCCCATGGTCCGCGTGACACGGTAAGGGCCAACGCGTTTCACGCCTTTTTCGCGCAGGATGTCCAGCGCTTCCATCTGGTTGAGGGTCGATGCGCCGCCGGAGCCGGCGATCAGGCCGGTACGTACGTTCGACACCTGGTCTTCGCTCAGGCCGGAATCGGCGATCGCGTCTTTCATGGCCAGGTAGGCGTAGGCGGCAGCGTGGCCGACGAAGCGATAGATCTTGCGATCGATCAGCTCTTCGAGGGGCAGGTCGATGGAGCCGGAAACCTGGCTACGCAGACCCATTTCGGCATATTCCGGGTTGAAGCGGATGCCAGGGCGACTTGCACGCAGGTTAGCGGTGACGGTCTCTTTGTCATTGCCCAGGCAAGAAACGATGCCCAGACCAGTGATAACGACGCGGCGCATGCGGATAACCCTTAAAAGTTGTCAGTGGAAGTGAATACGCCGACCCGAAGGCCTTCGGCAGTATAGATCTCGCGTCCGTCGACAGTCACCGAACCGTCGGCGATGGCCAGGTTCAGCTTGCCCTTGAGGACGCGCTTGATTTGAATGTTGTAGGTGACTTTCTTGGCGCTCGGCAGGACCTGGCCAAAGAACTTCACTTCGCCCGAACCCAGGGCGCGGCCGCGGCCCGGCAGGCCTTGCCAGCCCAGGTAGAAGCCGACCAGTTGCCACATGGCATCGAGGCCCAGGCAGCCTGGCATCACAGGGTCGCCTTCGAAGTGACAGGCGAAGAACCAGAGGTCCGGGGTGATATCCAGCTCGGCGACCAATTCACCTTTGCCGTACTTGCCACCCTCTTCGCTGATATGGGTGATGCGATCCACCATCAGCATGTTCGGGGCGGGCAGTTGCGCGTTACCTGGGCCGAACAGCTCACCGCGACTGCAGCGCAGCAGGTCTTCCCGAGTAAAGGCGTTTTGTTTGGTCATGCGAGCTCCTCAATAATCCCATGCGGCAGGGTAGGGTAAATCTTCCCGAACCGAATGAAGCGTTCATGCCTCATAGCGGCAGCCTACACATAGACTATTGCGTTGTAGTGAAAGTCACAGCGGCAAGGTACTGAATGTACACTTGTTCACTGAAATTTTAAACCGGGCCTGTTTATCGGCCCGTTCGGGTGCCTAAGACTGCCGCACTTTCGTCTTTCACGCCAGTCAGAGTTGGCTGATGGCGCGGCGCTATTGCACCCAGCGCTGCAGGATTTCCTGCAAATCCGTGCGTTTGAACGGCTTGGCCAGGTAATCGTTCATTCCGGCTGCCAGGCACGCTTCGCGGTCACCCTGCAATGCGTTGGCCGTCAGGGCGATAATCGGCAGATCGGCGCAGCCGGGCAGTTGGCGAATCTGTCGAGTGGCTTCGTAGCCGTCGATCAACGGCAAGCGGCAATCCATCAGGATGGCGGTGAAAATCAGGCTCTCGGCGCTGCGGATCGCCTCGGCGCCATCGGTGGCCAGGCTGACTTCAAAACCCAGGCTGCGCAACATTGCTTCGACCACTGTGCGATTGACCGGGTTGTCTTCCACCAGCAACACGTGGCGTCCGTCACCGGCACTGGTTTTGCCAACGGCGTCTGGAGCAATGGCCTGCACCTGTTGCTGGTCGATAGCCAGCGGGATTTCCAGGGTAAACACCGAGCCCCGGCCTTCTTCGCTCCGGGCCCGCAAGGTGCCGCCCATGCGCTCGGCCAGGGTGCGCGCAATTGGCAGCCCCAGGCCGGTGCCGCCGTAACGTCTTGAAATGGAACTGTCGGCCTGCTGGAACGCATCGAACATCAGCTCCAGGCGTTCGGCAGAAATGCCAATTCCGCTGTCGCGCACCGTGCAGGTGAACCAGACCAGTTCGTGGTCCAGGGTTTGCCAATGGGGCTCGACGGTCACGCTGCCATGTTCGGTAAATTTCAACGCGTTGCCGATCAGGTTGACCAGTACCTGCCGGATACGTGTCGGGTCGCCCCGCACTTGCAGGGCTTCCATGCCCGCAGGAATCGGTAACTCCAGGGTCAGCCCGCGCTGCTGGGCGCTGTGCTGGAAGGCCTGAGCGCAGCTGTTGATCAGGTCCGCCAGGTTGAAGGAAATATGTTCCAGTTCCAGTGCGGCGCGCTCAATGCGTGAGAAGTCGAGGATGTCGTTGATCACCTTGAGCAAGTGCTCGGTGGACTCGGAAGCCAGCGCCGCGTACTCGGTCTGTTCTTCGGTCATCTCGGTGGTTTCCAGCAGTTGCAGCATACCCAGCACACCGTTCATGGGCGTGCGCAGTTCGTGGCTCATCATCGCCAGGAATTCCGATTTGGCGTTGTTCGCACGCTCGGCTTCCTCGCGGGTCTGGATCAACTGGGCGATGGCTTGTTGCTGTTCGCGACTGGCTTGGTTGAGGCCCTCGGCCAGGTTGTTGATATGCCGCGACAGGTCGCCCAGCTCCGAGTCATCGACAATCGGCAGTGGGGTCTTGTAGTCGCCCTGCTGGATCGCCTTGACCGCGTTGCCCATGGCGCTGATCGGCTGCGACAGGCTCGCCGCCAGGCGTCGCGCCAGCAGGAAAGTGAACAGCAGGGCGAACAGCGCCAGGATCCCGGCCTTGAACAGGATCTGTTGCTGGCGCTGGCTGAACGCGTCGTTGGACATGCCGACGATCACCCGGCCCAGGTAATCTGCGCGGGGTACCATGGGGCCCTTGAGGTTGTCCTGGAAGAAGTCATTGCCCAGCTCGATATGTTGCAGGCGGATCGGCGCCTGGAACACTTTCACCGACAGTGAGCGGTCATGTTTCTCCGACGGTTGCTCGACATACACCAGGATGTTTTCGGCGCTGTCCTGAATCTCCAGGAAGCGTACGTGGGGCGTGGCCAAGGTCGCGCGCAGCAGGGATTCGAGCACATCGTTGTTGCCGGAAATCACCCCGTACTCGGTAGCGGGCGCCAGCTGGTTGGCGATCAGTTGACCGGTGTGATCCAGTTCCTGGCGCAAATCCTGGATACGCACGAAGGTAAAGAAACTGATCAACAGCAGGGTCAGCAATAACGCGGGGCCCAGGGTAATGAGCTGGGTGCGGGTGTTGATATCCCAACGACGACGCAAGGTCATGGGCGTTTTTCTCCTTCGGCCAAGCGGGCGGCGACGGCGGCTTCATCGACCTGTTCGATGCCCAGTGAGCGCGCGACTTGCGGGTTGCCCACGACTTTGAAGTGTTCCGGGTACAAGGTGTGCGGCCAATTGGCCGGCGCATGGTCCAGCAGGCGGTCCAGCACGGCGAGCCAGTCGGGCTGGTCACTGTAGGTGCTGGCCAGGCTACCGGCCCTGACAAACCCGGCGTTGGGGCCCACCAGTGGCAGTTGTTGGGCGTAGCTGCTCAGCAACAGGTTTTTTGCAGTTTTGGGGTTGTACAGTTTTGGGTCGTCGAGGCCGAGCAGCACGTCGCTGTTCTTGAACAGGGTCTGCAGCGCACGGCTGTCATTGGTGTTATTCCATCGTTGCGGCACGATTTCCAGGCCCATGGGTTTGGCGAACTGCATCAGTTCGCGAAGCAGGAACTCGCTGTCGGCACCGTAAAGCACGCCGATGCGGTGGGCCTGGGGCAGGATGCTGGCGATCAGGTGCAACTGACGTTCCAGCGGCGGGTCACTCCACAGCAGGCTGATCTTCGCCGGATGCGTGTCGCCCAGGCGTTGTCGGGCCTGCAGGCGGCTGATGCGCAGCACCAGGGTCGGCGGGCCTTGAGCGTCCTGCAGACGCCAATCCAGGCCGGGCAAGTCGAGGAGGATCAAGCGGGTGCTGGCGGGCAAACGGCTCGGCGCTGGCAAGTCCTTGAGCGGGGTGAAGGTGATCTGGTCTTCGGGGCGCTGTTGCGCAAGGGCCTGGGTAAAGGCTTGTACGCCGGCACTGTCTTGGACTGCTGTCAGCAGGATGTCGGCGCTCCACGCCGGGGTCGCCAGCAGCAGGGCTGCCAGCAGCACGCCGCGGCACCAGCGCAGTGGAATCAAGAAGAGGGTCATCCGTGACTGATCGCCCATGTCAGAAGTCCAGCTCCGCGCTGAAGTAGAGGACGTGACGATGATCGTAGTTATTGTCGGCCCAGTTGGTGGGCTGGTTATCAAGGCGTTGTTGCAGCATGCCGGCCAGTTCCACATTGGTCTTGGCCACTGCAATGCGCTTGGCCACCCGCAGGTCGACCCGTTGGAAGCGATATTGGTTGAGTGCGTCGTCGCCGTAGTAGAACACTGCGCTGGACCAACCCTGGCCCCATTCACGCAGCCATCCGGCCGAGCCGCTGTTGCGGGCGGTTTGCGCCTTGTCCAGCGGGTTGCTGGAGGAGGCGTCGACATAAGCATAGGTCAGGCGCAGGCGGTCGGCGTTGCTCACGCGCCAGTCCAACTGTGATTCTGCCCCGGTAAAGCGCGAGCTGTTGGCGTTGCTGGCGATGTATTGGTTGTTGCGCAGTGGCGAGCTGATCATGTCGGTGATTTCGTCATAGAACAGCTTCACATCGACATTCAGCCCCAGGTCGGCAAAGAAACCGTTGTAGCCCAGCTCTCGTGAGCGCATCAATTCTTTGTCGAGGTTGCCGGGGCCGCGCGTCACGACAAAATACTGCCCGGAGTCTTGCCCATAGGCCGGGGAGCTGAGATTGGTGACGCGGTAGCTCCAGTTGACGTTGTTCTCGAACATGTCCGGCGAGCGGACCGCCTCGGAGTAAACCGCCCGCAAGCCATGGCGTGGGTTGATCAGGTAATTGACCGCCACCCGCGGGGTCAGGGAATTGCCGCTCAGGTGGGTGTCTTCGTACATGGCGCCGCCCTGCAGCAGCCAGTGTTCGCTGGGCCGCCATTCCAGCTGGCCGAACAGGCGCCAGGTGGTGTCGTCGAGCGTTCCGTTGAAGTAGGTGTCCGAGTCGGCGCGGTCGTAGCGGTAATTAAGGCCGCTGACCAGGCGCAGGCTATCGGACAGGCTGAGGGTGTCCTGCAGTTCCAGGTCGTAGCGGCTTTCCCGGGTACTTTGGTCGATATCGCCGCAGACGGGGTCCTTGCCACCCTGGTGTTTCCACTGATCGAGCACCTGATTGGCCAGAGCCTGTTCGGCGGCGCTGCCGGGTGGGGCGGAGCCTTGGCTGTAGGTCTCCATGTTGCGAGCCAGCCTTTCGGCGTAGTTGGGGTTGAGCTGCCATAACTGGGTCAGCTGCGGGCTGAATGAGACCTTGGCGTCACAGGCTTTCCAGATTTGCCGGCGGTCCCACTGCTGCGCCGATCCCTGGATGTACAGGCTGTGGTCGGGGTTGAAATCGAAGTTCCAGCGCAGTGAGCCTGCGTAGTCCTTGGCGGTAATGTCGGAATTGTTGCCACCTTCGGTAATGCCATCAAATACCGGCGTGTAGGTATAAGGGCGCTGGTTGGTGCCTTCCTTGACGTTCAGCTGCCAGTCGAGGCTCTGTTGCGCGTTCAGGGTCTGGCTTACCGCCAGGCTGAAACGGTTGAGGCGCCGTCCATCACGGCGGTCGGCGCCGACGGCGTTACTGTCAAAGCCATCGTCCTGTTGCCCGGACAGGGACAGGCGCAAATCGCCGGTCTCCCACCCCACACCCTGGCTGGCATAGAAGTCGTTGATCCCGCGTTCGCCACGGGTGACCTTCATGCGCGAACCGTGGCTGTTGGCCGGCGAGCGGGTGAGGATATTCACCACCGCCATCAGCGCGTTGGCGCCATAGCTGACGGTGTTGGGACCGCGAAATACCTCGATGCGCTCGATATCCTCCATGGCTACCGGGATATCGCTCCAGTCCACCGTGGCCAGGCCGGCGCGATACACCGAGCGACCGTCGATCAACACCTGCATGCGCCGTGCATCACTGGCGCTGGTGCCGTGGTAGTTCACCGACGCCTGGTTGCCAGTGGTGTAGCCGACCATCATCCCGGGCACCAGCCGCAGCAGTTCCGAAATGTCCCGGGCGCCGCTGGCCTTGATCAGCTCGCTGTCGATCACCGTCATGCTGCCGGGCACGGCGGCGGCCGATTGCTTGAGGCGCGTGGCGGTCAAGACCTGCGGCAGCGGTTGGCCGTCGAGAAACAGATCGTCAGCCAGTGCAGGCAGGCTGCACAACAGCATCAACATTAGAGATGAGCGAGGAGGAGGGCCCAGATACACGGCACGGCCTTGTTAATGACGGATAGCCGCCCATGTTAACTGAGGCGGGGCTATTTGCCAGTCGTCGGATTTGCAATTACCTAGCACAGGCGTGGCATTTTCCGACAGGCGTGCGAATTGATACGGGGGCTGGCCGCAAGCGGGGCGCCCCGTATAATGCCGCCATCGCCACTGGTATGGATTAACGGATTGCATATGACAGAACAGCGCCCTATCGCGGTCCTGGGAGGCGGAAGTTTTGGTACCGCCGTGGCTAACCTGCTGGCCGAGAACGGCCAGACGGTGCGTCAGTGGATGCGCGACCCCGAGCAGGCCGAAGCGATTCGCGTGCATCGTGAAAACCCCCGTTACCTTAAAGGCATCAAGATTCATCCGGCGGTCGAGCCGGTCACCGACCTGCTGGACACGCTCACGGCCTGCGACCTGTGCTTTGTCGCGCTGCCCTCCAGCGCCTTGCGCTCGGTGCTGGCCCCCCATTCCGAACGCCTGGCAGGCAAGCTGCTGGTCAGCCTGACCAAGGGTATCGAGGCCCATACCTTCAAGCTGATGAGTGAAATCCTCACAGAGATCGCACCTCAGGCGCGCATTGGCGTGCTATCCGGGCCGAACCTGGCGCGGGAAGTCGCCGAGCACGCCCTGACGGCCACGGTGGTCGCCAGCGAAGACGAAGCCTTGTGTGAGCGTGTGCAGGCGGTGTTGCATGGCCGTACTTTCCGGGTCTATGCCAGCGCCGACCGTTTTGGCGTCGAATTGGGCGGGGCACTGAAAAACGTCTACGCGATCATTGCCGGCATGGCCGTGGCCCTGGGCATGGGGGAAAACACCAAGAGTATGTTGATCACCCGCGCCCTGGCCGAGATGACTCGCTTTGCGGTGAACCAGGGCGCCAACCCGATGACGTTCCTCGGCCTGGCAGGCGTGGGCGACTTGATCGTCACCTGTTCATCGCCCAAGAGCCGTAACTATCAGGTCGGGTTTGCCCTGGGCCAGGGCCTGAGCCTGGAGGAGGCGGTGACGCGCCTGGGCGAAGTGGCCGAAGGGGTCAACACCCTCAAGGTACTCAAAGCCAAGGCCCAGGAGGTCGGCGTGTATATGCCGCTGGTCGCCGGCCTGCACGCGATCCTGTTCGAAGGGCGCACCTTGGACCAGGTCATCGAGCTGTTAATGCGGGCCGAGCCCAAGACCGATGTCGACTTTATTTCCACCAGTGGTTTCAACTGAGGAACGCATCATGAACGATCCGAAAGCCGCCCCCAAATACGAGTCGATTGCCTTGCGCGTCCTGTGGATGCTGGTATTCGCGCTGGTGTGGCAGGTGGCGCAATTGCTGCTCGGCGCACTGGTGGTGGTGCAGCTGGTTTACCGTGTGATCTACGGCGCACCTAACCTGGGCCTGATGAACTTTGGTGACAGCCTCAGCCAGTTCCTCGCGCAGATCGGTCGCTTCGGCAGCTTCCACACCGAGCAAAAGCCCTGGCCGTTCGCCGATTGGCCAGCCCCGCGTGCCCCGGAAGGCGAAGCCGCTCACAGTGTGCCGCCGGCTCCGCACCCCGTGCGTGATGAAGAGCCAAAGCTATGAAGTTGTGGATTCTGCGCCACGGTGAAGCCCAAGGGCATGCCCGGACCGACGCCGAACGCAACCTCACCGAGCATGGGCGCGCCGAAGTATTGCGCAGCGCTGCGCACCTGATTGGCCAGCCCCTCAGCGCCATCATCGCGAGCCCCTATGTGCGGGCGCAGCAGACGGCGCAATTGGTGCAGGAAGCGTTGGCGTTCAAGCCGGAGATCCGTACGGTGCCGTGGCTGACGCCCGATGGTAACCCGCAGCAGGTGCTGGAAAAACTCGACACCGACGACAACGTGCTGCTGGTCAGCCACCAACCCCTGGTGGGTAGCCTGATCAGCTTTCTGCTGCACGGGCATCAGCGCCAGCCGCAGCCGATGTACACGGCGAGCCTTGCAGAGCTTGAGGGCGATTTTCCGCTGGCCGGCTTGATGAGCCTGGTCGATGTGAAGAATCCGTAGATAGGTATTTACACAGCGTTGGTGCGACGCTGGACCTGTGGCCTGACGACGATCTAAATGTGGGAGGGGGCTTGCCCCCGATGGCGGTGTCAGCTCCAGATGAATTTGCTGACACTCCCTCATCGGGAGCAAGCCCCTCAAACTTCAATTAAGCTACTGATTTTAAATAGTTAAAATTTAGTCTTAACGCCGGATATTTTGGAGGCGGCCCAGATTGCTGCGCGACGGCGCCACGTCGTCGATGTGACCGGGTTGTTGGGTTGATGGGGCGAGTACATATCCGTTGCTTAGGTAACGGCCACTATAGGTTCCGCTCTTACAGCGGCTCACTTTTGAAAAGAGCCCAAAAGTAACCAAAAGGCTCTTGCCCCACCACTCGGCACCTCGCCCAGGCTCGGTGTGCCCTCTCTCCGGCTTGAAACCGTGGGCCGCCGTCATGGGCCATCCTTGGCCCAGGACGGCTAACCCGGCGTCCTGCCGGGTTACCCACGGCTTCAAGCCTGCGTTCGGCCAGCGTGGTTTAACGGGGCGCCTGAGATCAAGATCAAAAGCGACTCGCTGCGCATCGCAGATACGCTGGCGGCGCTTCTGTTTTTTCTGCAGGAGCGCTCGCGAAAAACCTGAGAACGCCGCGTTCTTTCTGGTTTTCCGCGTCATCGTTAACGACCTTCGCGGGCAAGCCCGCTCCCACAGGGGTACGCGCACGCCTCAACAATCAGGTCGGCTATAAGGCCGCCTCGCTGTGCTTTTGATCTTAGGCGCCCCGTTAAACCACGCTGGCCGGAATTCGATGTTGATTTGGGGGGTAAACCGGCAGGGATGCCGGTTTAGCCGCCCCGCGCCATGGATGGCGCGTGGCGGCGGCCCCCCAAATCAATGTCGGATTACGGGCACACCGAGCCTGGGCGAGGTGCCGAGTGGTGGGGCAAGAGCCTTTTGGTTACTTTTGGGCTCTTTTCAAAAGTGACCCGCTGTAAAAGCGGAACCAATAGTGGCCGTAACCTAAATAACGGATATGTACTCGGTCTGATCCAACATCCCGGTCGGCTGTCAGGCCGCCACGGGAGCAAGCTCCCTAGTTTGCTGCGCGACAGCGTCACATCGAAGATGTGGTGGGGACTCCCACATTGGATCCTCGCTGTCTTGAGCATTTCGTTCGCTTGACTGACCGGGGCCGCGCCAAAATCATGTAGCCACCTATGCCTCGATAGCGGCCTTATAGCCTATCGCTCCAGCAGGCCGTTGCCTTTGTATGTGCTATACAGTCAACCAAGCAAGTGCTTGGTTGACTGTTTGACGGATCACAAAGGAGCGCGTCCCATGCCTGTCGCTTTTCGTTTGCCGTTACAGGTTTTCTTCGAGCGTGAAGCGCGGCACCCACGCAAGGTTTTCCTGGTACAGCCCCTCGATGGCGGCGAGGTGCAGACCCTGACCTGGGGCGATGTCGGCCTCCAGGCCCGGTGCGCCGCCCATTGGCTGCGTGGCCGGGAGTTGCCCCAGGGCTCGCACATCGCCCTGATCTCAAAAAACTGTGCGCACTGGATCATCGCCGACCTGGCCATCTGGATGGCCGGGCATGTCTCGGTGCCGCTCTATCCCAACCTCACCGCCGACTCCGTTGCCCACGTGCTGACCCATTCCGAGGCGGCGTTGGCGTTGATCGGCAAGCTGGATGATTGGCCGGCAATGGCGCCGGGTATTCCAGCGGGTGTGCCGACCATCAGCCTGCCGCTGTGCCCGGCGGGGACGTTCGATTTCAGCTGGGCGGACCTGCAAGCCTGCTCACCGATCCAGGACAACCCAGAGCCCCTTGCCTCGACACTGGCCACCATTGTTTATACCTCCGGGACTACCGGGCTGCCCAAAGGCGTGATGCACACGTTCGGTGCCCTGGGCTTTGCCGCTACTCGCGGCACCGAGTTGTTTGGCCTGGGGGAAGCAGACCGGCTGCTGTCCTACCTGCCGCTGTGTCATGTGGCCGAACGCATGTTTGTGGAAATGGCCTCGATCTACACCGGGCAAACCGTGTTTTTTGCGCAAAGCCTGGAGACCTTCCTCACCGATTTGCGCAGGGCACGCCCGACGGCCTTGTTTGGCGTGCCTCGCATCTGGACCAGATTCCAACTGGGGGTCTACGCCAAGCTCCCGGAAAAGCGCCTCGAAACCCTGTTGCGCCTGCCATTCATCGGCAAGCGTGTCGGCCATAAAGTGCTGGCGGGCCTGGGGCTGGATGCGCTGCGCATCGCCCTGTCCGGCGCGGCACCGGTGCCCGAGGCGCTGTTGCGCTGGTATCAGCGCCTGGGCCTGGACGTGCTGGAGGTGTATGGCATGAGCGAAAACTGTGGCTATTCCCATGTGTGTACCCCGGGTGCACAGAAGCCAGGCTGGATCGGCCTGCCGTGCCCTGGCGTGGAAGTGCGCATCGATCCGGCGGGCGAGGTGCAGGTGCGCAGCGGCGCGACCATGCAGGGCTATTTCAAGGACCCGCAGAAAACCGCTGAAACGCTCACCGAGGACGGCTTCCTGCGTACCGGTGACAAGGGCGAGCAGGACGCTGACGGCCGCCTGCGCCTGACCGGGCGCCTCAAGGAGATCTTCAAGACCAGCAAAGGCAAATACGTCGCCCCGGCACCGATTGAAAATCGCCTGGCCGAACATGCGCGCATCGAACAAGTCTGTGTGGTCGGGGAGGGGCTCGGCGCGCCGATCGGGCTTTGTGTGTTGTCGGCGCCGCATGAGGACCATCGAACCCTTGGCGCCGGTCTTGAACGCTGGCTGGAACAGGTCAACGCTGTCCTGGATAAACATGAGCGCCTGCGCCAACTGGTGGTGGTGAAAGACAGTTGGGCGGTGGAAAACGGCTTTCTGACCCCGACCTTGAAGATCAAGCGCAACGTGATCGAGTCGACGTACGGGCCACAATTGCAGGCATGGAGCGCGCGCACCGAAACCGTTCTGTGGCAGGATTAGGCACGTAATAAAATCAACAAGGACAACCCCATGAGCCTGTGGCGCACCCAACCGAATATTGAACAACTCAATGCGATGCAGAAAAACACCATCGGCGAGTTGCTGGATATTCGTTTCGAAAGCTTCGACGACGAATCCCTCACCGCCAGCATGGTGGTCGATCACCGCACCCATCAGCCTTACGGGCTGTTGCACGGCGGCGCCTCGGTGGTGCTGGCCGAGAGTGTCGGCTCCATGGCGGCCTACCTGTGCATCGACGCGAGCAAGTTCTATTGCGTGGGCCTGGAGGTCAATGCCAACCACCTGCGTGGCGTGCGTAGCGGGCGGGTGACGGCGGTGGCCAAGGCTATTCATATCGGGCGCACGACCCAGGTGTGGGACATCCGCCTGAGCAGCGACGACGGCAAGGCCAGCTGTATCTCGCGGCTGACCATGGCCGTGGTGCCGCTGGGCGAAAAACCACCGGCGCGATAGGCGTGGCGTGAGTGTCATCATTCCTGGCAGTTACAGTCATTGCCGCAGGGCGCCGGCATGGTGACAATCCACCTCTGTTTTCGTCGATGGAACCTGTATGCCGCAGCACGTGTTTTTTACCCACGCCAATGGCTTCCCATCGGCCACTTACGGCAAGCTGTTTGCCGCCCTGGCCCCGGAATATGCGGTGGCGCACCTGCCGCAGCACGGTCACGACCCCAGGTTCCCGGTGGACGATAACTGGCAGAACCTGGTGGATGAGTTGATCCACCATCTGCAACAGCAGCCGGAGCCGGTGTGGGGCGTGGGCCATTCCCTCGGGGGCGTGCTGCACTTGCACGCAGCCATGCGTTGCCCGCAGTTGTACCGGGGCGTGGTAATGCTGGATTCGCCGGTGCTGACCCGGGCGGACCGCTGGGTGATCCGTGCCGCCAAGCGTTTTGGCTTTATCGACCGCCTGACGCCGGCTGGGCGCACCCTCGGCCGCCGTGAAGAGTTCACCGACCTTGAAGCCGCACGCAGCTATTTTGCCGGCAAGACCCTTTTTCGTGGCTTCGATCCCGATTGTTTTGACGCGTACCTGCAACATGGCCTGCAGCAAGTGGGCGACCGCCTGCGCCTGCGTTTCGATCCGGCCACCGAAATCAGCATCTATCGCGGCTTACCCCACACCAGCCCGGGCCAGGTGCGCCAATTGAAGGTGCCGCTGGCGGTGGTGCGTGGGCGCCAGAGCCGTGTGGTGATGCGCCACCATGCCAGCGGCGTCGACCGCCTGCCCATGGGCGAAATGCTCACCATGCCGGGCGGCCATATGTTCCCCCTGGAACGCCCCCAGGACACCGCCACCTTGATCAAGAACCTGTTCGCCCGTTGGCAAGCCCGCGAGCGCAGTTGCGCATGAGCACACCTGTCGAAGAAGTTCGCCTGAGCCTGCCGCACATTGAGTTGGCGGCTCATCTGTTCGGCCCCGAGGATGGCCTGCCGGTGATCGCCCTGCATGGCTGGCTGGACAACGCCAACAGCTTTGCGCGCCTGGCGCCCAAGCTGCACGGCTTGCGTATTGTCGCGCTGGATCTGGCGGGGCACGGGCACTCGGACCATCGTCCGGCAGGGGCCGGTTATGCCTTGTGGGACTATGTCTATGACGTGCTGCAGGTCGCCGAGCAATTGGGCTGGCAACGTTTTGCATTACTTGGCCATTCCCTGGGTGCCATCGTCTCCCTGGTGTTGGCTGGGGCCTTGCCGGAGCGTGTGACGCACTTGGGTTTGATCGATGGCGTGATCCCTCCGACCGCCAGCGCCGAGAACGCGGCCGAACGCCTGGGCATGGCCTTGCAGGCGCAAATGAGCCTGCAAGACAAGCGCAAGCCTGTCTACGGCACGCTCGATCGAGCGGTGGAGGCGCGGATGAAGGGCGTGGTGGCGGTCAGTCGTGAAGCCGCGGAACTGCTGGCCCAGCGCGGCCTGATGCCAGTACCGGGCGGTTACACCTGGCGCAGCGACAGCCGCCTGACCTTGGCATCGCCGACGCGCCTGACCGATGAGCAGGCTATGGCTTTCGTAAGGCGCGTAGGTTGCCCTACGCAGTTGGTGGTCGCGGCTGACGGCATGCTGGCGAAACATGCTGAATTGCTTTCCCAGCTGCCCTTCACCGTCACCACGCTGCCAGGTGGCCATCATTTACACTTGAATGACGAGCCCGGCGCCGTTCTTGTTGCAGACTGTTTCAATCGGTTCTTCTCCGCGCCTTGACTTGGCGAGGTCAACTGCCGAGGCTGGGCGGATTGAAAGGGAGTCAACTATGTACACACTCAATACCGCTGTCACCCCCATTGGCCAGGGCTCATTGATCCGATGAGCCTGGGTAAAGGATGTCTCCGTGCTCTTGGCCTTTGCTGTTTCAGCCCCCTGGTGTTCGCCGCTGACGTGCCGGGCAGCCAGGATCTACCTGCCGTGGCCCGCCAGGTTGACGCGCAAATCGTCGATTATCGCCCCGCTGAAGAAAAGGAACGCATCTACCCCATGGGCGCCATCCGCAAGATCAGCGGCCAGTTGCGCTCCGAGGGCCAGGCCACCGCGCGGGGCCAAGCCACTGCAATCACCTATGAACTGCCCGCCGAGCACAGTTCCAGCGCGGCCTTCACGGCAACGCGCGAAGCCTTGCAGGCCAACGGCGCGCAATTGCTGTTCTGGTGCCAGGCCCGCGATTGCGGCGAAAGCAGCCTGTGGGCCAATGAAGTGTTCGGCAACGCCAAGCTGGTGGGGGCCGATGGCCAGCAGGAATACCTGCTGCTGCGCCTGGCCGCCCCGCAGGACAATTCCCTGGTCGCGCTGTACGGCATCACCCGCGGTAACCGTCGCGCTTACCTGCATGTCGAGCAACTCGACGCCAGCGCGCCTTTGGGTAACCTGCTGCCGACCTCTGCCACGCTGTTGCGTGAACTGAAAAGCACCGGCGAGCTGGACTTCCCGGCGCTGGGTGCCGAACCTGACGCCACGTGGCTGACCTTGATTTCCCGCGGCCTGAACCTCGACACCACCTTGCGCATCAGCCTGACCGGGCCCACCGCCGAAGCCTGGCGCCAAGGGCTGATCGATGCCGGCGTGCGCGCTGCCCGCCTGGAAACCGGCACCGGTGACGCTAAGGGATTGCACCTGCATCTGATACGCTGACCGTTATCAGGCGAACGGACCCGCGCCGTTCGCCTAAGCTCTCTTCCAATAGCCTTATTCTCGAGATACCCGATGCTCAATAACGATCGCCTGCTGGTGCAAATCCTGCTGCTGGTGCTGTTCGGTGCCAGCTTCTGGGTCATGGCGCCGTTCTGGTCGGCGCTGTTCTGGGGGGCGGTGCTGGCATTTGCCAGTTGGCCGCTGATGCGTTTGCTCACGCGCTGGCTGGGTGGCCGGGAGTCCCTGGCCGCCGGCATCCTGACCCTGGGCTGGATGTTGCTGGTGGCAGTGCCGCTGGTATGGCTGGGGTTCAACCTCGCCGACCATGTGCGCGATGCAGTGGCGCTGATCAAGGATATCCAGGTCGACGGCTTGCCCGAGGCGCCGTCCTGGCTGGGTTCGATTCCGTTGGTTGGCGAGCGCCTGGCGGGAATGTGGGACAGTATCGATCAACAAGGCGCGGCGCTGATGGTCACCATCAAGCCGTACCTCGGCCAGGTCGGCAATTGGCTGCTGGCGCGCAGTGCGCAAATTGGCGGCGGCATTCTCGAGCTGACCCTGAGCCTGGTCTTCGTGTTCTTTTTCTACCGTGACGGGCCGCGCCTGGCGATGTTTGTGCACCGCTTGCTGGAGCGCCTGATCGGCGAGCGCGCCGGCTATTACATCGAACTGGTGGCCGGCACTGTGCAACGGGTGGTCAATGGTGTGATCGGTACCGCAGCGGCCCAGGCCCTGCTGGCCCTGATCGGCTTCCTGATCGCCGGCGTGCCGGGTGCGCTGGTGCTGGGTATCGTCACTTTCCTGCTCAGCCTGATCCCCATGGGCCCGCCGCTGGTGTGGATTCCGGCCACGGCTTGGCTGGCGTGGAAGGGCGACTACACCTATGCCGTGTTCCTGGGTGTATGGGGCACGTTCGTGATCAGTGGCGTGGATAACGTACTCAAGCCGTACCTGATCAGCCGTGGCGGCAACCTGCCGCTGGTGATTGTGCTGCTGGGCGTGTTTGGCGGCTTGATAGCGTTCGGCTTTATCGGCCTGTTTATCGGCCCGACCTTACTGGCGGTGGCCTACAGCCTGCTGACAGACTGGAGCGCCACTCAGGCGCAAGTCCGCCGCGAAGACAAACCCTGTAACTGAGGCGTTCAGGTGCGGGGCAGCCACATGACGGCGGTCAGCCCGCCACCAGGCGTCTCTTCCAGGCTCAAGCGGCCGCCCAAGCGCTCCGCCGCTTCCCTGGAAATCGTCATGCCCAGGCCGACGCCGCCGGAGTTGCGGTTGCGTGACCCTTCGAGTCGGTAAAACGGCTCGAACACCGCCTCACGCTTGTCGGCCGCAATGCCCGGGCCGTGGTCAATCACACGGATGACCAGCGCGTCGCGGCTGTCCGTCAGGACGATATGTGCCGTGCCGGCATAGCGCAGGGCATTGTCGATCAGGTTGTTAAGGCATGAGCGCAAGGCCATCGGCTGTACTTGCAACGGTGCACAGGTACCGGAAAATTGCACATCGCTGCCTTGGTCCTGGGCGTTTTCGCTGAGGGACTCCACCAGCGCCTGCACGTCGAGCCAGTGCCGTGTCTCGCTGGTGCGTTGTTCGTGCAGGTAGCTCAGGGTGGCATCGAGCATGCCGATCATGTCGTCCAGGTCCTGGCGCATCTGGCCTTGCAGCTGGGTGTCCTCGATCTGTTCCAGGCGCAGCTTGAGGCGCGACAGCGGGGTGCGCAGGTCGTGGGAGACCGCACCGAGCATGCGTGCACGCTGGCTGACTTGCTCGCGGATACGCTTTTGCATGAGATTGAAGGTCGACGCGGCCTGCCGTGCTTCGCGCGGGCCGGACTCCACCAGGGGCGGGCTGTCGAGGTCGATGCTCAAGCGCTCGGCCGCTGCGCTCAGGCGCTGGATCGGCCGACTCAACAGCTTGGCACCGTACCAGGCGGCGATGATCAACGAGATAAATTGAAACGTCAGCGGTACCAACGGCCCACCAAACCAAGGGCGAGGTTCCTTGTGCAGTGGCTTGAGGGTGCCATCCGGTTGTTCGACGAACACCTCGGGAGGCGGGGGCGGTGGCCGGCCATAGTGGTGGAACCAGAAGATCGCCAGCACGTGGGCCAGCACAATGGCCACCAGCAATAGGCCGAACAATCGCCCGAACAGCGTATTGAGGGTGGCACGCATCAGCCGATATCCCGGGCATCGAACAGGTAGCCTTCGCCGCGCACGGTCTTGATCAGTTGTGGCGCCCTGGGATCATCTCCCAGCTTCTGGCGCAGGCGCGACACCAGCAAGTCGATGCTGCGATCAAAGGCTTCGATGGAGCGGCCGCGGGCGGCATCCAGCAATTGTTCGCGACTCAGCACACGGCGCGGGCGTTCGATGAACACCCACAGCAAGCGAAACTCGGCGTTGGACAGCGGTACCACCAGGCCGTCATCGGCCACCAACTGGCGCAGCACGCTGTTGAGGCGCCAATTGTCGAAGCGGATGTTGGTGCGTTGCTCGCTGCGGTCATCGCGCACCCGGCGCAGGATGGTCTGGATACGCGCGACCAGCTCCCGGGGCTCGAACGGTTTGGACATGTAGTCATCGGCGCCCAGTTCCAGGCCGATGATGCGGTCGGTGGGTTCGCAACGGGCGGTGAGCATCAGGATCGGAATGTCCGACTCGGCGCGCAACCAGCGGCACAGCGACAGCCCGTCCTCGCCCGGCAGCATCAGGTCGAGCACCACCACATCGAAGGTCTCGGCTTGCATGGCTTGGCGCATGGCGGTGCCGTCGGTGACACCCGAGGCGAGGATATTGAAGCGCGCCAGGTAGTCGATCAGCAGTTCGCGGATCGGCACGTCGTCGTCGACAATCAGCGCACGGGTATTCCAGCGCTTGTCTTCGGCGATCACCGCGTCTTTTGGCTCTTCGGTTACGGGGGCGGAGGGGGTATGCATAGTGCGATCATCTGCCTGGGTTGTTGCGGTCAGCATAGGCGCCCGGTTCCAAGCCTGGAAGTACCGGGCGGGCGGTCACGTGCGCGAGGCTAGGCCCACGGCGTGTTGAGGGCGTGTCGAGTCTGTATCAACTTTGAAACAATTGCCCGAAATGGCGTCTCTCGGGCGTTTGATCAGTATTTACCGATCATCGGATCCCGCAACCGCGCTGCTTGCGCTACAATCCGCGCCGATTTCGACTTGCCTGAGAGCCCATTCCAATGTCCGTCTGCCAGACTCCTATCATCGTCGCCCTGGATTACCCCACCCGTGACGCCGCACTGAAGCTGGCTGACCAGTTGGACCCCAAGCTTTGCCGGGTCAAGGTCGGTAAGGAACTGTTCACCAGTTGCGCGGCTGAAATTGTCGGCACCTTGCGCGACAAAGGCTTCGAAGTGTTCCTCGACCTGAAATTCCACGACATTCCCAACACCACGGCGATGGCGGTGAAAGCTGCGGCCGAGATGGGCGTGTGGATGGTCAATGTGCACTGCTCCGGTGGCCTGCGCATGATGAGTGCGTGCCGCGAAGTGCTGGAACAGCGCAGCGGCCCGAAACCGCTGTTGATCGGCGTAACCGTGCTGACCAGCATGGAGCGCGAGGACCTGGCCGGCATCGGCCTGGATATCGAGCCCCAGGAGCAGGTCTTGCGGTTGGCGGCCCTGGCGCAGAAAGCCGGCCTGGACGGTCTGGTGTGCTCGGCCCTGGAAGCCCAGGCCCTGAAGAGCGCCCACCCGTCGTTGCAACTGGTGACGCCGGGTATTCGTCCGGCGGGCAGTGCCCAAGATGACCAGCGCCGTATCCTGACCCCGCGCCAGGCGTTGGATGCGGGCTCCGATTACCTGGTGATTGGCCGTCCGATCAGCCAGGCGGCGGATCCTGCCAAGGCGTTGGCTGCAGTGGTTGCCGAGATCGCCTGATACTCAAGTGAGCACTGTAAAAAATGTGGGAGGGGGCTTGCCCCCGATGACCATGGGTATCTACACAACTGTGTAGCAACCGACGGTAACCATGATGCGCAGCGAGTCGCTCTTGATCTCGATCTGCTTTTGATCTTGATCTTAGCCGCCCCGCGCCATGGATGACGCGTGGCGGCGGCCCCCAAAATCCCTATCGGATTACGGGCACACCGAGCCTAGGCGAGGTGCCGAGTGGTGGGGCAAGAGCGTTTGGTTACTTTGCGCTTTTCAAAGTGACCCGCTGTAAAAGCGGAACCAATAGTGGCCGTTGCCCAAATAACGGATATGTACTCGGTCTGATCCAACATTCTGGTCGGCTGTCAGGCCGCCATCGGGAGCAAGCCCCCTCCCACATTTGGATCGTAGAGTATCAGTTAGATAGCGGTCGGCTGTCAGGCTCCAGGGAGAACAAGCTTACTTCCCAGGGGGGCAAATCCCCTCCCACATTTCGATCTGCAGTGTGTCAGCTGACTTTTAGAACCAACTTGCCAAAGTTCTCGCCGTTGAACAGCTTCATCAGCGTTTCCGGGAATGTCTCCAGCCCTTCGACAATATCTTCCTTGCTCTTGAGCTTACCCTGGGCCATCCAGCCGGCCATTTCCTGGCCGGCCGCCGCGAAGTTTGCCGCATGGTCCATCACTACGAAGCCTTCCATGCGCGCGCGATTGACCAGCAATGACAAATAGTTGGCCGGCCCTTTGACGGCTTCCTTGTTGTTGTACTGGCTGATGGCACCGCAAATCACTACGCGGGCTTTCAGCGCCAGGCGGCTGAGCACGGCGTCGAGAATGTCGCCGCCGACGTTATCGAAATACACGTCCACCCCTTTGGGGCATTCGCGCTTGAGAGCCGTGGGCACGTCTTCGCTTTTGTAGTCGATGGCGGCGTCAAAGCCCAGTTCATCCACCAGGAACTTGCACTTGTCGGTGCCACCGGCAATCCCCACCACGTGGCAACCTTTGATCTTGGCAATCTGCCCGGCGATGCTGCCCACGGCGCCCGCGGCGCCGGAGATCACCACGGTGTCGCCGGCTTTCGGCGCACCGGTCTCCAGCAACGCGAAGTACGCGGTCATGCCGGTCATGCCCAGGGCCGACAGGTAGCGGGGCAGGGGCGCAAGCTTGGGGTCAACCTTATAGAAGCCACGGGGTTCGCCGAGGAAATAATCCTGCACGCCGAGGGCGCCGTTTACGTAGTCACCCACGGCAAACTTCGGGTTGTTGGAGGCGATCACTTTGCCGACGCCCAGGGCACGCATCACTTCACCGATGCCGACCGGTGGGATGTAGGACTTGCCCTCATTCATCCAGCCACGCATCGCCGGGTCGAGGGACAGGTATTCATTGCGCACCAGCACCTGGCCATCGGCGGGCGTACCCACCGGCACTTCCTGATAGGTGAAGGTTTCCCGCGTGGCCGCGCCGACCGGGCGTTTGGCGAGAAGAAATTGGCGGTTGGTCTGGGCGGTCATGGCAAGGACTCTTTAGAAATGGAACCATGAGTGATAGACCTTCAGTGGCTGGAGGGCAAGATATCCGTGGGAGACGAATGCCCGTCGATAGGCCTCACTGATAATCAGCCGGGTGACGTTATCACTGCGATCCATGCAGCGCCAACCGGCCTTCTGATAGTGCTGACGCGTTGCTCCCGGTGTTGGCTAGACTCGCTCCATCGCTACTCCTCCCATAGGACGCTTCCCATGAGCATGACGTTTTCCGGCCAGGTCGCCCTGGTGACCGGCGCCGCCGCTGGTATTGGCCGTGCCACCGCGCTGGCGTTCGCCGCCGAAGGCTTGAAGGTGGTGGTCGCCGACCTTGATGTGGCGGGCGGCGAGGGCACGGTCGCACTGATCCGAGAGGCCGGTGGCGAAGCGCTTTTTGTGCGTTGCGATGTCACGCTTGAAGCCGACGTGCAGCAACTGATGGCGCAGACCGTCGCCACCTACGGGAGGCTCGACTACGCTTTTAACAACGCTGGGATCGAGATCGAGAAGGGCAAGCTGGCCGATGGCAGCCTGGACGAGTTCGACGCCATCATGGGGGTTAACGTCAAGGGCGTGTGGTTGTGCATGAAGTATCAATTGCCGTTGCTGCTGGCCCAGGGCGGCGGGGCAATCGTCAACACGGCGTCAGTAGCGGGGTTGGGGGCGGCGCCGAAGATGAGCATCTATGCCGCGTCCAAGCATGCGGTGATCGGCCTGACCAAGTCGGCGGCCATTGAGTACGCGAAAAAGAAGATTCGCGTCAACGCGGTCTGCCCGGCAGTCATTGATACCGACATGTTTCGTCGTGCCTACGAGGCTGACCCGCGCAAGGCCGAATTTGCTGCGGCGATGCACCCGGTCGGCCGCATTGGCAAGGTCGAGGAAATCGCCAGCGCGGTATTGTACCTGTGCAGTGATGGTGCGGCGTTTACCACCGGCCAGGCGCTGGCGGTGGACGGTGGTGCCACGGCGATCTAGGACTTCATCTCATGGACTATTCGAAAAGTGAGTGGGCTGCTGTGAGGGGTTTCCAGAACTGGCAAAGTGCCTTGTCCGAATATGTATCGGAAGGTAAATAATTCAATAAAATCAATACTTTAATAAATTTTGGCGACGGGGTTTAACCGGCTTCTGTGCTTAACTGTTTTAGGTTTACAGACAGTTGAAGTGAGTGGCTCATGGATTTAGGGATCGATCGACAAGCCCTGGTACCGGTGGTTCAGCAAATCGTCAGCGCAGTGGCGGAATGGATTCGCAAGAATGGGGTGAGCCCCGGAACACGCTTGCCGTCCATTCGGCAATTGGCCCTCGACAACCTGTTGAGCCAGTCCAGCGTGATGGAGGCATTCGAACGGTTGGTGTCCCAAGGCCTGCTGGCCTCGCGGCACGGTTCGGGGTTTGTGGTGGCGCAGCCGCCGGCTGCCGACGAAAATCACTGGTACGAAGGTGCAGAACAGGTCTGGGGCGCCTTTACCGATAGCCCGTTGGGCGAGCTGAAGCTGGGGTGCGGCTGGTTGCCCGATGCTTGGCGTGAAAGCGATGACATCAGCTATGCGATCCGCGAAGTCAGCCGTACCGACACCGCTGCCCTGTTCAACTACAGCACGCCTTTGGGCCTGCCGGCGCTGCGCGAGCAACTGCTCAAGCGCCTGACTCAGATCCATGTGCCCACCAGCCTGGACCGTATCCTCACCACCCATGGCGCCAGTCATGCCCAGGATCTGTTGATACGCACGCTGCTCAAGGCCGGTGATGAGGTGGTGGTCGAGACGCCGGGATACGGCAATCTCTATCGTCAATTGGCCTTTCAGGGTGTCAGGCTACTAGAGGTGCCACGCACCAGAGGCGGCCCGGATATCACAGCGTTGGAAGTGCTGCTGCAAACCCATCGCCCCAAGTGCCTGTTTATCAGCAGCCTGTACCACAACCCCACCGGCACCAGTCTGTGCCGCCGGGTCGCGGAGCGTTTGCTGGAGCTGGCCCGGGATCACGACTTTCTGATCATCGAGGAGGACGTCTACGGCGACCTGCAACATGCCAGCTGCACGCGCTTGTCGGCGTTGCCCCATGGCGACCGGGTAATCTATGTCTCGAGTTTTTCCAAGACCCTGAGCAGCGCCTTGCGCGTGGGCTACCTCTGTGCCAGTGCCACGACCATTACCCAATTGACCCATCTCAAGACCCTGACGGGAATCGGCACCTCGCGCTTTGCCGAAGCCATGGTGGCGACGTTGTTGAGCAACGGCACTTACCGCAAGTGGGTGCAGCGCCTGCGCAAGCGGTTGAACGCGCAGATGGCCGCGACCTTGCAAGTGTTGGAAGATGAGGAGTGGCAGGTATTTTCCGTGCCCGCTGGCGGTATGTTCCTGTGGGCGCGACCTGGCTTGGCGGACCCCTCACGCTTGCAGGCGTGCGCCCGACGCCTGGGGGTGTTGCTGTCGCCGGGAGGGTTGTTCAGCCCGACGGGTGAGCGCAGCGAGTGGCTGCGTATTAATGTGGCCTACGCGGCTGATCAGCGGGCATTGGCATTATTCCGTGCCATGGGCGCAACCAGATCGACCTCGACCATTCTGAAAACGACGAGCATGTAGCTTTTTGCCATTATTCCGGCGTCAGCCGCTTGTGCTCAGTACCCATGGGTTGCCAATCTCACTGCTTGTAAACCTGGCTTATGGCATCGGCCATCGCAAGAGGATTCAAGGCAATGATTTCGGGCGTGCAACGACGTTTCGCCAACCTTGGTATGGCAAAAAAACTGGGCTTGGGCTTCACCTTGGTACTCCTGCTCACGGCGCTGGTGGCGGCGATAGGTGTGTGGTCGCTGCAAACCGTCGGCCAGCGTTTTGACGGGCTCACGAGCATGTCTTCGCTCAACAGCGGCTTGCTCAAGGTGCGCTTGATCGAGCAGGACTACGCACTGCACGCCGACTCCAAGGCCGTTGACGACCTGCATGCCGGTGTCGAGGCGCTGGCGGCGCAGGCCGCCAGTCTCAAGGCCCGGTCTGCAGCCAACGAGCAGGTGATGAGTGACGTTGAGCAGGCCTTGGCGGCGTACCGCAAGGCGTTCGATGAGTTCGTCGAACTGAACCAGACCAAGGACCTGGCGCTGGAAATGGCCAGTTGGTCAGTGTCCAGCGTGGCGAACAACCTGGATGTGTTGCAAGCCGGCCTGGCGGACGACGGTGCCTATGCTCTCAAGGAAAGCCAAGGCAAGGAGGGTGCCGAATTTATCGAGCAGGCGGGGCAGGTCAGCCAGGTGTCGCGCTTGATGCTGCAAGCCATGGACGAGGCGCGGGTGCGCCTGGACCAGAGCCGCAAGGCTGACGCCGATGCCGCTGAGCAGGGCAAGATCGAGCAGGCCGACCAGGCGCTGGTTGAAGTCGAGAAGCTCAAGAGCAGCGTCAAGGACCCCGGCTACCAGACCGTCCTGAACGAAGTCTCCGGGCACATCGCGTCATTCAGTGAAAAACTCGGCGAGTACACCGGGCTGCTGGCCCAGGAGAAAGTCGTCTATACGCAACTGCACGACCGCGCCGAGCACGTGGTCAGTCGCGTCAACCAAGCGTATGCCGCCGAAGACCAGTCCATGCAGGCACAGTTGCAACACAGCGCGATGCTGATTATCGGCTCATCCGCCCTTGCGTTGCTGGTGGGCTTGATCGCTGCATGGGTGATAACCCGGTTGATCGTGGCGCCGCTGCGCAGCGTGATCGCCGTGGCCCAACAGATTGCCGCGGGTGACCTGAGTGGACGCATGGAGGTCAGCCGCCGTGATGAAATCGGCCAATTGATGCAGGCGATGCAGCAGATGGGCAGTGGTTTGAGCCAGATCGTGCGCGGGTTGCAGGCCGGTATCGAACAACTCGCCAGTTCCGCGCATTCGTTGTCCAGTGTCACCGAGCAGACCAACCTCGAGGTCAGCAGCCAGAAGGAAGAAACCGAGCAGGTCGCCACCGCGATGAATCAGATGACCGCCACCGTGCATGATGTGGCGCGCAACGCCGAGCAGGCCGCCCAAGCGGCGCAGACGGCGGATGACAAGGTCGACAGCGGCCAGCAGGTGGTGCGTATGAGTTTGCAGCGTATCGAATTACTGGCGGCGTCGAGCAGCAGCGCCAGCGCCAGCATCGAGGGCCTCAGTGCAGAGATCCAGAATATCGGCACTGTATTGAGCGTCATCAACAGCGTGGCCGAACAGACCAACCTGCTGGCCTTGAACGCCGCCATTGAAGCGGCGCGTGCCGGTGAACAGGGCCGTGGCTTCGCCGTGGTTGCCGATGAGGTGCGGGCACTGGCCAAGCGCACCCAGCAATCGACCGAGGAAATCGAGCGGCTGGTCAACACCTTGCGCAGTGCGGCGCAGGCGTCGGTGCAGCAGATCCAGCACAGTGGCGAACTGGTGAAGCAGGCGGTCGGTGATGCCCTGGAAACCGAAAGCGCCTTGGGTAGCATTGCCGCTGCCGTGTCACTGATCCAGCAGATGAATCAACAGATCGCGGCCGCCGCCGAGGAGCAAAGCTCGGTGGCCGAAGAGATCAACCGCAGCGTCACCTGTATTCGTGCCAGTGCCGACCACTCGGCGTTGAGCATGCAAGGCAACGCGGCATCGAGCCTCCAGCTGGCGCAGTTGGGGGTAGAGCTCAAGGGGATGGTGGGGCATTTCCGCCTTTGATCGCAGCGACGGCGCTGCGATCAATAGACAGGGCGATCAGGCGTGATTGGCGAGGAAGGTCAGCAGGGCTTCATTGACGAATTCCGGGTTCTCGCGGCTGGAAATATGCCCGGCCTCGGGGATCAGGATCAGGTCGCAGCCAATCAGGTCGGCCATTTCCCTGGACTCTTCGGGCGGCCGGGGTTTGTCCTGCTCGCCGCACATCACCAGGGTGGTGTCGGAATCCAGGCGTGGTAGTTGCGCCAGGATGTCTTCGCGACTAAAGATCAAGCGGCCCAGGGGCACGATGCTTTGCAGCAGCTGCTCCTTGGAATAGCTTTGCAGGGACTTGCGAAAATCCTGGTACAGCGCCGATTCGCGGTCGATGCCCGGGCGGAAGAAGATCGGTGCGATCACATCCAGCAACGGTTCAGGGATCACGCCGGCGTCTTCAATCATCTTGAACAGCGAGAAATAGTACTGGCGCGTCGCTTCGGGTTCGGCGCCGAGGTAGGTGTCCATCAGCACCACGCTGTTGATGCGCTCGGGAGCCTGCAATGCCAGGCGTGCGCCCCACATGCCACCGACCGACAGGCCCACCAGGTTGATCTGCTCGATGTCCAGATGGTCGAGCAGTGCCAGGGCCTGGCGAGCCAGGCCATCGAGGGACTCGGTTTGCGTCGGCAGCGTGCCCGACTCGCCATGGCCCCACAGCTCGGGGACGATCACCCGGTATTGCTGCGACAGCGCTTCAATCTGCGGCGCCCACATGTCGCTGGCCCACAGGTAGCTTGAACCTAACAGGACGACCGGGCCGGTGCCCTGGTCAAGATAGTGCAGCGGTTGTCCATCAATCACGGCAACAGGCATAACAGGCCTCTAACTTCACGGAGTGAGGGGCACTTTTTTACGCTAGTTGTGGGTGGGGGGATAGGTGCAAAGTGATGGCCTGTGGGGTGAGGGCGCTATCCAACTGATGCGCCGCGATCCAAATGTGGGAGGGAGCAAGCCCCCTCCCACATTTGGATCGTCTTACACCAGGTAAATCGCCCTTGCTCCATATTATTACCTGGGCTGTCAGTCGTAGATAGCTTTCTTCTTCCACTCGGCATCGGCGTCGACGACCTTCAGCCCCTCGGTCAACTCGTTGACTTCGTCCTCGGCGGGCTGGCTGTTGGTCAGTACCGTGGAGTTGGCGCGCGCCAGTTGTGATTCCAGCAGCTGCAACTGCGCGCTGTAGAGCACCGGCTCCGGTTGTTTGCGCAAGTACTGCACACCACGCTCGAACGCCAGGCGCGCCTGGCCCGGTTGGCCTTGCTGCAGGGCATGTTGGCCGAGGTTGTTGAAGAACTCGATATGCAGCAGCACCAGGATATGACGGATTTCCTTGATCCAGTGCTTGGCCTCGTTGGTCGGCAGGAAGCCATCCTGGGCTGCACGGGTGACTTGGCCGTGCAAGGCTTCCAGCAAAAAGCGTACGTCCTTGGCCTTGGCTTCGGTCTGGATCGGTGCCGGTGGGTTCGCTACCGGAATGGATTCGCCCTGGGCGATCAGCGCATTCAGCTCGGCGATACGTGCCTTGAGTGGCGCGCTGGATTTGTTGAGGTTCAACAGGCGCTGGTTGACGTTCAGTTCCAGGCGGGCCAGCAACAGTTTGAGCGCCGGGGTCATCAGTTGGCCAGGAAAAGTCTCGGTGATTTCACCGCAGCGGCGCAGCCGATCGTTAAGCTCGATCTCGGTGCGCTTCTTTTCCAGCTTATTGTTTTCCACCACATGGTTCATGTAGCCAATGGCGATCAGTATTGCGATCCCGGCTATTACCAGCAGGGTGATCATGAGTGGTGTCACCGGTGTGACCTCTTTATAGGGTTTGCTGTTGAGTGTAGTGACTGGGTCAGCCGGCGGATAGGATTGATCGACCAATTACCAGGTACTTTCTTCTATATAGGTAGGCGTGTCCCGTATGGGTGCACATTGCCATCACTTGCCTGGGTGAACTATAACGTCTTGGTGGGCGCCAGAATATAGGCGCCAGGGCTCGGACGCCGACAAAGCCCGTGAAGGTCGGTAAACGACGGCGAAGTCATTGATTTAAATAAATTTATCCATGGGGGTTGACGACCTTTCAATCCATCCATAGAATGCGCGCCACTTACAGCGTAAAGCACACAGCGAAACGCGGTAGGGAGTGAATGTTGTACGTGTGTCCCCTTCGTCTAGTGGCCTAGGACACCGCCCTTTCACGGCGGTAACAGGGGTTCGAGTCCCCTAGGGGACGCCATATGCGGGAATAGCTCAGTTGGTAGAGCACGACCTTGCCAAGGTCGGGGTCGCGAGTTCGAGTCTCGTTTCCCGCTCCAATTTTTAAGCAGTGTTGCCCTCGGGCGGCATTGAGTGAAACCAGGACCAAGTCTTCGGATGAGGCCTCTGGGCACTGAAATACACACCATGTGTTTCAGTAGCGTGTCCCCTTCGTCTAGTGGCCTAGGACACCGCCCTTTCACGGCGGTAACAGGGGTTCGAGTCCCCTAGGGGACGCCATTTGCGGGAATAGCTCAGTTGGTAGAGCACGACCTTGCCAAGGTCGGGGTCGCGAGTTCGAGTCTCGTTTCCCGCTCCATATTTAACAAAAACGCCGATCAGTAATGATCGGCGTTTTTGTGTGTGCTGATTTTACCTCACCCGTGCACTGCCAGCACTCAAGTGGCCGCAGGCGCGTCTTGCCTTGGCATAAAAAACCGCGCAAACAGTTCGGACTGCGACTTTATATTCAACTTGCTATAGATGTTGCGGCGGTGGACTTTGATGGTTTCCGTCGACAGCGACAGCTTCCCGGCAATCTCCTTGTTGGAAAAACCGCTGAGCAGCAACTTGAGTACATCTTTTTCGCGAGTGGTTATCTGAGCCTCCAACTGGGCTATGGCTTCAGCCCATGGCGCTGGCTCGGCGATGTTCTTTTCCTGGTCGATTTCAAAGCACATGCGTTGGTGCATCATCGCCGTCACCCACGGCTTGATCATGTCGAGCATGGTAACTTGCGCCTGTGTGAACCGCATGTTGCTGCCAAACGACATGCACAAGGTTCTGTCGGCATCGAGGCGTACGTTGTATTGCGCCTCATCGACCGAGATGAATTGCGCGAAATACTGATGGTAGTACTCGGTCTCAAGAAAGTGTTCCGGCGCAATATCGAGCAGATGGAAGAAGCCGCTCTGCGGGTTTTCTCGATCAGCGATATAAAACGGGTCCAGTAGATAAAGACCTTTCACATAGCGATGAATGAAGGCGTCAACCTCTTCGCTGTCAGCTACCTCAGGCAGGCTGATCACGCGCACAGAGTGATCGCCGAAAACCAGTACAACCCAATTGTCTATCTGCACGTATTCATTCAATACACGAATCAATGAGCTCCAGAATTCTGGCCGATTGAGCTGCATGATCAGTTTCCCAACGGATCGATGCCAGGCCAGGCTATGAAGGTCAAGCGACATGTTCTACCCCTTTAGGGTTAGGGATTGGCAGGCCAGGGCTAAGTACTTCTAGGTATTTACTATTCAACCATGCCCGGTATATTCATCCCGAACTAACGATAGCCATGAAGGCATGTCGGGTGGACAAGGATAGTCATATGAGTCGATCACACTTGCGAGCTATTTTTTTAGCCTTGCTGCTGGGTGCCGCAATCAGTACACCGGCAGGCGCCGCCCAATCTTCGTTGTATCTATATAACTGGTTCGGGTTTCTTGAGCCGCAGACCCCGAGTGAATTCCAGCAGGATTCCGGCATCAAGCTGCATATGGACGCCTTCGACAGCGCAGAAATCATGCAGAGCAAGGTCATGGCCGGACGCACCGGGTATGACCTGGTGGTGGCCACTTCCAATGTGCTGCCCGGGCTGATCAAGGCCGGCGTGTTGCAGCCGCTGGATCGCTCGCAACTGAGCAATCTGTCGCACATCGATCCCGATATCCTCGCTCTGCTGGCGGTCAATGATCCCGGCAATCGCTATGCCATACCCTACGTATGGGGCACCACCGGCATTGGCTACGATGTGGATAAGGTCAAGGCGGCACTGGGTGAGGATGCCCCGGTGGACAGCTGGGACCTGATCTTCAAGGAAGAGAACATCAGCAAGCTCAAGGCGTGTGGCGTGGCCATGCTCGACTCGCCCAGCGAGATCATTTCGATTGCCTTGCACTACCTCGGGCTCCCGAGCAACAGCACCAACCCCGAGGATTACCAGAAGGCCCAGGCCCTGCTGTTGAAAATCCGCCCCTACGTTCTCTATTTCGACTCATCTCGCATCGACACCGACTTGGCCGACGGCAATATCTGCGCCGTCGTAGGCTGGGCCAACGGTGCCCTGGCGGCGCAGGCGATCAATGAAAAGTCCAACAGCGGACGCAAGATAGCCTACAGCCTGCCCCGGGAAGGGGCATTGGTCTGGTCTGAGAACTGGGTGCTGCTCAAGGATGCCCGGCACCCCAAGGCCGCCCTGGAATTTATCAATTACATGCTGCGGCCGCAGGTAATCGCCAAGACGTCCAACTACATGCTCTATCCCAACGCCAATAAAGATGCCACGCAGTTCGTCGAGCAGAAGTTGCGGGATAACCCGTGGATTTATCCCGATAAAAAGACCATGGCCACGTTGGTCCCGCTCGAACCCTTGCCGCTGAAGGCCGAGCGCATCCGCACCCGCGTGTGGACCAAGGTCAAGAGTGGTACGTGAGGGTAGAACTATTGGCCGGCTGACCACAGGGCGGTGGCCGGGGGAGGGAGACAGCATGCGCCAAGGTGTTGATCAGGGCTATCTGGAGTCAGACGACTATAAGGCATACAAAGAGATTGAAGAGCAGATCGGCCTTTGTACGCCCGAACAAGCCTGGGCCATGTATTACGTCTCGACGGGCATGGTGCGCGAGAACATTACCCTGGCAGTGATGGAGCACATCGGCAGGGGTAACCGTGCATTGCTGCTTGAGTTCCCTGACCTTGTGCGGGTCGAGGGGCGCGACTATGAGCCCGGAGCCCTCGCCTCCAACTGGCCCTTGTTGCGACGGTATCGTGGATAGCCTCATGTGCCGTCTTTCCTATCAAAAGCGCAGCTCGTCGTAGGGCATTCTTGTCAAACATGTAGGGATAGTCTGTACTTTTTGTGGGGGAGGTGCGTTTCTCTGTCGTGCTCTCTACTCTGGCCACCCATTCTCCTTGCTCACTTCAGAGAACTGCCCAGATGCTTCAACTCGATTTTTATTCAACACTGGTAGCCGCTTCGCTGGTGCTATTGCTGGGGCGATGGATGGTGGCGCGGATCGGCTTCTTGCGCACCTACAATATTCCCGAACCGGTCGCCGGTGGTTTGTTGGTCGCCCTGCTGCTCCTGGCATTGCGCGGCCTGGCTGATATCGAGGTACGCTTCGATCCCTCTTTGCAAACCCCCTTGATGTTGGCGTTTTTCGCCACTATCGGCCTTAACGCAGACTTCGCCAGCCTGAAGAAGGGCGGGCGCATAGTGGCCATATTCCTGCTGGTGGTAACCGCGCTGCTGGTGTTGCAAAACGCCATGGGTATCGCACTGGCCACGGCGCTTGGCCTGGATCCGCTGATGGGCTTGCTGGCCGGCTCGGTGACATTATCCGGCGGACATGGCACTGGCGCGGCTTGGGGCGCGGTGTTCAGTGAGCAATATGGCGTAGCTTCTGCATCTGAATTGGCAATTGCATCGGCGACGTTTGGCTTGGTACTCGGTGGCCTGATTGGCGGCCCCGTGGCGCGCTTGCTGATCAAGCGGGTCGAAGTGCCAGGTGTCGGGCAACCGCAGCCGCGCTTGCCAAAGGGCTTCGAACAGCCCAACCAGGAGCGTCTGATCACGGCGTTTTCGTTTATCGAGACCCTGGCGTTGGTGGCGATCAGCCTGAAGGCCGGCACCTTGCTCAACAGTGCCATCCAAGGCACTGCCTTCGAATTGCCGACCTTCGTCTGCGTATTGTTCGTCGGTGTAGTGCTGCGCAATGGGCTGTCGATCCTCGGCTGGCACCAGGTGTTCGAGCGCGAAGTGTCGGTACTGGGCAATGTCAGTTTGTCGTTGTTCCTGGCGATTGCGCTGATGTCTCTCAAACTCTGGGACCTGGCGGCGCTGGCCTTGCCGATTGTCATCCTTTTGGCTGCGCAGGCGCTGTTGATGGCGTTGTTTGCGATTTTCGTGACGTTTCGGGTAATGGGCCGTAATTACGACGCGGCGGTATTGGCGGCCGGTCATTGCGGGTTCGGGCTTGGCGCCACCCCCACTGCGATTGCCAATATGCAGGCCGTGACCCAGCGCTTCGGGCCGTCACAGATTGCGTTCCTGGTGGTGCCGATGGTCGGGGCATTCTTCATCGATATCACCAATGCTGTGGTGATCAAGCTGTACTTGGCACTGCCGTTCCTGGGGGCCGCGGGGTAAGTCGCTTCACCCCGTGGCCAGCGCTCTCATCGCCTGGGCCAAGCGCTGCGTGGCTTGCGCGATTTCATCCCGGTCCAGGGATGCAAAGCCCAGGCGCAGCGCATTTTCCGGACGGTCGTTGGGTGAAAACTGACGACCGCTGCGCACCACCAGCCCATGGTCCAGGGCGGTGGTTACCAAGCGATCCACGTCTATTCCTTCCTCGAAGCGTACCCAGAGCGCCAAGCCACCCTCAGGCTCGCGCACCTGTATGCGATCGCCGAATGCCTGGTCCAGGCAATCGCGCAGCACAGTTCGGCGCGCCAGGTATTCTTTCGAGACGCGGCGCAGATGCTTTTTCAACTCACCGTCATTGATCAAGTCCGCCAGCATGGCCTGCGCCACCCCATCGGCATCGCCCACCATCAATGCGGCATTGCGCTGTAAAACCTCAATCACCTGGGTGGGCGCCACGATGTAGCTGCAACGAAACGTTGAGCCCAGCACCTTGGATAACGAACCGATGTAGATCACATGGCGCTGGGCGCGGTCACTGGCCAGCGGCAGGTAAGGGCGGCCGCTGAAATGATATTCGTGATCGTAGTCTTCCTCGATCACGCAAAAGTCATGTTGCGCCGCCAGTGCCAGCAAGTGTTGCCGGCGTGCTGCATGCAAGCTCACGGTAGTGGGGAACTGGTGGTGGGGCGTGAGGTAGATCATGCGCACGTCATGCTCGCGGCATAAACGGTCTATCTGGTCGGTGCGGCAACCTTCATCATCGATGTCGACCGTGACCAGCTGTGCGCCGAGTTTTCGGAAAATCTCCCACGCCGGTGGGTAACTCAAACGCTCTACCAGCACCACGTCGCCGGGCTTGAGCAGCAGGCTTGCGCTCAGGTACAGCGACATCTGGGTGCCCTGGGTCAGGCAGATATTCTCGGCATTCACCGTCAACCCGCGATTATTTCGCAGCATGTCGGCCAGGGCGCAACGCAAATGGTAGCCGGTGCCCTCACTGCCGTAGCGCAAGGTGTTGGAGGCAAAACTGTTGCGCAATGCATGACGATAGTAGCGATGCAAAACGGCCTGGGGCAGCAAACGGTGATCGCTGGTGCCATTGTCGAAAAACAGCGCGCCATGTCGATGCTGGAGAGCGACCACTTGGGCGTTGTGGGTGAAATACGGCACCACCGGCTGCTCCAGCAGCGGCGGCGCGAAGGACGGTTGCGCAGCACTGGGCATGGGCTTGGGCGTCAATCGCGCATTGACGAAGGTGCCACGGCGCGGCTCGCTGATCAGCCAGCCTTTGGTCATGGCTTCTTCGTAGGCCAGGATCACGGTCTTGCGGTTGACGTTGAGCAACTGCGCCATTTCCCGTGTGCCCGGCAGCAAGGCTCCAGGCGCCAGGCGGCCTTCGAGGATCGCGCTGACCAGGCCCTCGGCAATCTTGCGGTAGGACGCCTGGTGGGTATCTTCGTCGAGCTTGAGCAAGGGGCGCCATTTGCGCATCTGGACCATCTGAATTATCCAAATCTGGAGGTTCTAATGGGCCTAGTCTAGCGCAACAATCAGATCTCACTCACCCGAGGTCCTTATGAACACACGCCATGTCATCGAACTCGCCCCCTCGGGGAAAACCTTTGAAGCCGGTGATGAACTGTTGCTTGATGCAATGCTCGCCAGCGGCTTGACCGTGCCGTTTTCGTGCCGGCGTGGCGCGTGCGGGTCGTGCAAGGTGGTAGTGGCCGACGGTGCGTACCGTGCAAAGCCACTGGACCCGGGAGTCCCGGCACCGTCCTATCCGCTGGCCGCCAATGAAATGCTGCTGTGCCAGAGCCATGCCTGCTCCGATATGCGTCTGGAAATTCCCGGCTGGTCGCTGGACACACCCGTGCTCGTGGTCGAGGCAACGGTGCTGGGCAAGCGCGCGCTCAGCCCCGATGTCATCGAGTTGGTCGTGATGCCGGACATGCCGCTGGCGGTGCGAGCGGGACAGTACGCCAAGTTCCGCGTGGTCGACGGTGACTCGCGTTGTTTCTCAATCGCCAACTTGCCGGCCGAAAGCGATGGGCGCCTGGTGTTCCAGATTCGTCGGGTGAGCGGCGGGCTGTTTTCCGAGACCTTCCTGGGCGCCCTTGAAGCCGGCGACCTGTTGCAACTGGAAGGGCCTTTTGGTGCCTGCACCTGGCAGGACGATGACAGTGCGCCGGTCGTGCTGTTCGCCACGGGCACGGGTTACGCAGGCATCAAGCCGATTCTGCTGACCGCCTTGAAACGCGAGGTGGAGGTGACGTTGTACTGGGGCGGTGCGCAGCCGGCAGATTTTTATGACAGCCTGTTCTTGGCCAGGATGGTCATGGACCACCCACGTTTTCACTGGCATCCGGTACTGGCCTCAGAGGGCCGGGTGCAGGAAGTTGCGCTGAGTCATGGGCATCACTGGCAGGCGGCCCAGGTCTATGCCTGCGGTAACGGCGCGATGATCAGCCAGACACGTGCGGTTTGTCTTGAAGCGGGCTTGCCCAGCCACCGGTTTGTCGCGGAAGCCTTTGTGCCCAGTGGCCGTTCGAGTGCGGGAGCGCCCTCCAAGCCATTGGACCCGATCTGGGAAAAAGTCGGCCCACGTTACTCGCTGGACGGCATGCTCGCCGCACGCGAGCAGTCCATCCGCGCCCTGGCGGCGATCGCCAGCCAACTGAAGGTGGGTATGACCACCGGCGAAGCCCTCGATATGGCGGCCGAGCAACTGCACGCCATGGGCGCGTCCCATACCTGGCATCCAACCTACATCCGCTTTGGCGCCGACACGGTGCGCCCACCCCGTGAAGGCATTGACCGTCAACGCAGGCTGCGCGCCACGGACATCGCCGTGGTTGACCTGGGACCGGTCTGGGATGGCTACGAAGGCGACTACGGCGACACCTTTGTGTTCGGTGATTTGCCGTTGCACCTGGCCTGTACAAAAGCCCTGCATGAAGTATTTGATGAAACCCGTGAAGCCTGGCTGCGCGGGCTGACCGGGCGTGAACTCTATGACTTCGCCGAGCAGAGCGCCGAGTCCAAGGGCTGGAGGCTGGCGCGCAACCTCGCAGGGCACCGCCTTGCGGATTTTCCCCATGCGCTGTTAGAAAGCAAGGTGCTGGCGGAGCTGGAAATCCCACCGAGTGAGATGGCCTGGGTGCTGGAAATCCAGCTATGCCATCCCACGGAGCCGGTCGGTGGTTTTTTTGAGGATATGCTGATGCTGCAAGCCTGACGAGCCCGCCATTGCGGCGGGCTCCCACTGCGCTCAGAGCTTGGGTAGTTGGCCAACTCGGCCCATCATTTCAGTGACAATCTGCAGGTCCAGCAAAAACTGTTCGACGGTCTTGAACTCACCGTCGGTGTGCCCGGTGTACTTCTCTTCAGGTCGCGCCAGGCCAAATTGCACGCCGTTGGGCAAGTCATGCACGGAGGTCGCGCCGGCCGAGGTGCCGAACTTGTGCGCCATGCCGAGGTTTTCCGTGGCGACCGCCAGCAAGGCCTTGACCCATTCACCTTCAGGGTTGCGGTACATCGGCGTATCCAGCGAGTAGGTAAAGTCCACCTTGACCTGGGTGCGTTTGTCCCAGGCGCTCAACTTCTCGGCGATTTCGGCTTTGAGTTTTTCCGGCGATTTGCCCTTCGGCGCACGCAGGTTGACCGCCAGCTTGAAGGCTTTGTCGTCCAGGCCGACAAAGGTCGGCGAGGTGGTCAGCGGCCCCATGAAGTCATCGGCAAAGCCCACACCCAATTTGCCCCCCAGGTAATCCAGGCCCCAGTTGTCCGCCGCATAGTGGGCGGCGTCGGTGATGTGGTTGTGCTTGAGGGCGATCTTGCCGTCGACGCTGTGGATCAACTCCAGCATGCGTGCCACCGGGTTGATCCCGGATTCAGGTTCGGAGGAGTGGGCAGACACGCCAGTGACGGTGAGCTTGACGTCCTTGCCGTCGACCTTGGCAGTCACCTGGAAATTGCCGCCATTGCGCTTGGCATAATCAGCACCAGCTTGCTGCAGGCTGGCTGCCAGTTCGGCAGGTTTATCACTGACCAGCGTGGCGACCGATACCGATGGAATCTGGTTGGTGGCCTTGCCGCCAGTCATCGAAATGATTTCTGCGCCTTGGCCTTCGCCCTTGCGCACCGGGAAGGTGGCCATGACGGTGCCCGAGCCTTTTTCGGCGATCACTACCGGGTAGCCGCCATCCAGCGCCAGGTTGTATTGCGGCACGGGATTGCGTTCGAAATAGTAAGGAATGGCGTCACCGGAGGTTTCCTCGGTGGTGTCCACCAGCAGCTTGAACGTGCGCGCCAGCGGCAGGTTTTCTTCCTTGATCACCTTCATGGCGTACATCGCCACGACGATGCCGTTCTTGTCATCCTCGGTGCCACGGCCATACATACGGTCGCCGATCAGCGTGACCTTGAACGGGTCGAGCTTGGTGCCGTCTTGCAGTACCCAATTTTCCGGCGTCACCGGCACCACATCGGCGTGGGCATGCACGCCGACGACTTCATCGCCGCTGCCTTCCAGGGAGATTTCGTACACACGGTTATCGACGTTACGGAAGTTCAGGTTGAAGGACTTGGCCAGGGCCTGGATCTTGTCGGCAATCTTGAGGAATTCCGGGTTTTTGTACTGTGGCAGACCGTCTACGTTGAACGTCGGGATCTCCACCAGTTCGCGCAGGGTTTCCAGGGCCGCCTTGCCGTACTTCGCCCGGGTGTAGATGCCGAGCAGGCGGTTGATTTCGTTCTGCTGCTCGGCGCTCAGGGTCTTGTTGTCGAGAAAGGTGCTGATGGCCGGGCCGACGTCACTGCTCTTGCCCAGGTCGCCCTTGGCCAGGGTGCCGAGGAAACTGCGGAAATCGGTGACCGACGTGTCGCTGAAGCTCTTCAGGATCGCCGCGCTTTGTTCGGCGCTTATGTTGGCGAGCGCAGGGGTGGTGACAACTGAAAGGCTAGCAGCGAACAGGGTGGCAGCTACCAGTTTTTTGAGTGGGAAGTGCATGGTTGATGGCATTCCTTTGCAGGTAGTGAGTAGGAGGTTTCTGACGGATATGCCAGAAACATTTCCACACACTACCATTACTCAGGTGCCCAAGGTCAAGGCTGGCCAGGATGGGGCGCAGGGTACTCATCAGTCACGTTCAAGGCTCTAGCGTAGGGCCCTTCCCACAGTTGCGCATGCAATTGCCCTACGCGTTTGGCCATCGCTTCACTGCGCATCACCACCTCCAGGTTGCGCGAGTTATCCAGGTAACCACCCAGCCAGTTGCTGGTGCCGATCCACGCCACTTGCCCGTCGATCTCCATGGTCTTGCTGTGGATCACCCGCGCGTAGGGGATAAAGCCTTGCTTGGCCTCGGGCAGCGTGACGATCTTGATCTCGACGTTGGGCAGCACCGCCAGGCTCTTGAGGTAGGGCAATTCCAGCTTGTCGGTGTTCCAGTTGGACACCATCAGTTTGATTGACACCCCGCGGGCGGCTGCGGCGCGCACGGCGTTGTCGATCACCGCGTAGTACGGCCGGGTCCGATCCGGGCCGTAGGACAGTGGCGCATAGTCAAGCAATTGCACGCGGACTTGTTTTTTTGCTTCGCCCAGCAGGCGTGGCAGTTCCAGCTGTGAGTCGCCTACGCCAGGCGGGTTGTAGCGTTGCGGGCTGGCCACCAGGTAATTGCCGACACGCGTAGGTTCCTGGCCGGTGGCCGGCAGCGGCACCGGTTGCTTATCGGCGAGGGCAGCCTGGGCTTGCCAGTCCTGATCGAAGATCGCCTGAACCTGGCCCACCACCGCCTCGTCCGTAATCCGCAGCCCGGTTTCGTGGATATGTTCCAGGGAGCGCCAATCGAAATTCTGGCTACCGATAAATGCCTGCTTGCCATCCACCACAAGGTATTTGGCGTGGATGATGCCGCCGCTCAGTTGCCCGTAGGGCAGCACACGGAAGGTCAGATTGGGAATCGCACGCAGGCGTTCCAGGGTGGCGGCTTCCGATAACTTGATGCCTTTTTCTTCCAGCAGAAAACGGATTTTCACACCGCGCTTGCCGGCAGCCTCAAGGTGCTCGATGACCTTGTCCATTACCGAGCCTGGATGATCGGCGGCGTAGAACTGGCCGATATCAATGCGGCTTTTTGCGCCGTCGAACAACTCGATCCATACCGCGCCGGTCTGGCGCAGATCGGCAGCGTCCAGGGTGGTGTCCACCGGCACGGTATGCACCAATTCAAACCCTGGAATGGAAAAGTCCGCCTGGGCCAGCGGACTGAGGAGCAAGCCGGCGAGGCTTGCAATACGCAACTTCATCGAAAGGGACATAAGCGTCTCATCGGACAAAAAGAGGGGGCGGGTGCATGACGCGCCCGCCCGGCGGGTCATGCCGTGCGGCTGTGAAGCGGGGTCGGCACGCGGTGTGGTGCTTCGGCCTGCTCGCGGGCGCCGCTGGCTGCGCGGATCAGCAGGATCTTCAACTGATCATTGATGCGTTCCAGGCTGTCCTGGAAGAAGTTGTGGAACACCACGCAGAACAGCGCGATGGCGATGCCCAGGCCGGTGGCGAACAGGGCCGTGCCGATACCACCGGAAATCTGCCCTGGGTCGGAAACACCCGCCGTCGCCAATGCCTTGAAGGTATCGATGATGCCCAGAATGGTACCCAGCAAGCCGAGCAGCGGGGCGGCAGTGGTGATGGTTTCGATGATCCACAGGCTACGGGCCAAGGGCGCGCGGGTCTTCAGGTATTGGGTTTCGATTTCGTCGTCGAGGTCTTTGCGCGAGCCATTCGATGCCTTCTGCGCCAGCACCGGCAACACCATGTTCAGCGGCAGGCTGTGACGGCGGGTCAGGCTGTCCGGCAAGTCGCGTTCGCTGTGCACCTGGGGGCCCAGGGCGTCGGTGAGGGCACGGGCCTGGCGGCGCACATAGGCGAAGTAGATGCCACGTTCGATAGCGATGAAGATCGCGATGGCCATCGCCGCATACATCACATAGAAGGTGACGTCGTGGAGCAGGTTCATATCCATGATGGTGTTCCTCTTGGGTCAGTCTTAGAAATTCGCTTCCAGCGAAACCGTTACGGTGCGGTCCAGACCGACGATGTACGCCGGGTCGCCATCGCGGAAGCCGCTGTAGCTGGCCGCATTGGTCTTGGTGGTGTACACGCCGTCCAGGTACTTCTTGTCGAACAGGTTGTCGACGTTCAGGCGCAGGGTTGCGTCCTTGACCACCTTCTTGTCCACCGGCAGGTAGATACCGGCACCGAGGTTGAACACCGTGCGGCCGGAAATCGCCTCGTCGTTGGTCAGGTCGCCGTAGAGCTTGCTGGTGTACTTGCCGCCGAAGGTGCCGTAGAAGCGCCCGTCGTCATAACCGATGTTGGCCGCCAGCATGTTCTTGGGCACGTTGGCGAACTGCTTGCCGCTGGTGGGCAAGACGATGGCTTTGCCGGCGTTGTAGACGGTCATGTCGTCTTGCTGCTCGGCCTTGGTGTAGGTGTAGGAGGTGTAGTAGTTGAAGTGGTGAGGCAACTGGCCGCTCCATTCCAGCTCCAGCCCTTTGTTGGTGACCGCGCCGACGTTGATGTCGGCAGCGTCACCATTGATGTCTTTGGACGACACCTGGCGGTTCTTGAAGTCCATGTAGAAAAGGGTAGCGGCCAGGCTCATGTCGTCGCCGCTGTAGCGCCAGCCCAGTTCATGGTTCCAGCTGGTTTCCGGCTCGAGGTTGATAGAGTCGGCGCCCTTGTCGTAGAGCGCGTAGTTCTGGGGTACGCGCATGTTGCGCGAGAGGCTGTAGAACAGCTGGTCACGCTCGTCCAGCTGGTATTTGAGACCGACGTTGGGCAGCAGTTTGTTATAGGTCTGGTTACGTTTTTCCGGCTGCTCGGTGAGGCTGCCGTGGTTGGTGCCGTCACGCTCGACGTTCATGTACGCAAGGCCGGCGATGAAGGTCCAGTCCGGGTTGATGTACCAGGTGTCCTGGGCCCAGACTTTTTGCGCCGGGGTGACAGTGAAGCGGTCCCGTCCCTGGATCTGCTTGCCATTGGCATCGACAATGGCGCTGTTGGAGTCGGGCCAGGTGTCTACCGGCTTGCCGTTGCTCTTGAGCGGAATGAACGGCTGGGTCTGGCTCTGGCGTGCGCGCTCGTACCAGTAGCCGAACTGCAGGCTGTGGTCGCCCAGGTCCCAGGTCAGCTTGGTGGTGATGCCCGGACGCCAGGTCTGGGTGCGCGAAGGGCGGTAGTACACGCCGCTGTTCGGCGTGCCATCGGCGTTGTATTGCGCGGCGGTGGGCAGGTTGCCGAGGTCGAACACACCGCCCTGGTTCGAGCCGCGGTTGAGCGCATAGGCGGACGCGCCGACGCCGCTGCCGTTGCCCCAGTAGTAATACGGGATCACCGACAGGGCCAGGTTGTCGGCCAGTTTGAACTGGGTGTTGAGCACGGCGGTAAAGGTCTGGAACGGGTTCTGCGCCAGGGCGTAGTAGCTGTTGTACTTGCCGTTGCTGCCCACGCTCGGCGTCGCCGGGTAGGGATCGTACTTGCGGCCGTTCTGCTGGAACTGCGCCTTGGTCAACTGGCTGTAACTGTTGTTGTCCTGCTCGTGGTACTTGAGGATCAGGTTGGCAGTGTTGCCGTTGCCGGCGTCGAAGAAGCTGTTCCACTCAACCTTGTCAGCGCGCACCGCGCCTGAGCCACGCCACATTTCCCCTTCGGTATGGGACACCGACAGCCAGTTGCTCAGGCCATTGATCTCGCCGGTATTGAGACGGGCGAAGGTCTTGCGCGTGGCGTTGCTGCCGACGACTTGCTTGACGAAGGCGCCGGTTTCCTTGGTCGGGCGAATGGTCACGATGCCGATGTTGCCGCCGCTGGAACCGATGTGCGGGCCGTCGGCTTCCGATGCGCCCTGGGTGACGAAGATCTGGTCGATATTCTCCGGGTCGCCCAGCAGGTTGGAGTACAGCGCATAGTTGCCGGAGTCGTTGATCGGCATGCCGTCCACCGACATGCCCACCTGGTCGGAGTTCATGCCGCGCATGGTGAAGCGAAAACCCGAGAGACCGGTGTTGTCTTCACTGGAGATGTTCAAGCCCGGGGTGTACTTGAGCTTGTCGATGGCGTTGCCCGTCGCGGCCTGTTTGTCCAGGGCTTCCTTGGTTACCGTGGAGCGGCCCTTGATGCTCTCCTCCGGGACCATATAGCCGCCGCCGGCGGTCGCCTTGCCTTGTACGCCAATGGTGCCGACGTCACTGTCGCTGGTCTCTGCCATGACCATTCCCTGGGTCATGCTGGTCGCGGCAACGAGTGCCAGATGAATACGGGTGAACTTCATCACTGTCGTCCTGGGTCGGGTGCTTATTGCACGCTGTAGTTGAAGGTGGCGGTGAAGCGTTGCTCGTTGCGCCCCCCGAAGGCTTGCTCGGGGAACGGCTTGACTTGCTTGATGCGACGCAAGCTGTTGGTGGCGGCCCGGTTGAGCAGCATGCTTGAGGCCGGGCTTTGTACGCCGGAGTCGAGAACGCGACCCTGGCGATCTACCAGCAACCACACCACCACCTCGCCACTCGGGCGTTCGAGGGACGCCTGGCGCCCGGTGGGGTACTGCTTGTAGGTGTCCAGCTCGTTGCGCAAGCCTTTGAGATAACCGCCTTCCAGGGCCTGGCCATCGACTTTCGGCGGGGCTGGCGGGGCTGGCGGCGCTACAGGCGCTGTCGGGGCTGCCACGGGCGCAACGGGTTTGGCTGCGGCCACCGGCGCAGGCGTTGGCGCGGCCTTGGCAACCACCGGCTTGGGCACCGGTTTTGGCTTGGGCTTGGGTTCGGGTTTGGGCAGTGGCTTGGGTGGCGGTGGCGGTGGCGCCGGCTCGGCCTCCTCATCTTCGATCACCGGCGGTGGCGGCTCTTGCTCCACCACCGGTTCCGGGACGACTTCCGGCTCCGGTTCGACCAAGGCCAACTCGACCGCCGACTCGTCATACACCGGCTCGACCTTCAAGGTCTGGGATTGGATACCCAGTGCAATCAGCACCAGGGCGATCACGGCCGGTACACTGCCCAGCAGCTGACGCGCACGAAACAGCACGTACATGATCAGGACTTACGCGTAGCGATGGAAACGGAAGTGAAGCCACCCAGGCGCAGGGTGTCCATCACTTCCACCAGGCGCGAAACCTCAACGCCTTTGTCGCTGTTGACGATGATCGTCGACTTGGTATCGGGCTTTTCGGCGGCCTTCAGCGCCGGCACCAAGGCAGCCACCGTCAGGTCCTTGCCGTCGAGTTGCAACTGGCCTCCCAGGCCCAGGGTGAGGATGAATTTGTTTTGCGGTTTGAGCTGCTGTGAACTGCTGGCACTGGGCAATTGCGTCTTCATGCCGAGCGCGGGAATCACGTTCAAGCTCACCAGTACGAAAAACACCAGCAGGAACATCATCACGTCGATCATCGGGATCAGCTCGATGTGCGCCTTGCGTTTCTTGGGTTCGTCCCAGGTTCTCATTCCGTTACCCCGTCAGTGAATTAGGGGCAAGACGCTAACAGGCAAAAATGACCGAACGGTTAACTTTAATTGACGGTTTAAAGGCTCTAGGACGCGTCTTTCAGAAAACTTACCGGTCACTTTTGCGACGTAATGAAACTGACATGCAGGGGGTACATCCTCGAGGAATTTATCTCGGGAGCCGCCCCGTATGCCCACTGAGTTGCCTCATTTGTCCACCCCGCGGCTACTATTGCGAGCCTTGGAAATGCACCAGGCCGAGGTGCTTTTTTCGCTCGCCAACGGGCCGAAAATTGCCGACAACACGGCCAATATTCCCTCGCCCTATACGCTGGAAACAGCGCAGGATTTTATTGCCGGTGCGGCGCAGAAATACCGCACAGGTGAGTTGCTGACCCTGGGGATGCATGTGCGTGAATCCGGCGAATTGATCGGCATGGTCAGCCTGCGGCTCAATGCTCGCCATCACTATGGGCACCTGGGTGGCTGGGTCGCGGCGCACTGCCGTAACCAGGGGTATGCCGCCGAAGCGGCGAGCGCGGTGATGGATTTCGGCTTCTCTGAACTGGGGTTGCAGCGCGTAGGCAGCCAATGTTTTGGCCGCAATAAGGAGTCGGCGCGGGTCATGGAGAAGATCGGCCTGCGTTATGAAGGCTGCATGCGCCAGGCGTTTCTGAAAAATGGGGTGTACGAGGATTTGCTCGGGTTTGCCACCGTGCGTGACGACTGGGAGCGCCGGTTGTGAGCGGTGGCGTGGACCATGACCGACGCCGGGTGCTGGGCGGGCTGACGGTCGCTACGGCGTTTTCCATCCTCAGCCCGTTTGCGCGCAGTGCCGGGGTGGATTATCCGTTCACCCTCGGCGTGGCGTCTGGCGACCCGTTGCCGGATGGCTTTGTGATCTGGACGCGCTTGGCGCCGTTGTTCAACGCCGCAGACGGGTGTGGTGGCTTGAGTCGCGCGGTGCCGGTGCGTTGGCGGGTGGCCAGCGATGCGGCGATGACGCGCATTGTGAAACAGGGCGAGGTGCTGGCGACTGAGCGTTTCGCCCATTCGGTGCATGTGGAGGTGGCGGGGCTGGCGGCGGGCAGGCCGTACTGGTACCAATTTGAAGGGCTTGGTGCGCAAAGCCCGGTGGGCCAGTCGCGCACCGCACCGCCGCTGCATGCCATGGCCTCGGCCCGGCTGGGGTTTGTCTCCTGCTCGCACTGGGAGCGCGGGTATTTCAGCGCCTACCGGCACCTCGCCGCCGAGCAACCCGACCTGGTGTTTTTCCTCGGCGACTATATCTACGACAGTTCCTACGCGGCGGATTCCGGCAAGGTTTTTCGCTCCCATGGCAGCGGCAATGCGCAGACCCTGAGTGACTACCGCAACCGCTACGCGCTGTACAAGACCGATCCGGACCTGCAGGCCCTGCACGCTGCCGCACCCAGTGTGGCGACCTGGGACGACCACGAAGTGCAGAACGACTATGCCAACCGTTGGTCCCAGGACCCCAAGGTCGGCGTGACGCAATTTCTGCAGCAACGGGCGGCGGCTTACCAGGCGTATTACGAACACATGCCCCTGCGCGCCAGCAGCGTGCCGAAAGGCGCGGACATGCGCATCTACCGGCGCCTGGACTATGGCCGGCTCGCCCGTTTCCATGTGCTCGATGGTCGCCAATACCGCTCCGGGCAACCCTGTACCCAGGCCAATGGCAGTCGCCAAGGGCACATTGAGACCAGCCCATGCCGTGACTTGCGTGACCCTGCCCGCACGTTGCTTGGCTGGCAGCAAGAAGCCTGGCTGGACCAGGGGTTTGCCCAGTCGAAGGCGCAGTGGAACGTGATCGCCCAGGACCTGCTGGTGGCGCCGCTGATCCAGCGTGATCTCACTAACCACAAGCCGGGACGCTGGACCGATGGCTGGGATGGCTACATGGCCAACCGTTCGCGCATGCTGGCATCCATCACGCGCCATCGGCTCAGCAACCCGGTGTTCTGGGGCGGCGACATACATTCGTTCTGGGCCACGGACCTGCATGCAAAAGCCGACAATCCGGACTCGGCGGTGGTCGCCACCGAGTTCGTCGGCTCGTCGGTGACGTCAGACGGGCCGCCCTATGACGCCTTCATGAAGATCATGCCGCTCAACCCCCATGTGAAGTTTTTCGACAGCCGCCAGCGCGGGTACGTGTCGGTGGAGTTGACGGCCCAGCGGATGCTGACGAAATTTCGCGCGATCAGTGACCCGCGTGACCCGGTGGCGACGGTGTCGACGTTGAAGTCTTTTGTGCTAGAACCGGGGAGGGCGGGGGCGATTGCCGTGTAGCCTATTTCTCTGTGGCGCATCGGTCACTGTGGGTGGGGGCTTGCTCACGATAGCGGTGGGTCAGTCACTCATGCTGTGATTGAACCTCCGCCATCGGGAGCAAGCCCACTCCCACATTGATTTCGTAGCGCACCGACAGGGCGCCTTTTTTCTCCGACAATGCCAAAATCGTCACCTGGCCCAGTTCGCTCAACGTTTGCACATGGGTGCCACCGCAAGCGTATGACGGCAATTCGCCGAAGCCGACTTCCCGGATGCCTTCTTCCAGCCTCATATGCCGTGGGTAGTCGGCGGCGATCCATTGGTTGACCTGCAGTTGAAGCATTTGGGCATCCATGTCCTGTGCCGCTTCGCCACGGATAAACGTGATCTTGCCTTCATCCGGCCAATGGTGGGCCTTGATCGGCATCCAGCCCAGGCGTTCGCCGGCATTGCCAATCAAATGCCCCGCCGAATGCAGGCGGGTGTGCAGCGCGCGGCGCTGTGCATCGACCCGCGCAATGATCGGGCCGGGTTGCAACGGCTGATCAACGTAATGCACTACATGCTCGGCTTCCTGCATGACGCGCAGTACCTGGCTGTTGCCGAGCCAGCCAGTGTCGAACGGCTGGCCGCCGCCTTGGGGATGGAAGATCGTCGACTGCAGGATCACGGCAAATTGCTCTTCGTGCGCAGTGCAACTGAGCACTTCCAGCTCGGCTGTAAGGTGGTCGTGGGTAAAAAACAGGCGCTCGGTCATCATCTACATCCGCATCGGGGTTCTGCGGACAGTATAAATAGTGCGTGGATGGGTGATAATCCACTCAATTATCAATGGACCTGTGCGTCATGAGCATCAATCTTCCCTTGTCGCTGCTGGGCGAAATGGCAATTTTCGTCAGAGTCGTGGAAACCGGCAGCTTCTCCGAAGCGGCGCGGCAACTGAGCGTTTCACCCTCGGCTGTAAGCCGCAGCATCTCACGCCTGGAGCAGGCCCTGGCCACGCGCTTGCTGCAACGCACCACGCGCAAGCTGCGCCTGAGCGAGGGTGGCGAAGAGGTGTTCAAGCGTTGCCAGGAGATGGTCAACGCGGCCCGCTCGGTGATGGAAATCAGTGGCCAGTTCAACCATGAAGCCGAGGGCCTGGTGCGGGTCAGCGTGCCCAAGGCGGTGGGGCGCTTTGTGGTGCATCCGCATATGCCTGAATTTCTGCGGCGCTATCCCAAGGTGGATGTGCAGTTGATCCTCGAGGATAGGCACGTGGACCTGATCGACGATAATGTCGACCTGAGCATTCGCATCACTGACAGCCCGCCGCCTGGCTTGGTCGGGCGCCAGTTATTGCCCATCGAACACTTGCTGTGCGCGACGCCGCAGTACCTGGCCGAGCATGGCACCCCGTGCCATCCCCACGATTTGCTCGAACACAGTTGCATCTACCTGGGGGAAACCCCGGGCGACTCGCGCTGGAAATTCCGCCAGGCCGGCAAGGCGGTGACGGTTGGCGTACGCGGGCGTTATGCGGCGAACCACACTGGGGTGCGGTTGGATGCGGTATTGCAGCATGTGGGGATTGGCAGCTTGCCGTATTTCACGGCGCGGCATGCGTTGGCGGCGGGCCAGTTGGTGCAAGTGTTGCCGGCGTGGGACTTTATTGCGTCTTACCATGGCCAGGCGTGGTTGCTGCACTCGCCGACGCGGTACTTGCCGCCGAAGTTGCGGGTATTTATTGATTATCTGGTGGAGTGCATGGCGAAAGAGCCAAAGCTAAATGTGGGAGGGGGCTTGCCCCCGATAGCGGTCTGTCAGTCACCTTTGCATTGATTGACCCACTGCTATCGGGGGCAAGCCCCCTCCCACATTTGAATCTCAGTGTTTGAAAAGTCAGTGCTTGCTCTGGTCTTGGGGCATGGCCAGCAGTTGCTTTTCCTGGTTCCAGTCGAACGGTTCGTCGTTCTGTTCGGCTTCATAGCGACGCTCTTCCAGGGCCTGGTACAGGTCCAGTTCCTCGTCGGGCATGAAGTGCAGGCAGTCACCGCCAAAGAACCACAGCAGATCGCGGGGGACCAAATGGGCGATCTGCGGGTAGCGCAGGATGACCTGGCTCATCAGGTCCTGGCCCAGGTACTGGCTTTCGATCGGGTCGATTGGCAGCAGGGCGCGCAGTTCGTCAAAACGCTCCAGGAACAGCGAGTGGCTTTCCTCGGGCACCTGTTCGGCTTCGCCGACGGCAACCAGGATGCTGCGCAAGTGGTCGAGCAAGACGAGATGATCGGCAACGACGTTGGACACGAGATAAAGTCCTCTAAAGCAAAAACGGGCGCGAGAGTATATGCCTCTCGCGCCCGTATTTATATGACCGCTTGACTCAGCGGACTTTACCTTCGGCCTGCATCAGCTCTTCCTTGCTGAAATCATCCACGTCGATCACCTTGCGCCGCGCCGCTTCGGCGTCACGCAGGGTTTGCGCTTCGGCCGGTTGCAGCACGCCGGCGTGCAGGGCTGCGTCGATGGCAGACTCACCGGCCGTCGGTTTGACTTGCCCGCTTTTAAGTGCGGCATGCAGTTTTTTCTGCAACGGATGGCTGGCGCCGAGCAGGTCGTAGGCATGCTGCAGCGCGCCCACGGGATCTTCTGCCGATTGCGGGCGATAACAGCCGGCCAGCAATTCTTCCAGGGTCGGGTCGCCCTTGGCGCGACCGATCACCGCGGCCACTTCGGCATCCAGCGCGTCGGACGGCCCGGTGTGACGACGCCCGAACGGGAACACGATCACCCGCAGCAGGCAGCCCAACACTTTGTTCGGGAAGTTGCTCAGTAGTTCATCCAGTGCGCGTTCCGATTCACCCAGGCTTTCTTCCATGGCCCAGGCAAACAGCGGTTCCAGGTGATCCGGCGAGTCCAGGTCGTGATAACGCTTGAGCGCCGCCGATGCCAGGTACATATGGCTGAGCACGTCACCCAGACGTGCCGACAAGCGTTCGCGGCGTTTGAGCTCACCGCCCAGCAGCATCATGCTCAGGTCGGCCAGCAGTGCAAACGCCGCCGCCTGGCGGTTCAGGGCGCGGAAGTAGCCCTGGCTCAAACGGTTGCCGGGGGCTTTCTCGAAATGCCCGAAGCCCAGGTTCAGCACCAGGGTGCTGGCCGCGTTGCTCACGGCAAAGCCGATGTGTTGCATCAGCAGGCCGTCGAACTCCTTCAACGCCTGGTCACGGTCTTCGCGACCGGCCAGGGCCATCTCCTTGAGGACGAACGGATGGCAGCGAATCGCGCCCTGGCCGAAGATCATCAGGTTGCGCGAAAGGATATTCGCGCCTTCCACCGTGATGAAGATCGGCGCCCCTTGCCAGCTACGTCCCAGATAGTTGTTCGGGCCCATGATGATGCCCTTGCCGCCGTGCACGTCCATGGCGTGGCTGATGCACTCACGGCCGCGCTCGGTCAGGTGGTACTTGAGGATCGCCGACAACACCGAGGGCTTCTCGCCCAAATCCACGGCATTGGCGGTGAGCATGCGGGCGCTGTCCATCAGCCAGGCATTGCCGCCGATGCGCGCCAGGGCTTCCTGGATACCTTCGAAGGCCGACAGCGGTACGTTGAACTGTTCGCGCACCTGGGCGTATTGCCCGGTCACCAGGCTGGTGAACTTGGCCGCGCCCGTACCGACCGCAGGCAGGGAGATGGAGCGGCCCACCGACAGGCAGTTCATCAGCATCATCCAGCCCTTGCCGAGCATTTCCTGGCCACCGATCAGGTATTCCAGGGGGATGAACACGTCCTTGCCGGAGTTGGGGCCGTTCATGAACGCGGCACCAAGTGGCAGGTGACGACGACCGATTTCTACGCCGGGAGTATCGGTTGGAATCAACGCCAGGCTGATGCCCAGGTCTTCTTCCGCGCCCAGCAGATGGTCCGGGTCATGGGCCTTGAAGGCCAGGCCGAGCAGGGTCGCGACCGGGCCGAGGGTGATGTAGCGTTTTTCCCAGTTCAGGCGCAGGCCGAGGGTTTCCTTGCCTTCCCATTCACCTTTGCAGATCACCCCGGTGTCGGGCATGGCGCCCGCATCAGAGCCGGCCAGCGGGCCGGTGAGGGCGAAGCATGGAATGTCGTCGCCACGGGCCAGGCGCGGCAGGTAGTGGTTGCGTTGTTCCTCGGTGCCGTAGTGCAGCAGCAGTTCGGCCGGGCCGAGGGAGTTGGGCACCATCACGGTCGAGGCGAGGTCACCGCTGCGGGTCGCGAGCTTCATGGCGACCTGGGAATGGGCATAGGCAGAGAAGCCTTTGCCACCGTACTCCTTGGGAATGATCAGGGCGAAAAAGCCGTGGGTCTTGATGTGTTCCCAGGCCTCCGGCGGCAGGTCCATGGCCTGGCCGATTTCCCAGTCGCTGACCATGGCACAGAGTTCTTCGGTAGGACCGTCGATAAACGCCTGTTCTTCTTCGGTCAATTGCACCTTGGGGTAAGCTAGCAATTTATCCCAGTCGGGGCGCCCGCTGAACAGTTCCCCGTCCCACCAGACGGTGCCGGCATCGATGGCATCGCGTTCGGTCTCGGACATCGGCGGCAAGACTTTCTGGAACCAGCTGAACAGCGGCTTGGTGAAGTATTGGCGGCGCAGGTCGGACAACAGCAACGGCACGGCGACCACGGCGATGAGCACCCAGAAGATCAGCAGCAGCCAACCCGGTGCGTGGCTCCAGGCGCCCATCGCCAGCAGGTAGACGGCGACCACGCCCAGGGCGGGCAGGGGGGCGGTACGGCGGTGTGCCAGGTAGGCAATGCCGACCACCAGCACCAGTATCCACAACAACAGCATATGCAATCCTCCGTGAAACCAGGGGCGAAACCACCAGGGAGCTTAGTCGGCATCCGATCAAGCCGGGTGATCAGGGTGTTACAAGTTGTACTCGACTACCCATCCGCAGGCGCCGACATTTGGCCGAATCGTCGTTATCTCTTGTGGCAAGCCTGTCGTTAGACTCGAGGCTTCCTTTGGAGATCAAGCTTATGAACGCATACTTGAGTCCCAGCCGCTTCATCGATAGTGACCACCCTGCAGTGGTGGAGTTCGCCGAAAAACATCGCGGAACCCGTGCGGATTTAAGTGACCAGGCAGTCAGTCTCTACTACGCCGTGCGTGAGACGATTCGCTACAACCCCTACACCTTCAGCCGTGACCCCAGCACCTTGAACGCCAGCTTCGCCCTGGCTGCCGGCCAAAGCTACTGCGTGCCCAAGGCCACCTTGCTCGCTGCCTGCGCCCGCCACTGCGGTATCCCGGCCCGAATCGGCTTGGCGGATGTGCGCAATCACCTGTCCACCCCACGCCTGCTCGCCCTGCTCAAGAGCGACGTGTTCGCCATGCACGGTTATACCGAGCTTTACCTGAACGGCCGCTGGGTCAAGGCGACCCCTGCGTTCAACCAGCAACTGTGCGACCTGTTCGATGTGCCGCCGCTGGCGTTCGATGGCCGCCATGACAGCGTCTTTCACGCGTTCAATCGCCAGGGCCAGCGCTCAATGGAGTACGTGGTGGACCACGGGCAATTTCCTGACGTGCCTGAAGCATTTTTCTTCGCCCATATCCAAAAGTGTTACCCGCACCTGTTCGCCGACGATGCACCGACCTTGCTGGGCGACATGCAGAGCGATTCAAGCCGCGCCTGAACCGGCGTATGCTGCTGCCTTCATCCTGCCAAGTTCATCAACAAGAAGGCGCGGTCATGCTGAAAATCTGGGGTCGTAAAAATTCGTCCAACGTCAGGAAAGCACTATGGTGCGCCGAGGAGCTCGGCCTGGACTATGAGGCGATTGATGCGGGCGGGGCTTTCGGTGTGGTCGACACCCCTCAGTACCGGGCCCTGAACCCAAATGGCCGGGTGCCGATGATCGAAGATGGCGACTTTGTGTTGTGGGAGTCCAACACCATCGTGCGTTATTTGTGCGCCAAGCACGCTTCTAACTGGTACCCAAGCGATCTGAAGGCCCGCGCCAACGCCGAAAAGTGGATGGACTGGACCACCTCTACGTTCGCCGAACCGTTCAAAACCGTGTTCTGGGGCGTGCTGCGCACCCCGGCGGAAAAACAGAACTGGGACAACATCCATGCCGGGCGCCAAGCCTGCATCGAGGTGCTCAAGACTGTCGACCAGGCCCTTGCCGAACAACCTTACCTGTCGGGCAATGAGATCGGCATGGGGGATATCCCCCTGGGCAGCTTTATCTACGCCTGGTTCGAGATGCCTATCGAACGCCCTGCAATGCCCCATCTAGAGGCCTGGTACCAACGCCTTCAACAGCGACCGGCCTATCGCAAAGCGGTGATGACCGCGTTGACTTAATACACACTATTAATACGGGTGACTGTACTTGTGCGGCATGGGCACGCACCATGCTCGCACTGCACCGCGGTTGAACTACCGGCGGTGTGCCCTCATCTATTGTTTCTATTCCCTTCTTTGGTGCGTATCCCGATATGAGTTCCGCTCTGTCCATCCGGCAGCTAACCAAAACCTACGGCAACGGTTTCCAGGCCCTGAGTGGTATCGATCTGGATGTCGCCGAAGGTGATTTCTTCGCCTTGCTCGGCCCCAACGGTGCCGGCAAATCCACCACCATCGGCATTCTCTCGACCCTGGTCAACAAGACCAGCGGCACGGTGAATATCTTCGGGCATGACCTGGATAAATCCCCGGCGGCGCTCAAGCGTTCCATTGGCGTGGTGCCCCAGGAATTCAACTTCAACCAGTTCGAAAAGACCTTCGATATTGTCGTGACCCAGGCTGGCTACTACGGCATCCCGGCAAAAATCGCCAAGGAGCGCGCCGAGCAGTACCTGACCCAACTGGGCCTGTGGGACAAGCGCGATGTACCTTCACGTTCGCTGTCCGGTGGTATGAAGCGCCGCCTGATGATTGCCCGCGCCCTGGTGCATGAGCCGCGCCTGTTGATCCTCGACGAACCTACCGCGGGCGTGGACATTGAGCTGCGCCGTTCGATGTGGGCCTTCCTTACCGAGCTGAACGAGAAGGGCATCACCATCATCCTCACCACCCATTACCTGGAGGAGGCTGAGCAGCTGTGCCGCAACATCGGCATCATCGACCACGGCACCATTGTCGAGAACACCAGCATGCGCAACCTGCTGGGCCAGTTGCATGTGGAAACCTTCCTGCTCGACCTGAAGAACAACCTGACGGTGGCACCGCAACTGGTGGGTTACCCAAGCCGCCTGGTCGACAGCCACACCCTGGAAGTGCAGGTGGACAAAGCCATGGGCATCACCGCGCTGTTCACCCAGTTGGCGACCCAGAACATCGAAGTGTTGAGCCTGCGTAATAAAACCAATCGCCTTGAGGAGTTGTTCGTGTCCCTGGTGGAGAAAAATCTGGCGAAGGTGGCGGTATGAGTTCGGAACTGCAACCCAACCTCGTCGCGCTGCAAACCATTGTCTATCGCGAAGTGAAGCGCTTTACCCGGATTTGGCCGCAGACCCTGCTGCCGCCGGCAATCACCATGGTCCTGTACTTCGTGATCTTCGGTAACCTGATCGGCCGGCAGATCGGTGACATGGGTGGCTTCACCTACATGGAGTACATCGTACCGGGCCTGATTATGATGTCGGTGATCACCAACTCCTACGGCAACGTGGTCTCCAGTTTCTTCGGCAGCAAGTTCCAGCGCTCCATCGAGGAACTGATGGTTTCGCCGGTTTCGCCGCACACAATCCTGATCGGCTATACGCTCGGCGGTGTGCTGCGTGGTTTGATGGTCGGGGTGATCGTGACGCTGCTGTCGTTGTTCTTCACCCACCTGCAGGTGCATCACCTTGGCGTCACCATCCTGGTGGTGGTGCTCACGGCGACGATCTTCTCGCTGCTGGGGTTCATCAACGCCGTTTTCGCACGCAACTTCGATGATATCTCGATCATTCCGACCTTCGTGCTGACGCCGCTGACCTACCTGGGCGGGGTGTTCTACTCCATCACCTTGCTGCCGCCGTTCTGGCAGACCGTGTCCCTGGCCAACCCCGTGCTGCATATGGTCAACGCCTTCCGCTACGGCATTCTGGGCGTGTCGGACATCAAGATCAGCGTGGCGATCACCTTCATGATCGTGGCGACCGTGGTGCTGTATATCGGTTGTGCGCGGTTGCTGGTGAGCGGGCGTGGGATGCGTACTTAAATAGCGATTCAACGCGGTAAAAAATGTGGGAGGGGGCTCGCTCCCGATAGCGGTCTGTCAGACACCTTGTACTGACTGATCCACAGCTATCGGGAGCAAGCCCCCTCCCACATTTGGTTTGGTGTATGGCCTTCAGTTTTTCAGGGCCAGCTCTATCAGGGCATGCAGTTCTTCAACCGCCAAAGGCTGCGCCGAAAACAGAATACGGAACACCGTCGGCGCCGCGAGCAGGTTGATCAAGCGGTCCACACTCGGCGCCGTCTCTTGCGGATAACGATCGACGATCGCCTGCAATTGCCCGCCCAGAATGCTCACGCAATACCCCGGCGTTACGCTGCTTTGCACGTCGCGCATCATATTGCGCCCTACGTCCGTACTCATTTCATCCAGGTATTGCTCAGCCCAGGCCTGCAGGTCGCCGCGCAGGCTGCCGGTGTCTGCCGGCTCGCTGTCCGGGCGCAGGCGCGCCAGGGCCACATCGGCGAGCAACACGGAAAGGTCGCCCCAGCGCCGGTAGATGGTCGAGGGCGTAACGCCTGCGTGTGCCGCAATCATCGGCACAGTAATACTGGATCGCTCATGGGCTTCGAGCAATTCGCGCACTGCCGAATGAACGGATTCTTGTACCCGGGCACTACGGCCCCCCGGGCGGAGGCCTTCTTTAATCGCCATGCTTAAAACCTTAACACAAAGAATTTGCTTTAAGCGCCGGCGGGTAGCACACTCTGCAAAAGCAAAATATTAGCTTTAGCGGAGCGTGCCCATGTCCAGCAACATTTCTCACCGGTCCAGCCTGGCGTTCCTGGTGATCACCGTGTTGACCTTCCTCGCCGCGTCCAGTGCGCCGACACCGTTGTATCAGGTGTACCAGGAAAACCTGCATTTTTCGGCCGCGATGCTCACGGCCATTTTCGGCGTTTATGCCGTGAGCCTGTTGGCGGCGTTGCTGGCCGTGGGGTCGCTCTCGGATTACCTGGGGCGCAAGCCGGTGATCTTCGCCGCGCTGCTGCTGAATATCATGGCGATGCTGCTGTTTATCAACGCTGACAGCACCGCCTGCCTGCTTGCCGCTCGCGCATTGCAGGGCTTTGCGACCGGGACTGCCACAGCGGTGTTGAGCGCGACATTGCTCGATACCGACCGCGTGCGTGGCCCGATGCTCAACAGCCTCGCGCCGATGCTCGGCATGGCCTGTGGTGGCCTGGGCAGCGGCTTGCTGGTGGAGTACGCGCCGCGGCCGACCCAATTGGTCTATTTCACCCTGCTGGGCTTGATGGTGCTGCAGGCCGTGTACCTGTGGCGTCTGCCTGAAACCGTCAGCCGGATACCGGGGGCCTTGAAGTCCCTGGCGCCAACCCTGCACGTGCCGCCCCAAGCGCGCCGGGCCTTGTGGTTGGCGATGCCGCTGAATGTGGCGGTGTGGGCGCTGGGTGGGTTCGTGTCTTCCCTGGCGCCGTCGCTGGTGCGGGCTGCGACGGGGTCGAGCTCGCATTTGATCGGCGGTGGCCTGGTGGCGGTAGTGACCCTGAGTGGCGCGGTAATGATCTACAGCCTGCGCAACCGTGCGGCCGACAAGGTCATGCGCCTGTCGGCGGTGCTGCTGGCGGTGGGTGTAGGGCTGCTGCTGGTTGCCGTGCAGACCGCCAGCCTGTGGCTGTTCTTTGTCGCCAGTGTGATTGCCGGCTTTGGTTTCGGCGGCGGCTTCATGGGCAGTGTGCGCAGTATTGTCGGCTTGGCGTTGCCTCATGAGCGGGCCGGCCTGATGTCAGCGTTCTATGTATTGAGCTACCTGGCGTTCTGCGTGCCGGCGTTATTGGCGGGTAATCTGAGCCGCGTGTTTGGCCTTGTCGCTACCACGGATGGCTATGGTGTAATGCTTATCCTGCTGGCCCTCGGCGCACTCGCCGGGCTGCTGTTGCAGGATGCTTCAAGAGGCAGAGCCGCCGCATAAGATGTATATCTGCAAAATAGATAATAGTTAGAGATATTACCCGTTATATAGATATTCGAACAGGTTCTATCATGGCTTCAACCTCATGCGAGGAAGAGGATTAGCGCCATGACCTGCTCGACTATCAACAGCTACAAACCTTTAAGTCACCTGGCCCGTCCCCGGGAAGTGATTCGTCAGTTCACTCCGAACTGGTTCGCCGCCACCATGGGCACCGGGGTGCTGGCGCTGGCCTTGGCCCAACTGCCGGTCAGCCTGCCAGGCTTGCACGCTGTGGCAGAGGGTCTTTGGGTGTTCACCATCGGGCTGTTCATGCTGTTCAGCGTGTTGTATGCCGCCCGTTGGGTGATGTTTTTCCACGAGGCACGGCGGATTTTCGGGCACTCCACAGTCTCGATGTTCTTCGGCACCATCCCTATGGGCCTGGCGACCATTCTTAACGGTTTGCTGCTGTTCGGCCTGCCACGCTGGGGCGGTGATGTGATCCCGTTGGCTGAGGCCCTGTGGTGGTTGGACGTCGCCATGTCCCTGGCCTGTGGCGTGCTGATCCCGTTCATGATGTTCACTCGCCAGGAGCACAGCATCGACCAGATGACCGCGGTCTGGTTGTTGCCCGTAGTGGCTGCCGAAGTAGCGGCGGCCAGCGGTGGCTTACTGGCCCCGCACCTGGTCGACGCCCATGCTCAACTGGTGATGCTGGTGACCAGCTACGTGCTGTGGGCGTTCTCGCTGCCAGTGGCGTTCAGCATCCTGACCATCCTGATGTTGCGCATGGCCTTGCATAAATTGCCTCACGCCAATATGGCGGCGTCGAGCTGGCTGGCACTGGGCCCTATCGGTACAGGCGCCCTGGGCATGTTGCTGCTCGGTAGCGATGCGCCGGCGATCTTCGCTGCCAATGGCCTGGCGAGTGTCGGTGAAATGGCCCATGGCCTGGGCCTGATCGCAGGCGTCACCTTGTGGGGCTTTGGCCTGTGGTGGATGTTGATCGCGGTGCTGATCACCCTGCGTTACCTGCGCGCCGGTATCCCGTTCAACCTGGGTTGGTGGGGTTTTACCTTTCCGCTGGGGGTATATGCCCTGGCCACGTTGAAATTGGCGAACGTGCTGCAACTGGGGTTCTTCAGCGTATTGGGCAGTGTGCTGGTGGCGGCGCTGGCGCTGATGTGGATGATCGTGGCAAAGCGCACGGTGCAGGGCGCGTATAAAGGCGAGCTTTTTGTTTCGCCATGCATTGCAGGGTTAGGGAATAAGTAAGCGGGATTAGGTAAAGTCGTGGCCTGATCAATAACAGGCCACGCAGGAACACGGACGATGAGCCACCCCTCGCAATTCACCTTGCTGCGCACACGGCGTTTCTTGCCGTTTTTCATCACCCAGCTGCTGGGCGCGTTCAACGACAACATCTTCAAGCAATCGCTGATCCTGGCCATTCTCTATAAGCTCAGCATCGAGGGCGACCGCTCTATCTGGGTCAACCTGTGCGCTTTATTGTTTATCCTGCCGTTCTTCCTGTTCTCGGCATTGGCCGGGCAATTTGGCGAGAAATTCAACAAGGACGCCTTGATCCGTGCGATCAAGATCGGTGAGATCGTGATCATGGCCGTCGGCGCGACGGGCTTTTTGACCAATCATCTGGAGCTGATGCTGCTGGCACTGTTTGCCATGGGCACCCATTCGGCGCTGTTCGGGCCGGTGAAGTACTCGATCATGCCCCAGGCCCTGCACGACGATGAGTTGGTCGGCGGCAACGGCCTGGTGGAAATGGGCACGTTCCTGGCGATCCTGGCCGGCACCATTGGCGCCGGGATCATGATGTCCTCCACCCATTACGCCCCGGTAGTGGCGGTGGCGATAGTCGGCGTGGCGGTGTTGGGCTACCTGGCCAGCCGCAGCATTCCGCGCGCGGCGGCTTCCACGCCGCAACTGCGCCTGAACTGGAATATCTTCACCCAGTCCTGGGCGACGTTGCGCATGGGCCTGGGGCAGACGCCAGCGGTGTCGCGCTCGATCGTCGGCAACTCTTGGTTCTGGTTTGTCGGCGCGATCTACCTCACGCAGATCCCGGCCTACGCCAAGGAATGGTTGTACGGCGACGAAACCGTGGTGACCTTGATCCTCACCGTGTTCTCCGTGGGCATCGCTCTGGGTTCGATGCTCTGCGAAAAGCTCTCCGGGCGTAAGGTGGAGATCGGCCTGGTGCCGTTCGGCTCCTTCGGCCTGACGGTGTTCGGCCTGTTGCTGTGGTGGCACTCGGGGGGCTTCCCGCAGAACGTCCAGGCCAATGACTGGCTTGCGGTACTCAGTTACGGCCAGGCCTGGTGGGTGTTGTTCGATATCCTTGGGCTCGGCGTGTTCGGTGGTTTCTATATCGTGCCGCTGTATGCGCTGATCCAGTCGCGCACCGCCGAGAACGAGCGGGCGCGGGTGATCGCGGCCAACAATATCCTCAACGCGCTGTTCATGGTGGTTTCGGCCATCGTCTCGATCCTGCTGCTGAGCGTGGCCAAGCTGTCGATCCCCGAGCTGTTTCTGGTGGTGTCGTTGCTCAACATCGCGGTCAACACCTACATCTTCAAGATCGTCCCTGAGTTCACCATGCGCTTCATGATCTGGCTGCTCAGCCACTCCATGTATCGCGTGGAGCATCGCAACCTGGAGCAGATTCCAGATGAGGGTGCAGCTCTGCTGGTGTGCAACCACGTATCGTTTGTCGATGCGCTGTTGATTGGTGGCGCGGTGCGTCGGCCGATTCGCTTTGTCATGTACTACAGGATTTACCGCTTGCCGGTGCTCAACTTTATCTTCCGCACCGCCGGAGCGATTCCGATTGCCGGGCGGCATGAAGATATCCAGATCTATGAAAAGGCGTTTTCGCGGATTGCCCAGTACCTGCAGGATGGCGAGTTGGTGTGCATCTTCCCGGAAGGCAAGTTGACGGCCGATGGCGAGATGAATGAGTTTCGCGGTGGCGTGACGCGCATTCTGGAGGAGACGCCGGTGCCGGTGATCCCGATGGCATTGCAGGGGTTGTGGGGGAGTTTTTTCAGTCGCGATCCGCACAAGGGCTTTTTCCATCGGATCTGGTCGCGGGTGGTGTTGGTGGCGGGTGAGCCGCTTGCCGTGGAGGCGGCAACGCCGGTGCAGTTGCAGGCTGTGGTGGGTGGTTTGCGGGGGAGTGTCAGGTAGTTTGTCGTTGTTTGTCAGGGCCTCATCGCAGGCAAGCCAGCTCCCACATTTGACTGTATTCACAATTCAAAAGGTGGGAGCTGGCTAGCCTGCGATAGCGGTAGTGGCTTAAGTGGAAATCTTGAGCCCTATCAGCCCGCAAATAATCAACGCCACACTGGCCAACCGAAACAGCGCCATGGATTCGCCAAACAGGATAATCCCGGCGATCACGGTACCTACGGCACCTACGCCGGTCCAGATGGCATAGGCGGTGCCCAGCGGCAGCTCCTTCATGGCCAGCCCCAATAGCCCCAGGCTGACCGCCATGGCGGCAATTGTCAGGGCGGTGGGCAGTGGCTTGCTGAAACCGTCGGTGTACTTCAAGCCGACGGCCCAGCCGACTTCGAATAACCCGGCAAAAAACAGAATGATCCAGGACATGCTGACCTCGCTTCTACAAAGTGGGGTCGTCCCCAGGTAGGCGCTTGATAGCGTCGCGAGGTCGTCCCCGCGAAGCTTGGTAGAGTGCCGAAATCGGATCAGACGATCAAGTTACGGCGCGCTTTCCAGTGCGCGGCGGTCTTCCTTTTCGCTCATGCGGCGGAAGTAGGTCGACAGCAGTGCTCCGGAAATATTGTGCCAGACACTGAACAACGCACTGGGCACTGCCGCCAGCGGCGAAAAGTGCGCACTGGCCAGCGCGGCACCCAGCCCGGAGTTCTGCATGCCCACTTCCAGAGCCAATGACTTGCGTTGCGCCAAGGGCAACTTGAACAAGCGCCCGGTGAAATAGCCCAGCAGGTAGCCGAAGCTGTTGTGCAGCATCACCACCGCCATGATCAGCAGGCCCGATTCGGCGATCTTCTGTTGGCTTGCTGCAACCACCGCGGCAACGATGATCACGATGCTCACCACCGACACCAGCGGCAGCACGTCCACCGCATGGCGCACGTGCTCACCCAACAAGCGTTGCGCGACCACGCCAAGCACGATCGGCAACAGCACCACTTGCAGGATCGACCAGAACAGCTCCATGAACGACACCGGTAGCCAGGCCGAGGCCAGCAGCCAGATCAATGCCGGGGTGAGCAGCGGGGCGAGGAGGGTGGTGACAGCGGCAATGGCCACCGACAATGCCAGATCGCCCCGGGCCAGCCACGTCATGACGTTGGACGAGGTGCCGCTTGGGCAACAGCCCACCAGGATCACGCCGACGGCAATTTCCGGCGGCAGATGGAAAACCTGGCACAGCAACCACGCCACGCCTGGCATGATCACGAAATGCGCGACCACGCCCAAGGCCACGCGCCAGGGATGGCGAGCGACTTCGGCGAAGTCTTCGAGTTTCAAGGTCAACCCCATGCCGAACATCACCAGGCCCAGCAGGGGGACGATGGCGCCTTTGAGGCCGATGAACCAACCGGGTTCCAGGAAGGCCAGTACGGCAAATATCAACACCCAGTAGGCGAAGGTATTGCCGACGAAGCGGCTCAAGGCGGCGAGTGCACGCATGGGGGCATCCTTTTTGTTAGTTTTTTTAGTTGGCAATGCGATCAAATGTGGGAGGGGGCTTGCTCCCGATAGCGGAGGGTCAGCTACACATCTATTGGCTGACATACCGCCATCGGGAGCAAGCCCCCTCCCACATTTTGATCTTCACATGGCTTAGATGCCCTGTGGTGTCTCTTCACCGCCCAGTGCCTCAACCAGCGCCGGCAGGAACTCACCGAAGGTCAGCATCATCAAGGTAAAGCTGGCATCCAGTTGCCCCAGGGCTTCGTCGCCGCCGTCCTGTTCCGCCTGGTCTTGCAGCAGGTCTTCGAATTTCAGGCGCTTGACGGTCATCTTGTCGTCGAGCATGAAGGACAGTTTGTCCTGCCATGCCAGGGACAATTGAGTCACGACCTTGCCGGTGGTCAGGTGCAGCTGGATCTCTTCGCCGGTCAGGTCCTGGCGTTTGCAGCGCACGATACCGCCGTCTTCGTGGGTGTCGCGCAGTTCGCATTCGTCGAGGACAAAGAAGTCGTCGGCCGGTTTCTGGGTGGTGACCCAGTCGGTCATGATGGCAGTCGGTGCAGTTTTCACTGTCAGCGGACGTACCGGCAGGGTGCCGATCACTTCACGCAGGGTCGACAGCAAGTCTTCGGCGCGCTTGGGGCTGGCCGAGTTGACCAGGATCAGGCCCTGTTTCGGCGCGATGGCAGCAAAGGTCGACGAACGACGAATGAAGGCACGCGGCAGGAAGGCCTGGATGATCTCATCCTTGATCTGGTCGCGCTCCTTCTTGTAGACCTTGCGCATCTGTTCGGCTTCGATCTCTTCGACTTTCTCTTTAAGTGCGTCACGCACCACGCTACCCGGCAGGATGCGTTCTTCCTTGCGCGCGGCGATCAGCAGGAAGTCACCGCTGACGTGAACCAGGGGAGCATCTTCACCTTTACCGAAAGGTGCGACGAAACCATAAGTGGTCAACTCCTGGCTTGCACAAGGGCGCGCCAGCTTGGTGGCCATGGCCGCTTCCAACGCCTCGGCATCAACAGGCAGATCTTGGGTCAGGCGATAGATAAGCAGGTTCTTGAACCACATGGGGTGAGTCTCTCCTCTATACAAAGGGGGGCATTATTCTCTTGATCACGCCCCAGGCCAACCCTGCCTAAGCCATTGGAAGGGCTGAAAAAAAAGATTTAAGAAAGTGCTTGCCAGACTTAGGGTCGCTCCGTAGAATGCGCGCCACACCGAAACGAAGGGTGATTAGCTCAGCTGGGAGAGCATCTGCCTTACAAGCAGAGGGTCGGCGGTTCGATCCCGTCATCACCCACCATTCGCTTCATGTGTTACGCGCAGCGGTAGTTCAGTCGGTTAGAATACCGGCCTGTCACGCCGGGGGTCGCGGGTTCGAGTCCCGTCCGCTGCGCCATATTTGCTTCCACTAAGGCCCACTGAACGCCTGGAAGTCACGGAAATAGCGGCCTTGAGCCGCTTTTTTCGTTTTCTGAATTCCACTGGAATCCATCTCCAGCCACGGTTTTTAAGTACACATTTAAGTACACCGCTGGCACAGCCTTTTACGATTCCTTGCGCATCAATTTTCGTATTGGTTCGTCTACCGCTGGGTTGTATTCCCCTCCTTGATGCAAAAGGAGGTGTCTGATGGCTCTGACAGATACAGCGATCAAGCAAGCCAAGCCCGCCAGCAAGCCTTATACGTTAACTGATGGGGATGGCTTATCGCTGCAAGTGCCCACGACGGGTTCGAAGCGCTGGCATTTCCGTTTCTATTGGCATGACAAGCAATTGCGTATTTCCCTTGGCACCTATCCCGACGTGAGTCTCAAGGAGGCTCGCCAGCGGAGAGAGGCTGCACGTGCGCTGGTGGCCAACAATATCGATCCACGATCACATCGTCGCGCCGAGCGCCAGAAAGCCTCTCACGCCGCCAGCAACACATTTGAAGCGGTTTCTGATCGCTGGCATGAGTTCCGAAGTAAAAAACTGACGAAAAGTAAGAAGGGCAGTGCAGGGCAAGCCAGCAAATACCTGAAGAAGGACATGCTGCCGTGTTTGGGCGATCTTCCGATCGCGGATATTTCTCGTGGTGACGTGCTGGAGCTCATTAGGCGAATTGAGCGCAGAGGCGCGCTGGTCTCTGCTCGAAAGGTGCGCACCTGGCTCAACCAGATCTTTCGTTTTGCTATGGCGGAAGGGCTTATTGATGTGAACCCAGCATCAGACCTTGATATCGTTGCCGAGACGCCGCGGCCAGTCCGCCATAATCCCTTCCTCCACGTAAATGAACTTCCAGGATTGCTCAGGACCGTCACCCACTATGAGTGTGCAGAAAAGACACGGCTTGGTATTCGTCTATTGCTGCTGACGGGCGTGCGTACAGGAGAGCTACGGGCGGCGACGCCAGACCAATTCGACTTCGACAAGGGGATCTGGCTGGTGCCACCGGAGGGCGTGAAGCAGCTCCGAAGTCGTGTGCGAACACAGGGAAATGAGATCCCGCCTTATGTGATTCCGCTGTCTACTCAAGCAATTGCACTTGTGCAGCGGCTGATGCAGTTAAGGACGCGCGGTGCGCGGTATCTGCTGGTTCACCGATACGAACCGCAGGAAATGATCAGTGAAAATACCCTTAACACCGCGATTAGCCGGATGGGTTACAAAGGGCGGCTCACCGGTCATGGCATCAGGGCCACCATCTCAACGGCGCTCAACGAGGTTGGCTTTGTAGAAGAGTGGATTGAGGCGCAGCTTTCCCATGCTGATGCCAACCAAATTCGGGCTGCGTACAATCACGCGGAATACGTCGAACCGAGACGTAGGATGATGCAATACTGGGCGGACTTATTAGATGCACTAGAGGTCGGCGTTCCGCCCCCTGCGCCTGAAGCTTACATGCCGCAAATCGGGCGACCTTCAACGGATTTTCTGAGCGCGCAGCGGGTACCTGCTGATTAGCAGTCCGAAGTCAGGCTATGCGATCAAGGTCGGACAGGATAGATTTGAGGAGACCAAGGAGTGACGCACCTGCGGCATGACTCCTTCGATCACTGATCAGGGAAGAAGGGCTTTGAGAAAGCCAAAGTGAGGAACAACGGTGAGTGCTACTAAAACGACAAGGGTGCGAGCTGCTCGGCCAGGAATGCCGACGCCACTGGAGTGCCGACCAGAAGCTGGCCATGTTCGATAGGTCCTGAATCTGGGCAAAGAGTGTCATTGGTAGCCCGGCGCAACGGCATCAACGCCAACCAGCTATCCCTACGGCACAAGGCTTACCAAGATGGAAGCCTGTCTGCGGTCAGTATTAGCGAGGCTGTGACACTTGTGTCGGAGATGAGCGATGCGCTACAACAAATGCACGCCGCCCATCGATTCAGTTTGCATCCCTCGCCGCTGTTGCGGCCTGGTTCAGATTCGAGCCAGGCCAACCTCCTCCGAGTGCCTGAAATAGCGAAATAACGTTGTTGAGTTGACTCTCTCTGACCTGAATCGCCGCTAACTCGGTGTTGAATAGATTGCGCTGGGCGTCGAGCACCTCCAGGTAGGAGGAATAACCACCTTGATAACGATCTTGAGCGATATCCAATGAACGGCCCAGCGTGTGTATCCGGGTGCGTGTCCATTCGATTTGTTCTTCAAAGCGCTTGACCGCCGACAGCGAGTTTTCCACTTCGCCGAATGCGTTGAGCGCGACAGCGCGATAGTTGTAAGCGGCCTGATCTCGTTGCGCCGTCGCCACCCCAACCTGTGCTTCAAGCCGTCCGGCACTGTAGATTGGGGCCAGTACGCTGGCGCCCAGATCCCACACCTTGACCGGATCGAAGTCCAGAGCGTTGACGTAGAGTCGACCGAAGCCTGCCGAGAGTTGCACTTGAGGCAGGTACTCATCGCGACGTGCCTCCAGGTTGTAATCCGAAGCCGCCACCATAAGCTCCGCTTGCTGGATATCCGGACGGCGCCGTAGCAATTCTGCTGGCAGCATCCCTGGCACTGAAGGAGGGACGACGTTCTGGAACAGGCTGCCGCGGGACACATAGCCCGGCAGCGTTCCTGTCAGCAGGCGGATGGCGTTTTCCTGCTGGCGTATCGATTGTTCCAGTTGCGGAATCATCTGCTGGGCGGATTCATACTCGGACTGCGCCTGGGTCAGTTCCAACTGCGAGGTATAGCCCTCATTGGCGCGGTCCTGAGCGACTATCAGTGCATCGCGGCGCGACGCGGCAGTATCGCGAGTGACCTTGAGCTGGGTGTCCAGCGACAGCAGGGTAATGTAGGCGCGTGCAACCGTGCTCGCGACCGACAGATGAATATTGTCCAGGTCTGTGCGGGTGGCCTGGTATTGCAACTGAGCCGCCTTGTCCAGGTTGCGCAGGCGCCCCCAAAGGTCTAACTCATAGGCCACCTGGATTTCCGGTTGCACCGATCGGGTGTGAGTCACGCCGGTCAGACCAAGGTTACGTGTCGTCTGAGCGCTCAGTGTCCCGTCAAGCGTAGGCAACAGCGCCGAATGAGCCAGGCCGATCTGCTGACGCGCCTCCTCAACGCGTGCGACCGCTGTGAGCACGTCGTTGTTATGCGTCAACGCCTCATCGACCAGTTGGCTCAGGACGGGGTCATTAAAGGCTTGCCACCACTGCGCCGAGACAGGCGCCGGGGCTTGGGTTTGACCTCGCCACTGCGAAGGGGGGAAGACCTTGGATTGCGTTGGCGCAGGTGCCTTGGCGGGTGCGCAACCTGCCAGCGCGACAAGGGTTGCGAGCGCGAGGTGTTGCCACGGGCAGGAGGCTGACCGACTCATGGCGCGCTACCTTCGTCGCCTACGCTGGCCGTATCGACATGAGCGACGACCGACATTCCGGGCCTGAGGCGCCGGGCCATCGGTTGGTTGGCGTCCAGCTCGATTCTTACGGGAATGCGTTGAGCGACTTTGGTGAAGTTGCCGGTGGCGTTGTCGGGCCGCAAGACGCTGAATTCCGAACCTGTGGCCGGAGCGAACCGCTCGACGCGCCCGCTCAGTCGCGCGCCGTCCAGGGCGTCCACGTCGAGGGTTACGGCTTGCCCCGCCAGCATGCCATTCACTTGGGTTTCCTTGTAATTGGCCACCACCCAAAGCTGTTCGGGCACCAGATACAGCAATTGCGAGCCGGCGCTGACGTATTGTCCAAGACGGACCGAGACCTCGCTGAGCACACCATCACGCGGAGCGCGGATACGAGTGTTTTCCAGATCGATCTGCGCCAGGTGCAGGGCGGCCTGCGCGCTCCTGACGGCAGCCTCCAATACCCCCCGCGAAACCTGGGTGGATTTCACCGTCTCTTTGGCGATGTCGATTGCGGCTCGCGCTTTTTTTACATTGGCGCCCGCAGCACGGGCGGTAGCGCGGATCTGGTCACGTTCGCGGATAGACACCGAACCTCGCGAGGCGAGTTCATTGACCCGCGCTTCGTCGGCTCTGGCACGATCAAATTCGGCCTCCACCGAAAACATCTCCGCCTGCCTGGACGCCAGCGTCGCCTGATCCGACGCCTGGGTTTGCAGCGAGTTTTCCAGATCCGCCTTGCGAGCGTCCAGATCGGCTGCCGCTTGTTCAACCCGCTGCTGATAAATACGGTCGTCGATTTGTATCAGCACCTTTCCCTGCTTGACCACCTCGAAGTCCCGCACGAGCACTTGCGCTACGTAGCCATTGACCTGCGGCGCCATGACGGTGATCTGCCCCCGAACATAGGCATTCTCTGTGGTCATCACTGCGCTGTTGAACGGCCAGAACTGCCAGGCATACAGAACCAGGACGATGCCAACGCCCGCCCCGCCCGCCATCAACCACAGGGTCGTACGGCTCGGTTTGATGATTTTCGGCGGATCGACCGACGCGCCACCTGCATCGGCTGCATCGCTGGGAGGGGTTGAGGTTTCGAGGTTTTTCGTCGGATCGGTCTGGCTCATAAGGTCACACAACTGCGGAGGAGGGAGTGGCGGGCGGCGGCGGTGTCGCTTTACGCGCAGCACGGGCGGTGTGCACCAATGACCAACACAGGAAACTGATGGTCAGCACACCCAGTACCCGGAAGACGTCATTGAATGCCAGTACGTTGGCTTCTCGGGTAGCGGCCTGGCTTAGCTGGGATATGCCCTGCGCATTGCGTAGGGCGGGATCAGGCTGAGTCGCGGCATAGATCTGTCCCTGAATCTGCAGACGCTGCGCGATTACGGAATTGGTGGGGTCGATGTGCGCGTTGATCTGGCTGGAGTGAAACTTTTCCCGCAGGACCTGAAACGAGCCTAAAGCTGCTGGCCCCGCCAGCCCCCCGATACTTTGAGTGAGCGAGAAAAGCACAGCGAAGCTGACCATGTAATGAGGCCCATTCTTCAGCGCACTCATCACGCCTATCAGCAACAAAGGCCCCATGAACATCCCTGCCGCCACCGACAACAGGAATTGACTGAGGAACATATTTTGCGGACGTGTCAGGTTGGTGGCATCGGCATCCATGAAACTGCCCACCGCGACCAGCACGATAGACACCAGAATCTGCGGTACGGCAGCTTTTTCGCTGAACGTCAGGGCGCTGACGAGTATCCCCGCCACAAGCCCTGCAAGCATGACTGCATACAAGGGCTGCAATTGATCGGCTGCCATGCCCAGATTCTGTAACAGGCCAACCGCGCCATAGGTTTGTTCGGAAAGGATGAAGCGCAACATCAGCGCGCCCAAGGCAAAACGTATCGTTTCGAGCGAAGCCAGCCAGCGGGTTTGCAGCAACGGGTTCTTGCGCTGGTGCTCGATCATGACGGCCACGGTCAGCAATACAATGGCCGCGATCAGGGCATAGCCTATCCACGTTTGGGTATTCCACCACTGGACGCGGCCCTGGGTCAGTACCGCAGCAAACAAACCCAGCGCAGGGGCGAGCAGGAAAAAAGTGAGAAAGTCCAGTGGTTCGAAAGCCTTGATCTGCACGCCGGGCGGCAGTTTGAGCGCCACTACGGCGGCCAGGCAGCACAGCGCCAAGCCCGCCTCGAAGACATAAAGACGATGCCACTCGCCCATGTCGAGCAAGGCGGGGGAGATCAGCCAGGCGAGCGGCGTGGCCAATTGAGAGATACCGATGCCAAGGACCAGGGCGCTCCCCATTGCAGCCTTTTTAAATGCCTGCAACATGTACATCACGGCCAGGGTGCTGACGGTCGCCCCGGCAAAACCGCTGGCGGCCCTGACGAATACCGCCATGGTGAAGCCGTCGATGAATACATGCGCAACCGTGAGCACGACATAGGCGAGCAGACCAATTTCAGCGAAACGTCGCAGACCATACTGTTGGCGAAACTTAACCAACAGCAATGCGGTAGAGATGTTCACCATCAGGTAGGCAGCCGGCAACCAGGCCGCTTCGGAGGGGGTCAATCCCAGATGCCCCTGGATATTGGCAAGGTTGGCGCTGATCAGTGCGTTGCCTAATCCCCCTGTAATGCCCAGCAACGTCGCAACAAGCGCATAGGCCAATCGCACGAACGGGCTGTGATAGGGGGTGGAAGGAGAACCTGGCATCGATGGCCGTTCATGCGCTTCCCATTTTGGCGTCGGTTCAAGGTACTCAGCCAAGCGCAGTAATCTCGATAAACCGTTATGGGCGAAGGTGCCGTTCAGTTTGCGGGATACTAGACGGGTGAGTCGAGTATTAGTTCATTTTACGACGATATCAAATCGGTCATAATGGACGGCCAAATCATGTATCTCTCCCATGACTGACAAGAAACCCTCTTCATCCCGTCCCCCTCAGCAAGCCCGCGGCCGCGAGCGGGTATCGGCGATATTGGACGCTTGCGCCCGTTTGATCCTGCTCGAAGGTGCCGCCCAGGTGACGATGCATGGCATTGCCCGAGAAGCTGGAACATCGATTGGCTCGCTCTATCATTTCTTTTCAGACAAGCAGCGAGTGCTGGAAGCGTTGGGTGAACGCCATATACAGTCGCTGGCGGTCATTACGGACGAATTGATGGCCATCGACGACAGTGTCTGGGTCGACGAAAGCGCAGAGGGCGTTATCGCTCGACTGATCGTTCCGATCCTGCGCTATACCGAGCAGCATCGGGACCTGGTTTCATTAATCTTTCCGCTCGATGGCACTTATCGTTTGAGTAACCCTGATCTGCGCCTGCGGATCGAAGGCATATACGCACGGGTGCTTCAGATCCGATTGCCAGATGTGACTGCCGAGGCACGCCAAACTTACGTCCTGGCATTGATAGGGCTGCCCATGGGCGCCTTTCAGATCGCGCAGGAAAATAATGCGTTGTCCAGGCGTATCTTGATTGAAGAGCTTCCGAGAGCTCTGACCGCTTACCTGAAAGCCCTGGAAGGACTTCATAAAGTAACTGGGTAGATGTGCGCCCAAAACATGGGTGTACCGAATGCCGTCGTGAGTCTGATGTGTGCCGCAATCCCGGAAGGTGGATTGTCCCGTACAGGCATACGGTGAATAGAAGACCATCGGCGGAAACCGTAATCCAACGATTCGTGCTTCGGTCGGGCCTTCTCGGAGAACTGCAGTACCGCGTCGTTGCCTGGTGTCAGCTTGCCCAGTGAACCCGTTGACTTTCCAATGGCACCGCCAGGCCATATTCGCTGCCGGGAATGATGCGGACAGTGAAGTCTTCTATCTCCCGGTCACCGCGCGCCTCCACAACGTAGAGCCGCGTCTGGGCATGCTCATCGGCCGGTTTGAGCGTCATGTCCAGCACTTGCGCGGGCGCATGACCGCGTTGCTCCGCATACAACTGTACGCATAGAGCATTTACGGGTAGAGCGCCAGTATCGATTGCCACTTCCACCTTGTACGTCAGTGCCGGCCCGCGGGTGATCCGAGTGTCGAGTATCTTAATCTCGTCCCAATGTTCATCCAGGGACGTGAGTCGATCTCTCAACAGGTTCGCCACGGCACTACGCTCTTTCGTCCGCTCACGGTAGCGGAGGGCGCCTGGCAGATAGTAGCGCTCGGTGTATTCGCGTACCGCCCGGTCGGCGGAGTATTCCTGCACCAGATTGCTCATGCTACTGCGGATGTGCTGGATCCAGCGCCGAGGCAGTCCATCGGCGTCGTGCTCATAGAAGGTCGGAATGATCTCGTTTTCCAGCAGTTGATATAGCTGTTCAGCGTCCCTGGCATCTGCACCCGGATCGGCTTCGGGCTCCTCGCTACCATCGCCAATGGCCCAACCCAGCCCTGGCTCATAGGCTTCTGCCCACCAACCGTCCAGTTGCGACAGGTTCAGACCCCCATTGGCCAGGATCTTCATGCCGCTGGTGCCGCTGGCCTCCCATGGACGCCTTGGGGTGTTAATCCAGACGTCCACACCGCTTACCAGATGCTGTGCCACACGCATATCGTAATCGTCGAGAAAGGCGATGCGCCCCTGGCTGTCGGTGTCGCGAATGAAGGCATGCCATTGAGCGAGCATTGCCTGGCCCTGCAGATCTGCAGGATGCGCCTTGCCTGCTACCAGCAACTGGACCGGCCATCGTGAATGTTGGATCAGATTGAGCAAGCGTTGTGGATCATGCAGCAACAGGTTGGGGCGTTTGTAGGTGGCGAAGCGGCGGGCAAAACCCAAGGTCAGAATATCGGGGTCGAACCACTGCTGACACGCGTCGATCTGTTGCAGCGATGCTCCATGAATCGCTCGCTGACGAGCCAGATGATCACGGCTATAGTCCAGCAATGCACTCCGGGCCCGGCGGCGGATATTCCAGAGGTCCTGATCACTGAAGCTGCTCAGCGCCTGCTCGGCGCTCAGTTCCGGTTCACCCCCGCTGGGTTGTCCCTTATGCCAGTGTTTCCAGGCCTCCAGTGCATCGGCGCCTATCCAGGTCGCCAGATGAATGCCGTTCGTGACATGGCCGATGGGTACCTCCGCCGCTGGCCAGCGCGGATACAGCGGTTCGAAGATGCGTCGGCTGGTGGCGCCATGCAGTTCGCTCACTGCATTGATCGCCCCCGCGGCACGACCGGCAAGCCAAGCCATGTTAAATGGCGAATCAGGCACTCCGGGCTGTTCCTGACCAAGACTGATCACTCGTGCCACGGGCTGTGCCAGCTCCTGCTGGATGTAATGGCCCAGGTACTTTTCGATCAGCGCTGGCGGAAAACGATCAAAGCCGGCGGTGACCGGCGTATGGGTGGTGAACAGGTTGCCTGCACGAGTGGCTGTCAGGGCTACCTCGAAGTCGACATTGTGTTTGCGCTGATAGCTGAGCGCACGCTCCAGCACTGCAAATGCGGCATGGCCATCGTTAAGGTGCAGCACGTCCGGTTCGACGCCGGCGGCCTCCAGCAGACGCCAGCCGCCAATGCCGAGAACCAGTTCCTGGCGCAGACGCATTTCCAGATCGCCGCCATAGAGTTCGCCGGCGATCAAGCGCACTGGCGGCGGATTGGCCGGGTCATTGGTGTCGATCAACAGCAGGCGGTTACGTCCGACATTGACTTGCCATCCACGTAACCAGATGGTCCAACCGGGGAAATGGCAGGCCAGCCGCACCGGGTTTCCGCTGCCATCGAGCAACGGCCTTACGGGCATCTGTCGGGTGTCATTGACCGGGTACAACGCTTGCTGATGTCCCTGGCTGTCGAACTCCTGACGAAAGTAACCGTGCTGCCAGAGCATGCCTACCGCCGTGACCGGCACGCCTAGATCGCTGGCCGCCTTGAGCTGATCCCCGGCCACGTTTCCCAACCCGCCGGAATAAATGGGCAGTGCATCGCTGAGCATGAACTCCATGGAAAAGTACGCGATGCAGCAGGCTTGTTCTTGCCGATGGCTTTGGTGAAACCAGCCTGGCGTGTTCAATTCGTCGTAGCGGGTCTGCGACAGCGCCTGCAACTGCGCACGAAACGTCGGCTGTCGCAGCAACCCCTCACTGTGATCGTCACTGACACTGGATAGCACCAGGCAAGGATTGCGGCTGAGCAGCCATAGATCATTGTCCATTAGCCGCCAGATCATGTCGTTCAAACTCGACCAGGTAATGCTCAGGTCGAATGCCAGCTCATCCAGGTCCATGCGCAGCTTTTCGATACTTTTTTCCAGCGCCATAAAGCCTCTCCGGTGCGTGTCACTAGCTTGGTAAAGGGCGGTTACGCGTGTTGAACTATTTCTCCTGTCTCACGGCTCGGAAGAACCGAATGCACGCCGTTGCATTGACGGCGTAAACGCCTGAGTGTGTCGCCTGTGATGACCGACGATTAGGTTGCACATGCAGCTTGCGTATTCAAATTTCCCGCTGAAGAAGTGATCTCCATAGCGATTTCATGCCGGGCAAAAAATGTTCAGAACTGAATGCATTACCGTCGAGCTGTCCGACCAAAGAGCGCATCGAAACTGTCAGGGCAATAGCACCGGAGACATTATAGAAAAACAGCTCGGGATCAACGTTTTCAAGAAAGCCATCAGCGATTGCGAGCTCAACGGTTGGCAGCAAGACCTCTTGTGCGGGCCTGATGAGGCGCTCATAGACGTAGTGGAATCTTTCATCCCTCTGGGCGATTTCCTTTATGACGAACATCGACATTTCCGGTGCATCTGCTGAAAAGTCGATCATCTGGTCAATCGCAAGCTGAAGTCGGTCCATGGACGTTCCATCGGCGAATTCGGCGGGACTTCGTGATCGACTCAGTTCCAGGACAAATTTACTTGCTATGTCATCCACGACTGCTTTCCACAGATCCAGCTTTGCGCCATGGCGATGCGCGATCAAGGCCACGTCGACGTCCGCCGCGGTAGCGATACGCCGCAGGCTGGCACCTTCGAAACCGTGCGTTGCAAAGCACGTCAATGCCGCCCGCAGAATGGCATCGGGTTTGACCTCGTCGGCTTTGGGCGGCCTGCCTCGGCGTTTGGTGAGCTCGTTGGGCATTCGGTGGATATACCTGATCTAGACGGATTGGTTGACATGTGCGTCGAAGCGACGCTTTAATCAACGCTCGATGAATTAATTTTCATGGTGGGCTAATCCTAGCACCGGATCGTGGGGGCGTCTCACTGTTGAGGGCCCGAAACGAGGCTGACCCGCTGTCGTTTCAGGGGCAGCCAACTCCCGACCTGAATTCGCAGCCACATTCGCTCGTTGCAGCTGGAAACGGATATTGCTTGAGACTTGCGCGTTGCCGTTGCGCGAATCGAACACTTTTGAACTCGCTAGGGGATTCAGTGGGCGGACCTATTCCCATGCATTGCAGCCGAGTCGCTTTGTACGCCGCACAAGCGCAGACCAGGCCACTTCGCTATGGCTGCCGAACGCCTGAATTGAACGTAAAGCCCAAGGACTAAGGTCGTTATTCATGAAAGTACCTGGCAATAAGCTGTTAGTGCCCCTGGGCGTCGTCGTTGTGTTGGTTGCAGGCTGGTTTATGTGGAAGGCCTTGAACCCTGTCGGGTTTGGCGATGGGTTTGTCAGCGGGAACGGGCGTATCGAGGCCACCGAAGTGGATGTCTCGGCAAAACTTGCGGGTCGTGTGGATGACATCCTGGTGCAGGAGGGTGACTTCGTCGAACGCGGACAGATGTTGGCAAGCATGCAAATCCAGACGCTTACGGCTCAGCGTGACGAGGCTGCCGCTCAGCATCAGCAGGCGATCAACACCGTGTTGGGCACCAAGGCACAGGTATTGGTACGTCGAAGCGACAAATTGGCTGCCGAGGCGCTGATCGCTCAACGCGAAAGCGAACTTGACGCCATGAAGCGCCGACTGAAACGTTCCGAAATGTTGTCCCGTGAAGGCGCTTTGTCGACTCAGCAATATGACGATGACCGAGCGAACGTACGAAGCGCCGAGGCGACACTGAAGGCGGCTCAGGCTCAGGTGGCAGCGGCTCAAGCCAATATTGAGGCTGCTCAAGCCGAGGTCGTGGGCGCGCAATCGGCGGTGACGGCGAGCCTGGCCACGATTGCTCGAATAGAGGCCGACATCACCGATAGCCAGCTGGTCGCGCCACGCGCCGGGCGCGTTCAGTACCGCGTCGCTCAGCCGGGCGAAGTGTTGGCGGCGGGCGGCAAGGTACTCAACCTGGTCGATCTTTCCGACGTGTACCTGACGTTTTTTCTCCCGGAAAGTGTGGCAGGGCGGGTCGCGCTGGGCAGCGATATCCGCATCATTCTCGATGCCGCACCTCAGTACGTCATACCGGCGAAGGTCTCGTTCGTCGCCAGCGTTGCACAATTCACCCCGAAGACCGTTGAAACGGCCAGCGAACGTCAGAAGCTGATGTTTCGTGTCAAGGCGCAGATCGATCGGGACCTTTTGCTGCGCAACCTCACACAGATCAAGACCGGTCTGCCCGGTGTGGCCTGGGTCAAGCTTGACCCGCAAGCCGACTGGCCAGTTGAACTGGCTGTGAAAGTTTCTAAATGACGGACGAACCCCAAGGCGATCCGTTGCCTGGCGTCGCCAGCGTCAGGGACGTAGTGCTGACCTACGGTAAGACCCAGGCATTAGCCAACATTACTCTGGATATTCCCGCAGGCCGAATGGTCGGGCTCATCGGCCCGGACGGTGTCGGTAAATCCAGCCTTCTGTCGCTTCTGGCGGGAGCCAAGGCGATACAGCAGGGCCAGGTCAGCGTGCTGGGCGGCGATATGCGCCAGGTTGCCCATCGCAATCGGGTCTGCCCACGTATTGCCTATATGCCACAGGGATTGGGCAAGAATCTCTACCCGACGCTTTCGGTCGAGGAAAACCTGCAATTTTTCGCCCGACTGTTTGGCCATGACGCCGCGGAGCGCCGTCGCCGTATTGATGACCTGACCCGCAGCACAGGGCTGTACTCATTCCTCACCCGTCCAGCCGGCAAGTTGTCAGGCGGCATGAAACAGAAGCTGGGCCTGTGCTGCGCGTTGATTCATGACCCTGATCTGCTGATTCTGGACGAACCTACCACCGGCGTGGATCCTCTGGCGCGGGCCCAGTTTTGGGACCTGATCGGTAGCATAAGGCAGCAACGGGCAGGAATGAGCGTCATTGTTGCCACCGCATACATGGATGAGGCGCAGCGCTTTGACTGGCTGGTCGCGATGGACGCCGGCACGGTGTTGGCGACCGGTTCGCCCGAGCAATTGCTGGCCAGTACCCAATCCCTGGATCTGGAAGCGGCGTTTATCGCCTTGCTGCCGGAGGAAAAGCGTCGCGGTCACCAACCGGTGCATATCGAACCGTTGGAGAACGTCGCTGAACCCGAGATCGCTATTGAAGCCCGGGATCTCACCATTCGCTTCGGTGATTTCGTGGCGGTGGATCATGTCAGTTTCCGTATTCGCCGCGGCGAAATCTTTGGTTTTCTTGGCTCCAACGGCTGCGGTAAATCCACCACCATGAAGTTGCTGACGGGGCTGTTGCCGGCCAGTGAGGGCACGGCAAGTCTGTTTGGACGCGAAGTCGACCCCGACGACATCGGTACACGACGTAGAGTCGGTTATATGTCGCAGGCGTTTTCGCTCTATAGCGAGCTTACCGTTCGGCAAAACCTGGTACTTCACGCGCAGCTGTTCCAAATGCCTGAAGAGCAGATCGGCCCGCGGATCAACGAGCTTGCCGAACGCTTCAGCCTCGGCGAGGTGCTGGGCAGTCTTCCAGAAAGTCTGCCGCTGGGGATCCGCCAGCGCCTGTCTCTGGCGGTTGCGACGGTTCATCGGCCCGAGTTGCTGATTCTCGATGAGCCGACTTCAGGCGTCGACCCGATTGCGCGCGACGGCTTCTGGAACCTGCTGATCGAGCTGTCCCGGCGCGATCGCGTGACCATCTTCATTTCCACCCACTTCATGAACGAGGCTGAACGTTGCGATCGCATTTCGTTAATGCACGCGGGCAAGGTGCTGGTCAGCGATACGCCTGGCAATATCGTTGAGCAGCGTGGAGCCAGCTCACTGGAGCAGGCCTTCATCGCTTACTTGCAAGAGGCAGCAGGCAAGTCGGAAGAAGAGCCGGCGAAGGCCCCTTCACCTGCGGTCAATCTCAAGCCGTCCAATTCCGCGGGTCAGCCGAGTTTCAGCGTCAATCGCATGTTCAGCTACCTGTGGCGCGAAGCATTGGAACTGCAACGTGATCCCGTGCGTGCGACGCTGGCCCTGATAGGGTCACTGGTGTTGATGCTGGTGATGGGTTTCGGTCTGAGTATGGATGTGGAAAACCTCAGTTATGCCGTGCTGGACCATGACCAGACCGAACTGAGCCGCAACTATGCGCTCAACCTTTCCGGCTCGCGGTATTTCAAGGAGATGCTGCCGTTGGCCGACTATCAGGATCTGGACCAGCGCATGCGCAGTTCGAAGATCACGTTGGCCATCGAGATACCGCCAGGTTTCGGGCGCGATCTGCAGAGGGGAGCACCGGTGCAGATTGCGGCGTGGATTGACGGCGCGATGCCGTCCAGGGCCGAGACGATACTGGGCTATGTACAGGGCATGCACCAGACATGGCTGCAGGATCAGGCCTTGCATCGCCTGGGCACAGCGGTTAGCGACAGTTCGTTCAGCATCCAGACCCGGTTTCGCTATAACCCGGATGTCAAAAGCCTGCCCGCCATGGTCCCGGCCATCATTCCGCTGTTGCTGCTTATGCTGCCCGCCATGCTCACGGCGCTGTCGGTCGTCCGGGAAAAAGAGCTGGGATCGATCATCAATTTATATGTCACGCCGGTGACGCGAACCGAATTCTTGGTGGGTAAGCAGCTGCCGTATGTGGCGTTGGCGATGATCAACTTTCTGCTGATGACATTGATGGCGGTCACGCTGTTCGATGTGCCCGTCAAAGGCAGCTTCATGACTCTGCTGCTGGCCGCGTTGATTTATAACGTCATCGCCACCGGGATCGGCTTGCTGGCCTCGACACTGACCAGCAGCCAGATCGCTGCGATGTTCTTCACCATGATTGGCACCATGATCCCGGCTATCCAGTTCGCCGGACTGCTCAACCCGGTGTCGTCGCTGGAGGGCGCGGCCAGATTCGTGGGTGAAGTCTATCCGGCGACGCACATGCTCAATATCAGTCGCGGCGTATTCGGTAAATCCCTGGGTTTCGATGACCTGCATAACGAGTTCTGGCCGCTGCTGGTCGCCGTGCCGTTGATTCTGATGCTGACGGTTGCCCTGCTCAAGAAACAGGATCGCTGACATGCAGTCGCTCAAGAATGTCTACCGGCTGGGAATCAAGGAGCTGTGGAGCCTGGCCCGGGATCCGACGATGCTGGTGTTGATCATCTACACCTTTACCTTTTCGGTCTACACCGCCGCAACTGCTCAGCCGGACGTGCTGCACATGGCACCCATAGCCATCGTCGATGAAGACCAATCGCCATTATCCGGACGCATTGCCTCGGCTTTTTTTCCACCGCAGTTTACTACGCCGGTGATGATCTCCCTGGAGCAGGTTGATGCCGGCCTGGACGCAGGTGACTACACGTTCACGCTCACTATCCCGCCAAACTTCCAACGCGATGTGCTGGCGAACCGGGAGACGGAAATCCAACTCAACGTGGATGCGACCCGCATGTCCCAGGCCTTCACTGGCAGCGGTTATATCCAGCAAATGATCAATGGCGAAATCACCGAGTTCGTGCAGCGATACCGCGGGGCTCAGGCCCTGCCTGTGGAGTTGGTCACCCGCATGCGGTTCAATCCTTCTCTTGAACACGCCTGGTTTGGCGCGTTGATGCAGATCATCGACAACGTCACCATGTTGTCCATTGTCCTGACCGGCGCAGCGCTGATTCGTGAGCGTGAACACGGCACCATCGAACATCTGTTGGTCATGCCGGTGACACCTCGGGAAATCATGTTGGCCAAAGTCTGGTCGATGGGCCTGGTGGTACTTACCGCCGCTGCGCTGTCGTTGATATTCATCGTGCAGGGCGTGCTGCATGTGCCGATCGAGGGCTCCATCCTATTATTCCTGGCCGGGGCCGCGTTGCATCTGTTCGCGACTACGTCCATGGGCATATTTCTGGCGACACTGGCGCGAAGCATGCCTCAGTTCGGCATGTTGATGATTTTGGTACTGCTGCCGCTCCAAATGCTCTCAGGCGGCAGCACGCCACGCGAGAGCATGCCCGAACTCGTCCAGAACATCATGCTGATAGCGCCTACCACCCATTTCGTTGAGCTCAGTCAGGCGATTCTTTATCGCGGGGCAGGGGTGATGGTGGTGTGGCCAACATTCGTGACGTTACTCATCATCGGCTCGGTGTTGTTTGCGATTTCGCTTTCGCGCTTTCGCAAAACGATCAGCCAGATGGCGTGATAGCTACGTTTACCCAAGCAGAGCAGACACTCGGATTGTCGTTTTCACCAGTAAGGGTTTTTTTGTGTCGTTGCATCATTTGAAGGGTTCGGCTCGCGTTTGGCCGGGCGCCATGTTGGTCTTACTCGTGATGGCTGCGGGTGGTTGTGCCGGGGTTAAGGTCAACACCATCGATAATCGCGATTATCTCTCGCTTCGGCGTGGCGACGTGCTGACGTCAGGGCAGCTCAGCGCGGCAGCGCGCACCGCTTTGCAAGTTGCTGGTGTCGAAGAAAAACACTGCGACGAGGCCCCACAAGACTGCCGTGAACAGGTGCGTAATAACACTGGCTTGGGTGAGGAACAGCGTCTTGCCACGCTGTCTGAATTGTGGCTACAAGAGGCCCAACATGCACACAGCTCGTTAAGTGCCGAACCGCGTACCGACGCATTTCTGGAAAGCGCGCGTTATGCCTATGCCTATCTGTTCATGACCGCAAGAACACCCAGTCAGAGAGCATTGGAGGATCGTCAGTCTCAGGTCCGCGATTACTACAACTTCTCCGTTCAGCAAGCGCTCAGCGAGTTGTTCGAACGGTATCGGGGGCATCCGCCGAAGGCCGAAGACGACCAGGGGAATTTCCGACTGCGCGCAGGTCGCTGGACGGTGTTCGGGCGAATGGAAAATGTACGTCTGGCCAACGAGCGTTCCTTGCCTCAGGGACTAATTCCGGCCTCGTCCCTGTCATTTGCCGGGCTGCGCAATCAGTATCGCCGTGACGGGGTCGGAGCCGAACTGGTGGCGGTCACCGCGAAAAAGGTGGTGAACAGCGACAGTGACGAACAGCCCTGGAGCGAGACGCCTTTTCCGGCCCTGACCGCCGTCGCTCGCTTTCCCGGTCAAACCCTTGAGCAAGTCTTGACCACCGACGAGGTCGAGCTGCTGGCCTATGACCCGTACCGGCAGGACGCTGTGAAGCTTGCCGGCAACGAAACGCCGTTGGCGGCTAATTTCACCTCGGGCTATGGTTTGTGGCTTGCGCGCTCCGGGTTTGCCCGCCAGTCATTGCTCACGCTGGTGGGCAAGGGGGAGGTCCTGAAAAAGCCTCATCTATACCTGTTGCAGCCCTACGACCCCGACCGCCATGTCGTGATCATGTTGCACGGCCTGGCAAGCAGTCCCGAGGCGTGGATCAACGTTGCCAATGAAGTGCTCGGTGATGAAAACCTGCGGCGCAATTATCAGGTCTGGCAGTTGTATTATCCGACCAACCTGCCTTTGGCGCTGAACAACGCCACGATCCGTAATGTCATTGAGCAGACGCTGCAGCATTTCGATCCCGATCAAACCGCACGGGCCAGTCACGATGTGGTCCTGGTAGGCCATAGCATGGGCGGTGTTCTGTCCCGTCTTATGGTGTCGACGTCGGGCACGGGGGTAGGGGATGCCTTGCTCTCCAAGTACAAAATGAATGACCAACAATTAGCGGCCGCGCACAGCAACCTCGACCCGTTTTTGCAATTCACCCCTTTGCCGCAGGTCAGCCGCGCGATTTTCGTCGCCGCACCGCACCGAGGGACGCCATTTGCCGAGAACCGCATTTCGCGATGGGCTGCAGGGCTTGTGCAGTTACCGGTGTCGGTGCTTGACCGGTTCAAGCAGCTCGCGCAATTGCTGGTGGTGCCTGGTAGCGCATCCTCTGCGGCCATGGCCCGGCCGCTGAACAGCATCGATAACTTGAGTGACCGCGATCCATTCGTAATGGCGGTTGCAGACTTGCCCATCTCACCTGGGGTGCAATATCACAGCATCATCGGTAACCACACGCCCTCTCTGGCACCGACCCTGTCCGATGACGGTGTGGTGCCCTACAGCAGCAGCCATCTGGCGGGCGCCCAATCGGAAAAGATAGTGCCCTCGGGGCATAGCGTTCAGGATACCCCCGAGGCAATTATCGAGATCCGGCGAATTCTTCAGCAGCATCTTCAAAGCCTGCAAGAGCCGGTGGGGGTTCGAAAATGAGCGTTGCACGCAAGCTTATCGGCATACTGCTGCGCAGCCTGGCGACCCTGGCAGGCGGGGGCTTTCTCGCCTGGGGTACATTAGCGCTGAGTTATCGACTTGCACTGCCGTCGTGGGCCTGTAACGCCTTGATCTTCGTCTGGTGTCTATGCGGCGTCGGTTTGGTCGTACTGACGTGGAGCGCACGGCCGTTGCGCGCCGTTCTCGGTTACGTCGTACTGCTGGCCAGTATTGGCGTTTGGTGGAGCAAGTTCATACCGTCGAACGAGCGAATCTGGGCAGATGACGTTGCGCGAATGACCTCCGGCAAACTCAATGGCAACACGCTCACCATGAGCAATGTGCGCAACTTCGAGTGGCAAACGGATGACAATTACCAGATCCGTTGGGAGGCACGTGAGTACGACCTGGATCACCTGGCTTCGGTGGACGTGATCACTTCGTACTGGGGAATGCCCGCTATCGCTCACATCATGGTGTCGTTCGGTTTCGATGACGGTCGATTTTTGTTATTCAGCGTCGAAACCCGAAAAGAGAAGGGCGAGAGTTATTCTGCGATCGCCGGTTTTTTCAAACAGTATGAAGTCAGCATTCTAGCGACTGACGAACGTGACGCGCTGCGGGTCAGGACCAATGTGCGCGGGGAGGACGATTATCTCTATCGCGTTGCGTTGTCAGCCCCTCAGCGCAAGGCCTTGTTGTTGTCGTACGTTGAACAAACCAATGATTTGCTGAATCACCCGCGCTTCTACAATACCGTGACTGCCAATTGCACCAGCATTGTCTTCGACATGATGAACACCATCGTCGCAGGCTTGCCGATGGACTACCGTTTGCTTCTGACCGGTTACCTGCCGGGCTACGTTTACGATGTTGGAGGCTTGCAGCCAGGTTATTCGCTTCAGGCGTTGCGTGATGCCGGTCGCATCACCGAGCGGGCGAAGTCCGAATCGGACACGGCTTTTTCCCTGCGGATCCGAGAGGGCGTGCCGGGTTGGTAACCCTTTGATTTATTCAACGGTCGATGATTTAATCGGTCCGGCCTTTACTTTGCGGGGCAGGGAATAATCAGCGCCTCGAAGAAGGCCACCGGTCCAGCACGTGCGTCCCATACTGATGGCCCATCGGATAAAGGAAGACATTGTGAAAGCCCTCGTCTATCAAGGCCCTGGCGTTAAAGTCTGGACTGACAAACCTACCCCGCTCATCGATAAACCTACTGACGCCATTATTCGCCTGCTGCACACGACGATATGTGGCACTGACTTGCACATTCTCAAGGGCGATGTCCTTGCGGTAACGCCGGGCCGAACGCTTGGCCATGAAGGGGTGGGCATTGTCGAGACGGTAGGTTCGGCCGTACGTAATTTCAAGCCCGGCGACCATGTGCTGATTTCCTGCGTCACCTCTTGTGGCAGTTGTGCCAATTGCCGCCGCCAGATGTATTCCCACTGCGCGGACGGTGGTTGGATTCTTGGCCATATGATCGATGGAACTCAGGCGGAATACGTTCGCATTCCACACGCCGACAACAGTCTTTATCCGATTCCCGCCGGTGCCGATGAGGAAGCCCTGGTGATGCTCAGCGATATCTTGCCGACCGGGTTTGAAATCGGCGTGCTTGCCGGCAAGGTCAAGCCTGGCGACAGCGTGGTGATTGTCGGGGCAGGCCCAGTGGGCATGGCTGCATTGTTGACGGCTCAATTTTATTCACCGGCTACGCTGATCATGGTCGACGGTGATAGCAATCGCCTTGAGGTGGCACAGCGTTTTGGTGCCACCCACGTGATCGACATCAAGACCGAAAACGCCATCGAGCGTATCTTTGAATTGACCGATGGCGTCGGTGTGGACGTCGCGATTGAGGCGGTGGGTATTCCGGCTTCGTTCGATACCTGTCAGTCGGTGATCGCGCCCGGCGGCAATATTGCTAATGTTGGGGTACACGGCAAGAGCGTGGAGTTGCACCTGGAGAAGCTATGGATTCAGAACATCAACATCTCCACGGGGCTCGTTAACACCAACACCACGCCGATGCTGATCAAGACCGTGCAAGCCGGCAAGATCGACGCCAGCCAGTTGATCACTCATCGCTTTGCCTTGAATGACATCCTTCAGGCATATGAAATCTTCGGCAATGCCGCCCAGGAGAAAGCGATGAAGGTCATCCTCAGCCAGTAAGACACGCCCACCCAGGATTTCAGGAGCTGCGAATGGCAACCCAGGCTTTCCCCGCTGCGATGGGCGGTTCCTTATTGGTGCTCAATGCCGGCTCCTCGAGCTTGAAGTTCTCTCTCTATCACGGTAACCCCGATGAGCAGGGCGAACCACTGGCTCAGGGGCAGGGCAGCCTGGAACGGCGGGAAGAGCAGTGGGTGCTGTCGTTTACCGACAGGTCGGGCAAAGCCGCTGAGGAACGCTGGCCGTTGCCTGCGAAAGATGGCGACGCCCCGGAGCGTTTACTGCCGTGGATCGAAGCTCGCACCGGCGCGCCGTTGGTTGCCGCCGGACATCGCGTGGTGCATGGCGGCCTCCGTCAGGAAGTCGCCGCACTGGTCGATGAGACCTTGCTGATCGAGCTACAGGCGCTCACCCCCATCGCACCGCAGCACCAGCCGCTGTGCCTGGCGCCGATTCGCTTTCTCGCGTCCAAGTACCCTGGATTACCTCAGGTGGCCTGCTTCGACACGGCTTTCCATCACACCGTTGACCCGCTTGAAACTCTTTATGGCTTGCCTCGACGAATGACTGAGGAAGGCGTGCGCCGTTACGGCTTTCATGGGCTTTCCTATGAGTACATCGCTGGAGTGCTCGGCGACTATGACAGTGCTGCTGCTGCGGGACGAACCATTGTCGCGCACCTGGGCAACGGCGCCAGTCTGTGTGCACTGCATAATGGGCGCAGTCGTGCCACCAGCATGGGGTTCACGACGCTGGACGGACTGCTGATGGGCAGCCGACCGGGCCACCTCGACCCTGGCATCTTGTTGTACCTGATGCGCGAGCGCGCAATGTCCGCGCAAGCGCTTGAACACTTGCTGTATCACGAGTGTGGTTTGCTGGGCGTATCAGGCGGCATTGCCAGCGACATGCGGACCCTGTTGGCCAGTGATCAGGTGGCCGCTCGTGAGGCAGTGTCGCTGTACATTCACAACGTGGTCCGGGAAATAGGCAGCTTTGCCGCCGTGCTGGGCGGGCTGGACGCATTGGTCTTCACCGGCGGCATCGGTGAACACGCAGCACCGGTGCGCGCCGCTATCCTGCGCGGGTGTGCCTGGCTGGGGCTCGAACTCGACGAAGAGGCCAATCAAGCATCCGCTTCGCGTCTTTCGCGATCCCACAGCCCGGTCAGGGCCTGGATGATCCCTACCGATGAAGACCGGGTAATCGCCCGGTACACCCTGAAGCTTTTACCGACACCGTTGCTCGACAGCAACCCGGATTGACCGCGAGCCTCTGGCGTTTTGCCGGACGCTTTCCATCGTCATATTTTCGTGGAGTCGCTATGTATACCTTCAATCCAGCGTTTTCCAGCGCCGATGATTCAAACCACGTCAGCCCGATAACGCCCGAGGCGGGCGGTCCGCTGGCGCCAGAGTTGCTCGACCGGATGCATCGGTATTGGCAAGCCGCAAATTACTTGTGTGTCGGGCAGATCTACCTCAAGGCCAACCCGTTGTTGCGCGAACCCTTGCAGGCCGAGCACATCAAGCCACGGCTGCTGGGGCACTGGGGAACGTCAGCAGGGCAAAACTTTATCTATGTTCACCTGAACCGGCTGATCAGCGAACAGCGAGTGTCCATGGTGTACATATCGGGGCCGGGCCACGGCGGGCCGACACTCAACGCCTGTGCATGGCTGGAGGGGACTTACAGCGACGTTCATCCGGACATCACCCCGGACGAGCCGGGCATGCTGCGCTTTTTCCGCAGTTTTTCCACGCCCGGCGGGGTCCCCAGTCATTGTGGCCCGCATACGCCCAACTCGTTGCATGAGGGCGGCGAACTCGGCTACTCACTGGTGCATGCATTCGGTGCCGTATTCGATAATCCGGATTTGTGGGTGGCTTGCGTTATTGGCGATGGCGAAGCCGAAACCTGCCCTTTGGAGGGCAGTTGGAAGAGCGTGCGCTTCCTCGACGCTCGCCGCGACGGGGCGGTATTACCCATCCTGCACCTCAATGGCTACAAGATATCCGGGCCTACGGTGGAGGCGCGTACCACCGATGCGAACCTCATCGAGCTGTACCGTGGGCGTGGCTACGAACCCCTGATCGTCGCCGGGGAAGACGTGCCTGGCATGCACCAGCGTTTTGCGGCAGCGCTTGATGCGGCCTATGCAAAGGGCCGGCATATTCAACAGCAGGCCAGGGAGCAGGGCGACACTTCGCCCCAGCGCTGGCCGATGATTATCCTGCGCAGCCCCAAAGGCTGGACGGGCCCGAAAGTCGTTGATGGCCTGCCGGTGGAAGGCACGTTCCGCGCGCATCAGGTGCCTCTGGCCAATGTCGTGCAGAATCCTGACCATCTGGCGCAGTTGGAGGCGTGGATGCGCAGCTACCAGCCGCACACGCTGTTTGATGATAAGGGCTGCCTGGTCGCTGATCTGCAGGCGCTGACGCCACCCGCGCCGTTGCGCCTCGGCGCGGTGCCATACGTCAATGGCGGTCGACTGCTCACGGCGCTGGATTTACCTAATTTCGCCGACTACGGCCTGCACGTCCCGGGGCCAGGCCAGGTGATCGCCGAGGCGCCTCGCAAGCTGGGCGAGTATTTGCGCGATGTCATTCGTACCAACCCGCATAATTTCCGGATCTTCGGCCCGGACGAGACCAACTCGAACCGCTTGAACGCGGTCTTCGAGGCCACCGATCGAACCGCCGCGGGTCCGTTGCTGGGCATCGACGACCACTTGGCGCGCGACGGCCGAGTCATGGAGGTACTCAGCGAGCATCTGTGCGAAGGTTGGTTGGAAGGCTATTTGCTGACCGGCCGCCACGGCATGTGGTCGACCTACGAAGCCTTTGCGCAAGTGGTCGATTCCATGGTGACGCAACACGCCAAATGGTTGCAGCAATGCCGCGATTTCGCCTGGCGGCGGCCGCTGGCCTCGCTCAACATCCTGCTGACCAGCCACGCGTGGCGCAACGATCACAACGGCTTCAGCCATCAATCGACCGGTTTCGTCGACAACGTCCTGCAACGCCGCTCCGACGTCGTGCGGGTCTATTACCCGCCTGATTCCAACTGTCTGGTCAACGTCTTCGACCATTGTTTGCGCAGTCGCAATTACGTGAACGTCGTCACCTGCGGCAAGCAGCCGGATTTCCAGTGGCTGAATTTCGATCAGGCTCTCAAGCACTGCTCGCAGGGCGCATCGATTTGGGATTTCGCCACCAATGACGGCGCGGCGGAGCCGGATATCGTGCTGGCCTGCGCCGGAGATGTGCCAACGACAGAAGCGGTAGCGGCCTCGTGGCTGTTGCAGAAGCACGTACCCGGTATTCGCGTTCGTTTAGTCAACGTGGTCGATTTGAGCATTCTGGCCAGTCCCGACGATCGCCCACACGGCATGGACCATGTTTCATTCGAAGCGCTGTTCACCCGCGAAGTGCCGGTGATGTTTGCCTTCCACGGTTCAACCTGGGTGATTCATTCCATGGTGCACGGGCGGGCGAATGAAGCGCGCTTTCACGTGCGGGGTTTCTCTGATCGCGGGACCACTACAACGCCGTTCGACATGGTCGTTCTGAACAATATGAGCCGGTATCAGCTGGCAATCGATGCGTTGTCACATGTGCCCCGGCTGCGGTCCAGCAGCCTGGACGCGATGAGTTATTTTGAAGACCAATTGCGTCGTCATCACACTTATATCCGCGAGCATTTCGAAGACATGCCCAAGATCCGCAACTGGCACTGGACCGCCGACTTCACGCAGCCACAGTCCCCATCGCCTTTGGCCAAAGGCCAGGCGCGCGGGCAGACTTTCACCGATGCGTGACCCTGTTCAGAGTCATTTAATTCCATTTTAGAGCTTATGCGAGAACGCTATGAATGAAGGTGCCTCACCGGTTACCCCGCCGCCGCCTTTACACTTTCCGCCAGGATTGATTGTCGCCGTCCTAGCCATGGTGATCGTGCTGTTCTTGCCGTTACCTGCGGCGTTACCGGTAGCCGGACATCGAATGCTGGCCATCCTGGTGTTTGCGGTCACGGTGTGGGTGACCGAGGCGGTTTCTTACGAGGCCAGCGCCATCATGATCACTTCGCTGATGGCGACATTGATCGGCACGGCACCGACCTTGTTAGATCCGTCACTCACCTATGGGTCATCGGCCGGCATTTCAATGGCACTTGGCGGCTTTTCCAATCCAGCGCTTGCTTTGGTGGTCGGGGCATTGTTCATTGCTGCCGCGATGACCCATACGGGCCTGGACCGTCGCATAGCATTGGTGACCTTGACGAAGGTTGGGGCCAGCACAAGGCGGATTCTGTTCGGGGCGATGCTCGTGATCGTGCTGTTGAGTCTGGTAGTGCCCAGCGCCACAGCTCGTAGTGCCTGCGTGGTGCCGATCATGATGGGCGTGATCGCCGCCTTCGGCGTGGCCAAACGCTCCAATATCGCAGCGGGTTTGATGATCATTGTTGCCCAAGGCACCAGTATCTGGAACGTGGGTATTCAGACGGCTGCCGCACAGAACCTGCTGACTGTGGGTTTCATGGACAAGATGCTGGGCCAGAGAGTGTCTTGGATCGACTGGTTGATCGCAGGCGCAGCTTGGCATGGGCGGCGGTATGCAATTGGCCAAAAAACCGGGAAAGATAAGCCTGATCGACGTCTACCGTGCTGTTGAAGACCCGGAAATCTTCGCCTTGCACCGAGGCAAACCCGACCAGAAATGCTTGGTCGGGAAAAACATTCAACGCGTACTAAGCCCGCGTTTTGATAAAGCGCAGCAAGCTCTGGAGGATGAACTCGCGACAGTCACTCTGGAAGACATCGTCAATGATATTAATCGGTTCAAGCCAGCCTCCCTTGACGCGGTTCGGGAGCCAGGCCTATAGCTGCCGCAATGAAGGTGTATGCTCGCGCTGGGTCTATGGGGCTGGACCTGGCTCTTACAGCGCGCGGCTGATCGTCGTGGTGGGAGACGATGTGTCCTGGGGCCTGGCCGGTCGTACGAACGACTCAGCAGTGGGCGCGCCAACCTCCAATGGTAGGTTGGCGCGATGCACCTTTTTGTTGTGAGGCTCAAGCGCTTGATCCTGCTTCATCCTGCGCAACCGGACCTGAGCACCGGACAACAGGATCGCAAGCTCGACGACGTTGCGACGATAGGGGGCTGCGCGCCGGTCGAACTTGGACATCTCGATGCCGAGCGTTAAATGTCGTCGCCCCAGAAAAGCATACGTGTGTTATGCGGGAGCGCAAGTCATCATCACGGGGGCTTCCTCCTAAGGCCTAAGGCGTCCATAGGAACAAACTCACCAAGCCTTACGTCGGATGTCGCCCTCATGCCAGGTATTAAGATTCTGCGATTTTAAGAAAAGGATTGTCGGGTGGTATCAACTCAAATAAATGCTTCGGATCCTCAATCAAGTACCCCTTTAAGGTGGTTCTCTTCCTATGGCCCTGCACTTGGCATGCCCAGATGTTTAGGCCGTTGTCTCGCTTTCTGTGGACCTTCAGTTTCTCGAACTGCTTCTGTACCCAACGCCATTCTTCAATCTCTTTATTGACCTTCTTGGCGATGCCAGGAAACTCCTGGACATAACGTTGAAAGAGACCTGGAGATACCAGAAATACAGTACCGCTCACCGTGTGAATTTTGGCCTTACTATCATTGATGATCAGATTGTGACTCAGGATGCCTTCCCTGACCCAATTCAGGAATGCCTCGCCTGGGTTGTCTGATGGGGGGGAGCTTTCGAGAGTGCTTTCTGACGTGCCTTCACGAGCTTGTGGCTCTGCCAAATCGAACATATCAAGCAGTGTTCCGAGGTAGTCGGTATCTTCCACCGCCACGGGATCTCTCGGCGAAGAACTCTGAGGCGATCCTGTACTGACAATCTACGGCGCTGGTGGTGATGCCGAAGCGTCATTCGAGTGTTCATCAGCTATAACGCCGACCGTTCCGCTGAAGGCCTCAGGCCGAATTTCGCTCCTCCAAATCAACGCCGGTTGAAGGCGCAGAAAGGTAAAGGACTGCTGCCAGTTTCCCTGGGTGACGAGCGCAGTCCAGATAGCTTTGCCTTCCGGGGTAGATTCCACCAGCCCCCGTGCGACTGCAGTTCGTCGAACACCGCAATATTGGATGAAGGAATGCCCTCAATCGATTGCGACAGCAGATAGGCTCGCAGCTTGTCGGTGACCGTCATGTTGACCTGCCAGAGTGCGTCTTGAGTCAACCAACCCGTGGCACCTGGCTGGTTGAGTTTCAGCTCGTGCTGAACCAGATGACGCAGTCCACTGATCAAGTGATGTTGCAGCGAATGAATCGGTGCTTGTAGCGCCTTGCTTGGGTTACCACCGACGTTCTGCGCGGTGGAAACACGGTCGGCCTGCATCACCAACTCACCGAGCACGCCGGCACGTTCGTACTGGCCCGCCAGGACATATAGCAAGCAGGCCCACAGTGACGGAAAGCCACTCAACCAGTCCAAGATTGGTCGGTCGAGAACCCGGGTGTAAAGCAAGCCTGCGGCAGCACCGTGCAGGTGGTAGTCACGACCCTTGAGGTAACGAAAACGGTAGGGCTGATCCAGTGGGCCCTGCCAAGGGTGCCAAAGACGGCCATCCTGGCGTTCCACCTGCAGGTCCACGGCGATCTTGCCGATGTCATGCAGCAGGGCACCATAAGCAATACCCGCCGACCAGGCATCGGTCTGAGCGGCTTGGTCTTCGGGCGCAGCGCCGGTGGGAAGAAGATACGACTGACGCAGTTTTAAACTGCAGGCGACCAGTTCCAGTCCATGGTCGAGCATGCCACCGAGATACGCATGGTGGTGCGTCTCGCTGGCGGGGAGTTGCTGGACCTGTTCGGCGTAGCGATGGATCGGATTTAAGTAGAGCTGGAGGAACTGCGTGTGGGAGAGGGCGGTTTCGCTCTGCCCCTGCACGACCACGGTATCGAGTTCTGAATCCTTGGTTTGCGCCGTGGCATAACCCGATATCAGTAACGTGCCTGACACCGAAATGGCCAGACTGGTGAGTTTGAATTCACTCAGATATTGCATACGTCTAGTTCCCCGGTTTGAAAGCATTGGGGACAGCATCGCAAGCGATACGCCATCAAATTAAATCTATAAATATCAATAGGTTAATTTGTTTTTTGGAATGGCTTTTGCTGGGGGGCACAGCACGTGTGCGGGGAGGGTGCTGCTGGAGCAGCAAGCGAAAAAGAGGGACTTCACGCAATCCCGAAAAACAATCCACGGACATTCAGGCAGCCCGCGTCATCGTTAACGACCATCGCGAGCAGGTGACGCATCATCGGTCAGGGACCCCAAAAAAAGGGCCATCTCTTTGCAGAAGACGGCCCCAAAAAACACAGAAGCCTTATCGTGCGGTAATCACTGACAGCTTGGTGATGCCGGCGCGTTCGATCGACGCCATAGCCCGCGCAACTTCGCCATAGTTCACCCCGTCATCCGCCTGCAGTTGCACGCGCACGTCGGGGTCCTTGGCCTTGGCTGCCGTCAGGTTGAACTCCAGCAAGTCCGGCTGGATCTCGTCCTTGTTGATGAACAGCTTGCCGGCGGCGTCGATGCTCACCACCAACGGGTCCTTTTGCTCGACCGGAGCAACGGCTTCGGTCTTGGGCAGGTTGATCGGGATGGCGTTTGTCAGCAGGGGTGCGGTGACGATGAACACCACCAGCAGCACCAGCATCACGTCCACCAGTGGCGTGACGTTGATCTCGCTCAGCACTTCATCGCTGTCTTGTGTGGAAAAGGCCATCTCAGGACGCCTCCTTCACTTTCTGCGCGGTCGCGGTGGCGCCGGATTTTTTCTGCGCCGGGTGCAGCAGCACACGGAACGAATGTTTCTGCGCCAGGCTGTAAAAGTCGTGGGCGAAGTCGTCGAGGTCGGCGGCGGTCAGTTTCAGGCGTCGCAGGAAGTAGTTGTAAACCAGCACCGCCGGCACCGCGACGGCGATGCCCACGCCGGTGGCGACCAGCGCCGCGCCGATCGGCCCGGCCACGGTTTCCAGGCTGGCCGAGCCCGCGGCACTGATGCCTTTCAAGGCTGACATGATCCCCCAGACGGTACCGAACAAGCCGATGAAGGGCGATGTGCTGCCGATGCTGGCGAGAATCGCCAGCCCACTTTCCAGCGAGCGGCGCTCACGCACGATCTGCTGGCGCAGGGCACGTTCAAGACGGTCCTGATGGTTGATCGCCTGACTGAGGTCAGTGCTCGGCTGGTCGCTGACCTGGATCGCGGCGTAACCGGCCAGTGCGACGCGAGCCGCGGCGCCCGGTTGACTATGGACCAATTCAGCAGCGGAATCGAGGCTGGAGGCGGCCCAGAAGTGTTTATGGAACTTGCGATCCTGGCTCTTCAGGCGGGTGAACTGCACGCCCTTGAGCAGGGCCAGGCCCCAGGTCGCGATAGAGAAGAGAATCAACAGCCAGATGACGGCGTGTTCGATGGATTCGAAGGGGGATGCAATCAGATTCATGGTCAGGCTCTCCAACAAGGCATTAAATCGGTGGTAGCGATGCGCCTTTTGTCAGGTGGCTCGCGGTATAAACGTTCGCAATGGAATTACTTGATCTTGAAGTCGATCGGCACGCTGACCCAGCCGTCTATAGGGTCATTACCCTGTTTAGCGGGGACAAAGCTCCAGCGCTTGACCGCAGCCCGTGCGGCGTCGTCGAGTTGATCGCGACCGCTGCTTTTTTGGATCTGGACCTCACCGGGCCTACCGCTGGCCAACACATGCACCCGCAACAGCACCGTGCCTTCCCAGCCGCGCCGCATCGCCAGCGACGGGTATTCCGGTGCCGGATTTTTCAGGTAGCCCGCGCTGGCCGAGGCCGGGGTTACCGGTTTTGGCGCGGGTGGCGCGGGTGGTGCCGGGGCGGCGACCGGTTGTGGCGGCGCCGGTGGCGCGGGCGGTTGCTCCACCGGTTTGGCGACCGGCTTCGGCACCGGCTTGACCACAGGTTTGGGCTTGGGAATCGGTTTGGGCGGTGGCGGCTTGACCGCCAGTTCGTCCTCCACCGGTGGTGGTGGCTCGACCACGGGCTGCACGATCGGCTCGGGCGGCGGTGGCGATGTTTGCACCACGGGCGGCGCGGGCTGAGAAAACTCGATGGTCATCGGTGGAATTTCCGGCGGCACTATGGGCAGCGGCGGCGGTGTCTGGTTGACCCACAAAATCACCGCGCCATGCAGCACCAGGGCGACCCCCCCCAGCAAGATCCCTTCGCTGCGACTCAAGACACGCTTGGGCGTGCTGTGTAGACGCGACAGTTCCAAGGGCTTCCAAAAGACCCGGCTAAGGTCAAGCAGCTCGCTTGGATCTAGTGGTCGCAGCGCTTGCACGGTCTCCCCCTTAGTGCTAATCATTTAACAATCCTGACAACTTGTTGATCATTTGAATCGCTCTACAATGGCCTTTGGCGGACAAAAAGACACACTACTCCGCCTTCAATGTGCGGCAATTTCGCTTAGCGCTGAGTTGAAGTGAAATAAAAAATTCGCTGGCTATCGACCACAATAGGCATAAGCCAGTCACACCGGGTCTTGCCGGGAAGATGCACGAATCGCAAAATATTTATGCTTGATTCGCAATCTATATATTGTGGTAGATCAGACACCTATGTCAGAGCGTACATGGCTCCGATCAAATACCGCTCATGCCTACCCCTTATTCCTAAAAAACCATTATTGAAGCTTTTAGTTCTTTTTAAAGCGCCAGACGTTCGGTCACAGTTACCTTCTTCTCCACACACTTACCGAGTCATTGTCTTAAATGCATCTGGATCTACGTCAACTGCGGCACTTCATTGCTTTGGTGGAGTACCGAAACTTTGGCCTCGCCGCGCAATCAGTCAATATTTCCCAATCGGCTTTTAGTCGCAGCATCCAGGCACTGGAACAAAGTTTTGGCACCCGATTGATCGACCGGACGCGAAATCTGGCACCGACCAAGAAAGGTCTGATCGTGCTGGAACATGCGCGGAAGATGATCGGTAATGCTCATGAGCTGATCAATTCGGTACGCCAATTCAATGAGCATGAAGCTGGTGAGTTGTCGTTTGCCTGCGGGCCGGCACCGGCCGCATGGCTAATGCCGCAGGCGCTGGGGGTGTTCACGCGGCGACTGCCCAAGGTTAGACTGCGTTTTCATGTGGATAACTGGCAGGCCCTGGGTCAGCGGCTGCTTGCCGAGGAGTGTGAGTTCTTCGTCGCGGACGCACGCAATTTCGAGCACGATCCGGACTATCGTGTGGAACTGCTCAGTCATCATCAGTGGGGTTTCTGCTGCCGCAGCGAACACCCTCTGGCATCGCAGGATGAAATCACCGTCGAGCAATTGTTCAGCTATCCGTTGGCCGGTACGGTACGTCCGCCCAACCTGCGCAAGGCATTGGTGGAATTAAGCGGGCGGCCGGATTTCCAGACCAGTATTGAATGTGACAGCGGCTATAGTCTGATCAGCGTTATCCAGCATTCGGATGCCATCGGTACCACCAACGTCAGCCACAACAACCCCTATTTGCGTCAGGGGCTCAAGGTTCTGAATGTCCGGGGACTGGATCCGTTGGCTCCGGAGTTCTTTACGCATTACGGTATTATCAGCCGCTCCGGCTATAAGGTGTCTTTTTTGGCTCAGAACCTGATTGACGCCTTCCACGAGGCGGACGCTGCGATGCAGATGCTGGAAGCGAACCCACCCCAGGGCGAGCTCGCTGAACTCCCCCTTACAGGGCTTGCACACTGAAGCGGCTGATTGCCTGACGCGACCACACTGAGCGAAAGCCGAAATAGCCAGGAGCGGGAGGTCCATCCAGGCGTTGTTCAAACACAGGCTCACCATCGACCCAGTACGCAGTTGATTTAGAACTCACGTCAATGCGGATCCGATAAATACGTCCGACCTCCAGCAAATGAGCGGCGTCCAGCCGCTCCCCCAGCAGCAGGCGATTGCCGCTCCCGTCGTAATAGCGAAAGCGCGTGGTGGTGTTGGTGTTTCCCCCCATGCCCACGTAATAGGCGGCCATTGAGTCGTAGGATTCCAGCACGCCATCCCGCGAATGTAAGCCTGGCTCACCGGGATCGTGGGCCGCCCAGAAAATATTCATGTCGGACAGCCGATCGTTAGCCTGGCCGGCCACCAGCACCTGTCGCAGAAACTCGATTCGGTAGGCACCGGCCAGGCGCTGTTGCAGCCATACGGTCATTCCGGCGCGGGTGTCCATAATCAGTCTGCTGGATTCGACAAACACGCGGGAGTCATTGGGTTGCTCGGTTTCGATGCGCCAGCGCTGAGGGTCAAGCGCGGGAAAGTCATCGCGGATACCGCTGGGCTGAAACTCGACAGCAGTCGCCGATAAAAGGCTCGGGTGAGGCATGAGAACAGTCTCTGAACAGATGATTTGAAGGCCAATAGGTCAGTGCTCGGCCTGCTCAAAGGCCAGCAATGCAATAGCGGTCAAGCCCCATTGAGCGACAGCATTGGTTGACAGGTTGGCGGTGGCGGATGTACCGGAGTGTTCATCAATGACCGACACTGGGTCGGGTTCATCCAGTGGGTACAGGTAGTTCGGCTGCACCACCTTATGCAGATTGCGGTTGGGCTGCGGAATGCCGCCAGCTCCAGCGAAGAACTCTTTCCAGGCACGGTCCTGCAAGGCTGCATCGCCCAATCGATAACCGGCAAAAGCCGTCAAACGAGCATGCCCTTGCGCCAGGTTCAAGTTGGGGAGGGGTTCCCCGAGAGCTTTTTGATGCTCTGCCAGCGGCGCATTGTATAAGCGGCAATAGTCCAACCAGGCCCGTTCAAAGTTTGCCGAAGGCAACAGTTGCAGCAGTTCACTGCAAATTTCCGCAAGCCCGAACACCGCGGACAAATGAGATACGGATAGCTTGCCGCTTTGGTCGATGTCGAAGCGGCCGGTGTCCAGTTCCATAGTGCCCAACCCTGTGAAAAAACCGTGGGGCTGCGCGGCAATCGACTCCATGCTGTTAAGCAGGCGCCGAGCAACGGCGGGGTCGCCGCTACGCTCCCAATCCGTCAACCAGGCGGCGGCAATAGCGCCCCAATCCGTGCCAAAGGTAATGCTGGCGTAGCCGTTCCGAACATCACGCTGTTGACCGATCTTGCGACCTGGTACGACGTTGCGTAGCGTCCGCAAGGCTTCCACTTGCTCATCCAGCAGGTCACCGACACGCTCATCCGCCGTCAGGTAATAAAGGAATCGGCGATTGGCGGCAGTGGAGATACGCAATTGTTTGGCGCTGTCGCCCCAGTGCTGCACGTTATGCCGTGAACCCAGCGGGGCAAAGCGACCGATGTGATGGACGTCAACCTCGCCAGTGTGACGAGTCATCGCTTCGGCCATGCGGAACACGTCCTGACGGCCTGTTCGTAAAAAGTAAAACCACAGCCACAAATCAGTGCTCAGTTCGGAGTTATCCCAGGCAAACCCGCCGACGTCATAACGCCAGACGTGGCGTTGCTCATCGTAGGTGTGCATGACATCGCCATAGTCCCAGAAACCGTACCACTTACGCTGCGCGACTTCGTTGCGATAGAACTCGAAATACCAAGCCAGTTGCGCCTCGATTTCCTGTTTGCGGCCGTTATCCGTCTTTGGCGGCGCCCAATCGGGTCCGAAGACAGCGGCAGCATGCAAACGCTCAGGGGATACCAGCAGCAACGGTGGATCTTGAATCCGTTGTGCTATTTGCTGCAGTTGCGATCCGCTTGGCGTTGCCACCACGAATTGCAGTTCTAATTCGCTGGTACGTGCGACTCCCATGGAGGTACCAAAGCCTGGCTCGTAATCTTCGTACGTGATTTCCAGTGCTTCACGCTGTTTGATGAAACTGTCTTCTCCCAAGCCGTCGTGGTAGGCGCGCATATCCATTGGTGCGGCTTGTGGAGCCCATAACCACAGGGTGATTTGCGCTTGTTCGGTGTGCGCCCGTTCGATATCCAGTTGTGCTGGATAGCTTTGCCAGAAATTACGCAGACCGAAGACCACGCCGCCTTGCGGTGTCCCCAAGTAACCAACACCTGCTGCCCGCTCCCCGGTGGCACTGTGCAGCCAACTTTGTCCGGACGAGGTACGTTTGCTGATATGAAAGCCGTCTGGGTGAGCCTGAAGCAATCGATAGCTGCCAAACGCCGGGATATATTGCAGACGATCGGCGACTTCAGGCGCAAATCCTGACACGGGGCCGGTGCTTCGTCCTTCGACCTGCGCGCGCATGATCGCGTCGCCAGGATTGCGCCGCAACCCCGTAAGGCCCCGCACAGCTTCGGCGAATAAGCCTCCATTGGCACCGACGAAACGCACATGCCGATCATGTAACGGTGCATCTAGCGGCGTATCGAAACGCAGCCCGACCCCTTTGATGAAGTCATGCGTTTCGTCAGCGTCGATCACCAACGTGTGAATCACACGCAGGGTCTCGCTGTTTAGGTACAGGTAAACGCGCACGATGAAAGGGATCAGTGTTTCATCACCATCTAGCCGCCGGTGTGTACCGTGCAAAGCGATCACGGCGCGCACCGGTCCGGTCTGCTCTGCCACGACACGCTCTACTTGGCTTAGGTACTGCCTCACCGTGCTTGATGCCTGGTCCGGGTCGCCTTGGACCTGCAAAACCAAGTGACCGTTCTTTAACCCAGGCCGCCCCAATCGCTTGACGCTACGGATCAGGACCGTCCCGTGGCGAGGGATCACGCACTGCAGTAAGCCGGTGTCGATGTGGATTTCGCCATCCTGCTCCTTGACCAGGGAGGCGGGTTCAGGGCCCGAGGCAGAGATTGGACGCAGATCGTAATTCGCAGCGGCGCTGGCCTGCGGCCCGATGGCATGAGCGGTCCACTTCAAACTGCCATCGGGCCAATAGGCCAGCGGCCAGGTTTGCAGCAATGGCAAGGAACCGTCATTGCCACGTATCTGGAACTGACTGCCCGCCGCGACCTTTCCCTGCGGCCATGGCGTACCCCAGGTCACGCCAGTGAAAGAGGATGGTGCGTCCTGGCCCAACCAGCCAAGTTGGGTTTCCGGCATGTTGGCCGAGGTCGACGTGGACGTGGACGCCATTGCGCTATTAGCGAAGGGTAGGGTGCCGGCCATCACGGCACTGGCACGCATGAAACTGCGTCGATCCAGGAGAAAATTGTTCATCGGTGCCGTTCTCTAGAAGTCATAGCCGAGGGTCATACCTACGGTACGTGGTTCACCTAGCACGCCAAACGCAGAACCGTAATCGCCGGTATTCAGCGTGCGGTAATAGCGCTTGTCGGTAACGTTGTTGGCCCACAAAGAAGCGTTCCAGTTGCCGTCACCGTATTTGCCGCCGAGCCCGGTCGACAGGCTCAGCAATCCGTAACCCGGTACCCGTGTGAATTGCGAGTTATCGACCGTGCCGTACGACCAGGTGCGATAGGAGTAACGACCGGACACGAACGCCTGCAAGGCCCCGAACGTTTGCCACTCATATCGGCTGGTCAGGTTGTAAGTGACCTTGGGCGAGCGGAATACCCGTTCGCCACTCATGTCGCAGGATGCGGGCGGCTTCGGCGCAAGCGACACTTCGGCCGGGCATTTACCGTCTTTGAAGTCCAGGTACTTGTTGTCCAGCAGCGTACCGTTGAAATTGACGGTCAAACCGTCCAGTGGCTTGAGCGTCAGGTTGGTTTCCAGGCCGCGGGAGCGCATGGTTCCGGCGTTGATCAAATAACTGCTCTGACTTTCGAGGTCGTAGGCGGTGGTTTGGAACTTGCGCACTTCGGACCAAAACAACGCGGCATCAACCGAGATAAGGTTATCCAGCCAATGGCTCTTCAAACCTAACTCACCGCCCCGGGTGCTTTCCGGATCAATCAACAAACTGCCGAGGCCTGCTTTGCCGGCTGCGCCGGACGAGACGTTCAGCCCACCCGATTTTTCGCCATACGCGATCGTCAGGTAGCCCTGCAGATTGGGCATGAAGTAGTAATTGAAGTTGAGCATCGCCGCCGGAAGCTGGCTGTACTGATTAAGCTTGCCGGAGTCAAAATCGTTCTTGTTGGCTCGACGGAATGACCCGGACTTCTTCTCGTAGCTGTTGCGAATACCACCGGTAATGTCGAACTCGTCGGTCACATGCCAAGTCCCTTGGGCGTAGAGCGAGAACACCGTATCGTTGATTTCACCCCAGCGCTTGACCAGTTTGCCGGTGTTAGCGTTTGTGCCGTAGTACTGGGTTGTCTGGCTGCCAGACGCATAGTAATCGTGGGCAAATGTATTAAGGTCCTCGCCCCAGTAGGTTGCTCCCAACGCATAGTCGAAATGTTCGCCCTTGGGGGAGTCCAGGCGAATGTCCTGCGACCAGACGCGATCACGCACATCGCCACCGCTGCCGGCAAACAATGGAACATCCAACCCATCGGTATTGTTGGGTTGGTAGCCAAAATAGCGGTACGACGAAACCGTCCTCAGATTATAGCCGTCAGCAAGTGTCCAGTCGGCTTGCACGGAAAGCCCTCCCTGGCGGACATAGGCCTCGTTTTCATCGTCGGTGTTAACCTTATAGCCACCGCCGACAACATGGGCTCCTACCAGGGCTGCGCGATTCAGATAGGGGACGGTGCCGTTGATCGCATTGGCTTTATCGAGCACCGACACCGGGTAGCTGGTCGACTTGTTGAGGTCGGCAATGATGCGCAGGCTGAAGTCATCTGCCGGCTGCCATAATAATTGCCCGCGCATCCCGTCCTGGTTGCTGCCGCCCAGTTCGTGCCCGGTGTACTCATTTTTGATGTAGCCGCCTTTCTCGGTATGGGACAGATTGATGCGCCCAGCCAGGGTGTCGGTCAATGGACCGGAAAACATTGCCTGCGTCTGGGTGTAACCACGCTGCCCGATGGACTGGCGCAGGGAGCCTTCAGGGGTGAAAGTTGGCTTGCGGCTATGGATATCGATGGCACCGCCGGTGGTGTTGAAACCATAGAGCGTTCCCTGCGGCCCGCTCAATACATCGGCACTTTCGATGTCCAGCAGATCATTGGACATCATGCCCGGGCGACTGAGGTAAACGTTATCGAGAAACAGCCCCACACCGCTTGGCATGCCGATATTGATTTCAGTGCCACCGCCATCGCCCACTCCGCGAATGGTCAGGCGAGTGTCATAAGGATCGACGGTTGCCACATCAAGACCGGACGCCAGTTGCTGCAGATCCTCCAATCGATAAACCCCTTGCTGCTCGAGTGTCTTGCCGCTCAACTTTTGAGTCGAGGTGGGCGGCTGCTGCGGGTCCGCCTGACGTGCGCCCTCAACGTGTACAGTGGCCAACTGGGGATCGGTGTCGGCCAGGGCCCCCGTCGCCACATAGGCCAGTACCTGACCCAGCGCGATGCTGGTGACCAAAGGGAGGTATTTTTGCTGAGGATAAAGTTTCATGGGCGTTTCCAGCGTGCGAGTTCGGCCAGGCTGACAGCGCGGCGCTGTCAGCAGGGGTAAATGGGAAGACTCAGGGGGTGGTCTGTTGCAAGAATTGCGGTGCCAACCATTGATCAACATCGATGTCGCGGCGGATCAATCGAGCCTCTTTGGCTGTAGTGACGGCTTGCCTGAGGCGTTCAACAAAAGGGGGATCCAACTCCGCAGACAACAACACCGATAAGTCCGGAGCCCCCTCCAGGTCCGCACGCAGCAGACTGGCTGGATATGCCGCCTGATCAGCGAGCAACTGGATATAGGCATCGCGGTTTTCGGCGGCGCTCGCCCAGGCTGAAGCTTCTCGCTGGATCTCAACGATTCTGCGTACCCAATCCGGGTGCTCGCTCATCAAGCGACCTGAGACCAGAACCAGCCCGGCAAGCTCGCCTGCACCGCCGAGGGTGCGCGTGGAAACTGGCACTTGTGCCTGGCCACGGTCTCGCACGGCGAGCACATTCGCGCCTCCCCAGGTGGCGTCGATTTGTTTGGCAGCTAGCGCGGCACTGGCCGCGGCAAAATCCAGGTTGATGACACTGAGGTCTTTCTCGGTGAGGCCCGCAGTGCGCAGCGCACCAATAAACGAAAGCTGGGCGGCGGTACCTCGAAACAGTCCGACCCGCTTGCCTTTCAGGTCCGCCATCGTATGAATCGAGGAACCCGGAGGCACGGCGAGATAGTGCGCAACGCCACGTGCCGCGACCGCAACGACATGGGTATCCAGCCCGCCGGACTTACCGACAATGCCGCCCAGATCTCCAAGGTAGGCGAGATCCACCTGGCCGTTGGCAAAGGACTCATTGATCAGCGGTGCCGCGCCTTTAAAAAAGTGCCAGTTGACCGTGACACCATCGGCGCTCAGTGCCTTTTCCAGTCGTTGTTGCGAGTGGATGACATCGACCAGACCGCCACCGGCAGGTTTCCCACCGGCACCGATATCCGAGACCGCAATGTTGAGTTGCAGCTCGTCCGCCTGCGCAGTACTGAAGGCCAGTGTACCCAGGACAAGTCCCAGGCCTAGGAGGGAGACAACTTTATGGGGACGCGACGACATCAAGATTTCCGACTCCGTGAGGATCAGCCAGCGGTGTAACTGGCTTGCACGGCGACGTTTAACCACACTACAAACCCAATCAGTAAATACCGAAACCACTTATTTATATTCTATAAAGATATAAGCCGGCACCAGAAAGGTTTCTAACGGTTATGTGCAATGCGCAAAAAAAAGATGAGCAGAATGCATTGGCGCGCGATCAGGAAGATGGGCTCTACTGCCGACTCCGCTCGCTCTTTCTGCCATCCCCATGATCCCCTCAACTTCTATTGCTTCCAGCCCTGCTCGCCTGGCTCCTGCACTCTGGCTCATCGCGGTTGCCCATAGCCTCAACGATCTTTTCCAGGCCGTCTTGCCTTCGCTCTACCCTGAGCTGCAAATACGTTTTCAACTGTCCTATTCGCAATTGGGGTTGATCACGCTGATGTTTCATCTGATCGGTTCGCTGTGCCAACCGGTCGTGGGTTGGTATACCGACCATCGACCCAGCCCCAGGCTGTTGCCCTGGGCGATGATGTGCATGATCGTCGCGATGACGTTGCTCGCCTTTGCCGATGGATTCACCGATTTCCTGTGGGTTGCAGCCGCCGTGGGTTTAGGCTCGTCGATCTTTCACCCTGAAGGGTCGCGTGCCGCCCGCGCGGCCTCGGAGGGCCGCCTGGGGTTGGCGCAATCGGTGTTTCAACTGGGCGGAAACATTGGGTCGGCGGTCGCGCCGCTACTGTTGGCGACACTGCTCATCATGCCCATCAAGCACATGGCGTTGTGCTTGGCAGGTCTGGCGGTATGCGGTCTGTTGCTACTGCGTAGAGCCCTGCAGATCAGCCGCTCACACATTCCTTCGGTGCGCTTTTCGAGCGCTTCGCTGGCCACGCTCAGCCGTGGAAAAAAAATCAAGGCACTATTGTTGCTGACGCTGCTGTTGCTCTCCAAATACATCTATCTGGCTTGTATTGCCAACTTCTACACCTTCTTTTTGATCGAGCGTTTTGCCGTCACTATTGCGCAGGCGCAGATATTGCTGTTTGTTTTTCTGCTGGCCATCACCGCTGGCACGTTACTCGGCGGCCCACTGGTTGATCGACTGGGGATGCGTCCGGTCATTACACTTTCCATCCTGGGAGCCTGTCCTTTTGCGCTATGGCTGCCTCACGCCCCCCTGGCGGTGGCGATCGGGTTGTCAATAGTGATCGGGATCGTCATAGCGTCGGCGTTCGCTGCAATCCTGCTGATGGCCCAGAACTTGGTACCCGGCAGGATTGGCTTGGTGGCCGGCGCCTTCTTTGGCCTGACGTTCGGAATCAGTGGCATCGCCGCCGCAGGCTTGGGCGTGATGTCGGATCACTGGGGAATCGTCGCAACGTTCACCTGCGCAAGCTGCCTGCCACTCCTTGGCGTCCTTGCGCTTTGGTTGCCTAGAGATGCTCACCCAAAAACTGCGCCGTTGCCTCCAGCGCTGCGTAATTAGCCGCTCGGGTGGCGATCTGATCTTTGCCGACAAAGCTGTGACTCACGTCCGGCAAAAGCAGCAACGTCGCCTGTACCCCCTGGCGCTGGAGTGCTTGCGCCATGGCTTCGGATTGCTGGCTGGGGACTACCTGGTCGGCCATGCCATGAATCAACAGCACCGACGGTGCCGACTTGCCAATATGGTTGATCGGACTCGCCGCGTTCAGAGTCGCAGCGGCACATGGACCGTCTGGGCAGTGCAGGTATCTTCGAGAGGCCTGAATGATGGCCGCGAACCGCAGGTCTTTCACCAGGGTTGAAAAATCGAATATACCGAACCAACTGATGAGCACCTTGGCGCACGGTGCGGTTCGATTGGCCGAGTGATTACAGTCAAGTGCGGCAAGCGCGGCAAGCTGACTGCCGGCCGAGCTGCCCCAAATCGCCATTCGGCTTGGATCGACGCCGTAATCCCGATGCCTTTCTTGCAGCCACTCAACGGCGGTGCGTACATCCTCAAGGGCTGATGGAAATGCAGCCTCTGCACTGAGCCGATAATTCAGTGAGGCGACGACGTAGCCTTGTGCCGCAAAACGCGCGAGCACGGCCGGAAAGTCTTCGAAGGCCCCGGCTACCCGTGAATGTCCGCTGGACCAGCCTCCACCATGCACATAGACAATCAGCGGACGGTGGCCGACAGGCCGTTGAGGCAGGTAAAGATCCAGCGTCAAAGGTCGGTGACCATCAGGCGTTGCGTACACGATGTCGGTAAGACGGGTGACACCATGCGTGAACGTGCGCGGTGATGAAACCTCTTGAACGGTTAACTGCACCTTGCTGGCGACACCGATACCTTGGGTGGAAAATGCTGTCGACGTACTGAACTGCGAGGCATAGGTCAGTGCCGGGCAGCAGACAACGGGCAGACCAATCATTGTTGCGTAGCTTAAGCATCTGCAGGACTTGATAAAGTTCATATTCCCCAGCGGATGCACGCTATGCCCAGAAAGTCTTTCACTACGCAGGGGGCACGTGATTATAAGGCTCCCCCATTAATGGTTGATGCAGGCATTGTTGCCTCGCTCGCAGCGTGCGATCCAATGCATCACACGCATAAAAATTATTCGCTGTTTGCGCTTGCCGGACGGTCAGCCACACAGCGGACAATAGCCCGCTATCCGCCCCTCAGGTTAATCATGATATCCAACACCTACGGCCATCCAACGCAACGGGCGAAACCCCGATTTCTCCGCAGCCTGATGTTGATATCAGCCAGGCGCGTGCAACCGTGGCTGGTGCCCTTGGCGATATTCGTGTTGTGGTGGGTCGCCAGCGAGCGGCATTGGATGAGCGAGCAGATCCTCCCGGCACCTGCGCTAGTCTGGCAAAGTGCAGTTGAACTTGCCCAAGGCGAACTCTGGACCCACCTGGCGATCAGTCTGGGTCGGTTGATGCTGGGCCTTGTCGCTGGCGTTATCACGGGCGCAGTGCTGGGTGCGTGGCTGGGGGCAAGCCATATCGCCGAGCGACTGGTACTCCCGACCTTCACGGCCCTGGCCCAGATTCCTACGCTGGCATGGATACCCTTGCTGATGATCTTCCTGGGTATTGGCGAGTGGCTGAAAATCGCCGTTCTGATCAAGGCGGTCGTGGTGCCCGTTACGCTGCACACCTTGGTTGGGGTACGGGATGCACAACCAACGCTGAGAGAGCTGGCATCGGTCATGGGACTGTCCAGGCTGTCGCTCATACGCCGCGTGATTATCCCGGCGACGGCGCCTTCCCTCATGGCTGGCGTGCGGTTGGCATTGTCCGCAGGCTGGTCATCACTCCTCGCTGTCGAACTCCTGGCCTCAAGCGAAGGCATAGGCTACTTGATGGTCTGGGCCCGTCAGCTATTCATGCTGGATATCGTGTTCGTCTGCATCGTGTTGATCGGCATCATTGGCGTAAGCATGGATAGTGGCATCAGTTGGATCGACCGACGTTGGGTATTCTGGCCCCATCCTGCGCTGGCCGAGCTGAAGCCCGGCCGCCACCATTCGACGCAGCAATGGCTGATTCCCTGGCTGCTTCCGTTGGCACTGATCGCTGTTTGGCAAGCCGGCAGCTGGCAAGGCTGGTTGAATCCGCAGTCGATGGCTTCCCCTGGGCAAGTGGTGCTAACCCTGCTGCACGGTTTGGCAAACGGGCAACTGCCCGCGGCACTTGGCATGACGTTGGGGCGCACGCTGGGTGGCTTCGTCCTGGGCGGTACGCTGGGTGTGGTGGTGGGATTACTGCTGGGTGTCTCTGCTCGTGCCCAACGATTGCTGGGCGCCAGTCTGGGGGCGTTGCGCCAGATCGCGATTTTCGCCTGGGTGCCGTTGCTGACGGCATGGTTCGGATTGGGTGAAGCCGCCAAATGGGCATTTGTGGCAATGGCTGCATTTTTCCCCTTGTTTATTGCCACGTACCGTGGAGTCGCTCATCTGCCGGAACACTTGCATGAGACTTCGCGGGTACTGCAGTTGACCGCCTATAAACGTATGCGGTGCCTGATCCTGCCCGGCGCGGCGCCCGCCATCTTCAGTGGCTTGCGCCTCGGGATGATCTACGCCTGGCTGGGCACCATCGGTGCGGAATATTTCATGCCTTCCAATGGCGGCATCGGCAGTCTGATGATCGGGGCCCAGCAGTTATTGCGCTCCGATCAGATTATCAGTTGCATGATACTTATCGGTTTGACGGGGGCCACGCTGAACAGCCTCGGACAGATACTTGAAAAGAGCGCGACGCGCTGGAGACATCAATGAAAACCGCGGCAGATCCCGTCGTCCGTTTCAGTCACGTAAGCAAAGTGTTCAAGCTCGAAGACGGAGACTTCCAGGCCATACAGGACGTGAGCCTGGATATCGCCGACGGTGAGTTCGTCGCCATTGTGGGTGCCAGCGGATGCGGAAAGTCCACGCTGCTGCGACTGTTGATTGGCCTGGACAGAGCATTCAGTGGAAACATCAGCATTGATGGTCGGCCGGTGGAAGGAGTTGGCAGTGGCCGTGGAATTGTTTTCCAAGAGCACCGACTATTTCCATGGCTTAACGTCAGCGAAAATATCGGTCTGGCACTGGGCAATACAGTGCTTGACCCAGAGGCAAAGCGTAAGAGGATCGAGTCAATGGTCGAGTTGGTAGGCCTGGAGAAATTCAGCCGGGCATATCCCCACCAGCTGTCTGGCGGTATGGCACAACGCGTTGCCATTGCCCGAGGCCTGGTGACCAGTCCTCGTCTTTTACTCCTCGACGAGCCGTTCAGTGCATTGGATGCACTCACTCGGCAGCAGATTCAAGACGAACTGTTGAACATCCGCCAACGCTATCGTGTTACCACGGTACTGGTGACCCATGATGTGGAGGAGGCGATATACCTTGCGGATCGGGTGGTAGTGCTGCAACCCCGTCCTGGCCGGATCAAGGATATTGTTGATATTGATCTTCCCCGTCCGCGTCAGCGCAGTGGCTATGACTTTTACCGGCTCAAAGAGGCGCTGCTGCATAGGCTGACCAAGGAAGGCGAGTATGAGCTTGCAGAGCGGAACCTATTGAAAGAAATTCCGCTGAGGTTTATTGCCCAATAAGCGGTCTTTGGCCGTTGACGCGCTTAATTCGGCTGCGTGACACATGGGAGGCACGTCATGTCACTACTACCTTCAACGGCTGTGCGGATCGCCTCGCTGCTGAGGTCGGGGATCAGTGTCTGAATGAATGCGATAGCGTAGCCGCGTAGAAAAGTACCATGCCGCACGGCGATGCTGGCGATGTTCGGTGGTATAAGGTTTTCCTGTTCGAGGCAGATAATGCTTTTATCTTGCTCGGCGCTGTAGGCCATTTCGGCAACGATACCAATCCCCATCCCGAGTTCGACGTAGGTTTTGATCACATCCGAATCGATGGCGGTGAGTACGATGTTGGGATAGGTAGCAGCGTCAAGAACGTGGCCATTTTGAGTGTGACCACCCGGCGTAACATGCGGACTCCCTGCGGTACGAGCAACTGAACATGATGATCAGTTTGTGAGGCGATATTGGATCAGACAGGTTGTCTGCATGTTGGGATGCATAGTTCTGGATGGGCGAAAAAGCAGAGTGAACTGGCGGTGATGGGGGTTGGACATGAGTACGCGATCTGATACGGCAGACTGGGACTATTCCACGAAACGACAGCCCCATAAAAAGAATATAAAATTAGGTATGTATAATCGTTTGTTATGTTTGTTGTAATAATCAGTGTGTCGCTAGAGCTAGAGAAAAGGTCTTGGGTAGGAGATAGGAGCCTTTTCAAAGAAAAAGAGGAGCTCTATGCAATCGTTATTTTGAGCTTCTGATTCCGAATTCCATTGCGTTCGATTTGTTCTCTCCGACATGGATGAAACCCTGACTCGCAACGGCCGTTTGGCCGCCGCTACGTACACAGCGCTAGAGCGTTTGCAGGCCTGTGGCATCTGCGTTGTTCCAGTCACTGCGGCGCCTGCCGGGTGTTGCGATCAAATGGCTCGGAGGTGGCCTGTTGACGGAGTGATTGGGGAAAATGGAGGGGTGTTTTTCCAACGTACAGTCGGTGGACATGAGCTGTGTCGGTAGTTTTGGCACTCCGAAATCGAGCAGCCCAGGGTATTGAGTCAGGTGCAGGCCATCGCTCGACACGTTCAAGCCAGGGTGCCTGAAGCAATGCTGGCCAGTGACCAGCCGTTGAGGCTGACAAGTCTGGCGTTTTCCCTGCCGGAGCACTCCGATACTCGGCAAGCGTTAGTGGAGGCGTTGGAGGAAGCAGGCGCCGACGTTACTGTGAATAATTTATGGGGCCTGGGTTGGCTTGGCGGCTATGACATGCTGAGTATGTCCAGGCGTATTCTGGCTGAGGTTTATGACCTGGATATCAATGAGCTCCGTGATGCGGTGCCCTATTGCGTCGACTCGACCAATGACGCACCGATGTTCGATTTCTTCCGCCACCTCGTGGGTGTGAGGGCCGTGCGCCAATACCTGTCGCAGCTCTCCACACCACCCGCTTGGATCACTCATGGGCCCCGTGGGGCCGGGTTGTCGAGCTCGTGGATAAACTGCTCGAGTCCCGCCAGCCCTCTCTGCTGCGGACAGAGTGACTTGACCTGCACGTGTAGCTCACAAGTTGCCGACGCCGCCATCCACCAGTAATTCTGTCCCCACGACGAACGTCGATTCGTCAGAGGCCAGATAGACCGCGGCCTTGGCCAGCTCCCACGGGGTTCCCAGGCGCCCGATGGGGACCAGTTGACGGATTCTCTCGCGCAACGCTTCTTGCTCGGCGGCGGGTAAACCCAGTTTGCCCAGGGCTGCTGTTTCAGTTGGGCCTGGGCTCAACCCATTGACGCGTATGCCACGCTCGATGAGTTCTCCCGAGAGTGTGCGTGCCAGTGAAAGCAGTCCGGCCTTGCTCGCGG